>SYKU01000300.1 GCA_005808865.1 Acidobacteriota bacterium
AACGGTGCTCCGTCTTGCCTTGGCGGGTCCATCCCTCTAAGGTCTTCATCTCTTCGTCGCTGAGCTGAAATTTCGCGGACTTTCGGCGCATGACTCAACATACAGTAGTACCAGAACTAATGCAACTAGACACTAGGTTCGGTGGTGAGTTGGGACGCCTCGCCGGGTTAACCGCCAGCCTTCAACAGAAGGCGGGACACTCCCTCACGGCCTGAGGAGCTTCGGTTCGCCGCTGAGAGATAGATAGGGTCGCTCGAACGCCTTCTTGGGAGCGCGCTGCCGCCTTCCACATCTGCTCGAGGCATCGCGATCCCCGGTCGTTGAACCGCATGTCGAACTTAGCGAGCCGTTCCGCGGCTGCCTCACGAATTGTTTCCAGGGTCTCGGCGTCCAGCGTGAAGTGCCGAACAGCGACGCTCTCCTCATCTGTGTTTCACGTTAGCGCCGCCAGATCTCGCAATCGGGATGGCGCCAGATTCAGGGTTCGGAATTCCGGACTGTCCATCACCGCCGGGTCGCCGCGCATAGTTCTCTTAGACTAGAGAAGATACACCACTTCTCCTGTTGCCGCCGCTTTCCTCACGGCCAATGTCGTTTCGAGCGTCTTCGCGGCCCCCCATAAATCGAGCAGCGGCTTGGCAGTGCCTCTCACCACCTCGCAAAAGTGACGCATCTGGTTCGTCAGCGGATCGCTTCGCGACTGCTGGGTGGCCGGATCCCGATCGGGCACAAAGCTCTTCTCAACGTGAATCGGCGACCACCAATCCCCGTCTTTTCCGTGATGCCAGACCTCCAACCGCGGTACTGAGAGTGATCCCTGAATTCCCGCGATCAGGTAGCAGAACTGGTCCGTATGCGGATATGCTTTGTTCTCACCGGAGGTTAACTCCCAGCTCCACGGCGCCGCGGCGGCGTCCGAAATGGAGAGTGTACCGAGAGCGCCGTTGCGGAATCCCAGGATAACACCCGCGGTATCCTCCACCGCCAAGCCTCGAGCTGCATTGGACACGCCCGCGCGTACGCTGACAACATCGCCGCAAAGATTGCGCAGGTCGTCGATCATGTGTATGAGGTTAATCATTACGACACCGCCCCCGGGTTCGCGACGCCACGAGTTTCGGCCCTCAAAGTAATCCGGCGGCTTGAGCCACCAACACATCCCGCTGACGGCCGTGATCTTGCCCAGACGGCCGGATTCAATTATCTGCTTTGCCCGTTGGATCAACGGACTGTGTCGCCGATGGTGCCCCACTAGAACGGGCACCCCGGCCTTGTCCGCTGACTCGGCGAGTTCAACCGCCTCCTCCACGGTGTCACAAACCGGTTTTTCCATCAGCGTCGCTACACCAGCATGGATTGCAGCCTTTCCCGCCTGGAAGTGGAATTGGTTGGGCAGCGCGATAACGAAGCCATCGGGCTTGATTCTGTTTAGCATGGCGTCAACAGTCGTCGTCCATTCCACACCCAGAGTGGCAGCCTGCTTTCCAACTTTGGGATCGGTGTCGACGATGCCGGCCAACTCGGCCTCTGGTTCGTCCAGAATCCGTCTGATGTGTGCCTGTCCGATCATACCGGCGCCCGCAATCACGATGCGTATTCGTCTTCGTCTGGCGGCTCTTGTGGCCATGTTTATCAGATTCCTTCAGGATCTCACGCGCACAATCGGCCGGATGAGGAAACCCGCCTTGTAACGCCAACAAAGCTTAGGTCCGGCGCTCGAAATCCGGCATCTGCCCGAAGCGCGCAAACGGGCGTTTCGCCACAGCGTCAGATAGGAGTATGGAGGAGATCGTCAGGATCTTCAACCGCTCTGAGGAAGCTGACGCGGCGGATTCACAAACCCGCGCGCAATTGACCCCGCAGCAACGGGTGGACACTCTCTGCGAACTCCGGGAGCGAGCCAACCCAGATGACTTTACGCACGGACTTGCGAGAGTCTATCGAGTGCTGGAACTCGAACGAAGATGAGTATCTGGTGTTGGTGCCCTGGCCCTGTCCTTGCACGGCTTTTCCACTATACCCAGGGACATCGATTTCCTTCTCCGGCCCACGCCCGAAAACGCAGGCTCGCGTTCTGCCTGGCGATCGCACCGTTCGGCCTTGGAAGCCCTCACATTTCGCTCGCCGATCTTGACGACGCCGGGAAGAGCCATCCAGTTGGGCGCGAGCACGTTTGAGGATGCCCGGCCGGAACGGGCTTCCGGGCCACTTTGATTTGACGGGGTGCAGGTAAACTTCTTCCGCACTGCTTCGCAACAAGGACGCCACGGGACCCTCGAAGGATCTGATCGATGCCGCGGAACTTCGCGAACATGGCCCGCCGGTGGTAGCCAAGTGCCCTTCGGCGGGCAACGGTGGTCTATTGCCGTGTTTCGAGCGGCTTCTTCGATTTCTCGAAGAACTCGTTCTGAAGCTTTAGGCTGTTCTGGTCCGATTTGATGGCGCGGATCGCGGTGGCAATACTCGATATGGAAGCTTTCATGTCAAACTCACCGAGTTCCTTCGTGGCCACGGCGCCGTCTCCGGCGTAATGTTCCGGATACTTTCCATACCACCCGATGCCGGTGTAAACGCTCGACGGGAGGTCGATGCGGTTGCGGTTGGCGCCCGACTGCACGCCGGCCTGATCGAGCTTCACCAGGTCCGGCCGCGAGATCAGCGTGTGAGAAGTCTCCGATTCGCCTGCGTGGCCGTCGGCCTTGGAGCGCATCGGCGGTCGGCCGGGAGGGTAGGGCGCGCGAGAGAAAACGTATACTACGTAGTCTTTCGGGGAATCGAGTTGCGCCTGTGCAAAGTAGGGCAAGAGGTGATTGTTGCCGCCGTGGCCGTTGACGATAAGGATCTTCTTGCATCCGTTGCGCGCCATTTCGCCCGCGGTCTCCTGGAGCAGTTCGAGTTGGAGGCGCGCGCTGTAGGCAACCGTGCCGGGCTCGTGCTTCGCTTCGAAAATCTGGCCGAAATAATATTCCGGGAAGACTAAGGCGTATTCCTGCTCCGAGGCGTGAAGGGAAATATAGCGTACGTTGATCAGATCCGTTCCCATCGGCAGGTGTGGGCCGTGCTTTTCAATAATGCCGATAGGGAGCACGCATACGCCCTGAGCCCGCTCGATGGCTTTCACAAAATCGATTGCGTTCAGCTCCTCCCACCTGACGGACAGCTGGGCGGGTGCAGTGAAGCTGCAGACTGCCGCTAGAACAGTAGCACGAAGGACCGGGATTTTCATGGGAGCACCTGCTCGAGTCCCATTCTACTGCGTTCCCTTTGTCAGGGGCGGCCACTGCCTCGGAGAAACAATTCTCGAAGGCCCTTCTACTTCTTTGCCGCTGGCGGTGTTACGGCTGGAGCTGCGGCCTTTTTTGCGGCCGGAACTGCGGCCTTTTTTGCGGCTGGAACTGCGGCCTTTTTTGCGGCTGGAACTGCGGCCTTTTTTGCGGCTGGAACTGCGGCCTTTTTTGCGGCTGGAGCCGCGGCTTTCTTCGCTGCCGGCGCTGCGGGCTTGGGCGGATTCGGATCCGGTCCGAAGCGCTTAATCGTTACTGTACGCATTCGCACCGCAGTCCTTGGCCGGTCGGAGCTGTCGCGCGGGGTCGCCGCGATCTTGTCCACGACGTCCTGCCCTTCGATCACCTGCCCGAAAATGGTATGCAGGCCGGTGAGGTGAGGCGTGGAGGCTTCCGTAATGAAGAACTGGCAGTCGCCCGTCTTCGGTCCCTTATTGGCCATGGCGAGGCGGCCCGGTTTGTCGAACTTCAAGTCCGGATGGAATTCGTCCGGGATCACGAATCCGCAGTCGCCTGCGCCGGTGCCCGTGGGATCGCCGCCTTGAATCATGAAGCCGGGAATGACGCGATGAAATATTGTGCCGGCGTAAAGCGGGCGGCGCACCATCTGGCCTGTCTTCGGGTCCCGCCATGCTTTTGCCCCCCGGGCAAGGCCCGTGAAGTTCCGCACCGTAATCGGCGATTCCTTTTCGTAAAGCTTCACGACAATTGCGCCCATCGTGGTGTTGATCGTGGCGTAGAGACCTGTCTCGCGCTCGACTTCGGGAACGGGAGGCGCGGCCGGGGCCTTGGCTGGAACGGCGGGTTTCGGCTTAGCGGGCTGCGCGGACGGCTGCGCCATCAGCGCGCCGGCCATGAGGATCGAGAGAACGAGTCGAGTCGTGAAAAAGAAGAGATGATTCATGCATGAGATTATACTGAAATGGCCTCGATGATCACCACTGGCCGCATGCCCGTTCCGCTTGTTCTCACGCTTCTTGCCGTCGCATCGCTTCACGCCGGGAGCCGGTCGATCGTGGTCCTTGCCACGACCGATCTTCACGGGAATCTTTACCCGGTGGACTATTTCACCGGCCAGCAGGCCTCGCGCGGACTGGCGAAAGTTGCGACTCTCATCAAGGCCGAGCGCGCCAGGCAGCCTAACATAATACTCATCGACTGTGGCGACACGATACAGGGAACGCCGCTCGAATACGTATACCAGAAGTCCAGTCCGCTTCACGAAGATCCCATGATGCTGGCCATGAATCGTATCGGATACGATGCGATGACGGTCGGCAATCACGAATTCAACTTCGGTCTCAAAAACCTCCATCGGGCGCGCTCGAACGCGCTCTTCCCTTGGCTCTCGGCCAATATAAAGCCCGAGCCGGGGTCCAAGGCGCAGGCATTCGGGAGCTATTTGCTCAAGACCGTGGACGGCGTGAAGGTCGCCGTCATTGGAATCACAACACCCGCCGTGCCCACCTGGGAGAAGCCTGAAAACTACGCCGGATACCGTTTTGAGGGCGGTGTCGAGGCCGTCAGGAAAACGGTAACGAGTCTCGCCCGGGAGCATCCGGACCTGGTTGTGGTGGCCGCGCACGCGGGCCTGGGCGAGGGAACACCGGACGATGAAAACATGGTGCGAGCGATCTCAGCAGTGCCGGGAATCGACGCAATTGTTTTCGGACACACGCACCAGGAACTAGCGGAGCAGCGGCTCGGAGGTGTGCTGCTGACGCAGCCGAAGAACTGGGGGATGTCGATCGCGCGCTTGGTATTCACGCTCGAAGGCGAACCAGGGAAGCCCTGGCGCGTTGCGGCCAAGAGGAGCAGCCTTGTGAAGGTGACGGACCAGACGCCCGCCGATCCGGAGATACTGGAAATTGCCAAGCCGTTTCACGCGGCCGCCGAGCGCTACCTTTCGACGGAGGTCGCGCGCTCGTCCGTGCCCCTCGACGGTGTATTAGGAAGGGTCGGGGACAGCGCCCTGGTCGAGGCCATTCACGAAGTTCAACTCCAATACGCCAGGGCCGAAGTCTCGTTTGCCTCGCTATTTAATCCCGGCGTGAGTGTACCCGCGGGATCGGTGACGGTGAGACAGATCGCTTCGCTGTACATCTACGAGAACGAACTGTTCGCTATTGAAGGCGATGGACGAATGGTGAAGGAGGCGCTTGAGAATGCCGCCAGATTCTTTGTTTCCTGCGTCGGGGAAGCCTGCGGCAAGGGCCCGCTCACGAACAGAAACGTTCTTGGCTTTAATTACGACATGGCGCAGGGCGTTAGTTATGAAATCGACCTCTCGAAGCCTGAAGGCAGCCGTATCGTGAATCTGACTTTCAAGGGCGCGCCGCTGGCTCCGGGCCGGAAACTCCGAATCGCGATCAACAATTACCGCGCGGGAGGAAGCGCAGGCTATTCGATGTTCCGCGGCGCGAAGGTCGTTTGGCGGTCGGCGGAGGACATCCGGCAACTCATGATCGATTACTTCACCGAGCGTGGAAAGCTGCCGGACAAAGCTGACGGCAATTGGCGCATCCTGCCGGAGTTGGCGCGCAAAACGCTCGAACGCGACGCGCGCGCGGAAGCCGCTCGATCCGGCCTGTTCTAACATGGAAATGTGATTCTGGTGAAAAGATGACGAACGTTTTATTGATGATACCTGTTTTAGCAACGGTGCTATCGGGAGCCGACGTGGTTGGGCGGTGGACGGGCACTATCGACGTTCCCGATCCCGGCAACGGGAGGGTGATCAGTACCCAGGTGGAAGCGTCGTTCGAGCGGAGAAGCAGCGAGTTGTCGGGTAAGATCGGACGGAGAGGCGAAACAAATGCCCAGCTTGTCCGTAATGCCGTTTCGGACGGGCGGGCTCTGACCTTCGAAGTGGTCTCGCCTGAGACGGCATCGGCCATGCGGTTCATTCTTTCAGTTGAAGGCGATCGGATAGCGGGTGAGATGAAAGGCAAGGTCGATGGTGCCGGCGACATCGTGGGCAGGGTCACGCTTGTCCGGGCGTCGGCTCAAGGCGGGTCCGCGCCGAAGGCGAATATCGTACTGACCTCCACCGGCGACTCCGGGCTGCGGCTTCGCCGGATGCTACGCCCACAGGGCATCGCGACGCCCAAAAGGAACTGGTAGTAGCGCCATTCCGACTGAGGGCTGCGCCGATATGGTCTAATCTCTTGATTGACAAGTCCCAAGGTATAGCAAAGGCGGTGCGCGGCGATCCAGTCTCCAGGCGGCGGCCAAAAAACAATCCAGACACCCCATAAGCAGGAATGTTGGCGCCGATTGCAGTGGATGGCCAAGTAACCGCGCTGGGGCGTCTGGAGCAGGTGGGACCGGAGAGCGAGGTCCACTTCGTGGCGCGGATGAACGGCAGCGGCGGGACAGGCCGCTTACCTTAACGGAGGCGCCCGTAATAGCCCCTCCCGCCGAAGAATCCCCTTCCACTGTAGAAGCTCCCACCGCCGAAGTATCGGGGCCCGGAATAGTAGAAGAAGCTCGGACCGTAGAAGTACGGTGAGTAATACGGATAACCAAACCCGTAATAAAAGGGCGTCCGGCGTTCGAGCGAAGGCGGGCTTGCGCGGCGCCTCAACTCCGTCTGCTGATAGTCCTCACGTCCAACCGGCTGGAAGGCCTGTTGAGAGCGATCGGTCGAAATCGTGATCGGTTCGAGCGTTCGGAAAGTCACCGGAGTCTCGGGATAGACTTCCGTGGCCCGTCCGCGCGTGACCAGAACTCCGATGGTTGAGGCGGCAGCTCCCGCCAACGCTCCCACGCCGGCTCCGAAGCCTCCATCCGCAGCCGCGCCAACGGCTGCGCCGAGCCCCGCCGAAGTGCCAACGGCCGTTGCGTCTCGACCCTTCGACGTACCACCAGCGTATTCCATCAGCTGCGTCCGCACGGGCATCTGCTGTCCATCAGCCAAGCCGACCTCCGTGAGTTCGATACCGAGTCGGGACATTCCCTTGACTCGGCCCGCTTTCTGAACTTCCGAGATCCGCCCTTCGACAGTCTGTCCGCGCCGGGCGACCACGAAGCCGTTTACTACCAGCGGTTCGGTCAGCATGGCCGTGAACACCTGGCCTGGCTGGCTGTAATTGCTCGACAACGTCTGATTCACCCTGACCGTGATCCACGTGCCGGCGGGCATAACAAACTGCGGTAGCGGACGCGCCTCCTGGCGCGTTTCGCTGAACTTACGCCAACCGCCGGAGAGTTGCTGTTGAGGTTCGGCGATGGTCTCCTGCGCGGAGAGGGATACGGCCGCACTCAGGAAGCCCGCGACCACTCCTGCCGCGATTGATTTTCGATATGCGGTCATTTCGTTCACTCCCTTCGATGTGGAAGAAGCAAGTCCAGTGCCATCGCTAAATAGTTGAAACACAGGCAACAGGTTCGCGATTGACCGGTGCATCGCCACCAGCTCGGTGGTTTTCGGCCAAGTCATTTGTGCGGTGTCGGCCTGACTCAGCCGGATGTCCCGAGCGATGTCGCGTCGGTGTCGCCCGCGGGGAGGTTTCGTGCGTCCGCCGCGCAAGCGGGACGAGTGGGTAGTCCCGCGCGGTCCGGGGGCACCGTCCCACAATTTGGGAGTCGAGGCGATTCGCTGCGTGAAAAGTACCCACTTTGGAGTTCTGATCATTCTGGGGCCGCTCGGTCGGTCGGGCGTATACGCATCGAAAAGCGATCGCGGCGTTGTATAATGGCGGCTGCGGCAGCACGGTTGAGCCCTGAAACGCACCGGTCCGGCGTGCGGCGATAAGCACAAGGCAGCATGATCCGGCGGCCGCAATTGAAGTCGCTTGTCAAGGTTTGGCGGCACGCGCCGCCGCGAGAGGTCCGATGCAATCGTCGTGGTTGGTGGCGCTGACGCTTTCGGCCGGCGGGATTCTCGCCGCGGGGGCGACTGCAGAGCAGGTCGATTTCTTTGAGCGTCAGGTACGGCCCGTTCTCGCCCAGCACTGCTATGCCTGTCACAGCAGCCGCGCGAAAGCGGCGTTTGCTGGATTACGTCTCGACAGCCGCGACGGCGTTATCAAGGGCAGTGATGCCGGACCGGTTGTCGTGAACGGACGGCCGTCGGAGAGCAAGCTGATACGTGCCCTGCGAGGCGAACTTCCCAGTCGGATGCCACCCTCGGGCAAGCTGGCAGATGATCAGATCTCGGCGCTCGCGAAGTGGATTGAGATGGGCACACCGTGGCCAGGGGAAACGGCGCCCGCGCCCGCCGCGCTAGCAGCTTTCAACCTGGAAGAGCGCAAGCGCGAGCATTGGGCGTGGCAGCCCGTGCGCCAGGTAAAGCCGCCGGCGGTTCGCGACGCCCATTGGCCCCTTCAACCCACCGATCTCTTTGTTCTTGCTCGCCTGGAGTCGCGAGGGGCGACGCCCGCCGCTCCGGCCACGCGTTCGGCTTGGCTTCGGCGGGTTACCTTCGACCTCACGGGACTGCCGCCCACGCCGGCCGAGATCGCCGCATTTGAGAGCGATACGGGGGAAAGTGGCGGCTATGAGAGCGTCGTAGATCGTCTCCTCGCCTCGCCGCGCTTCGGGGAGCGGTGGGCGCGCCGGTGGATGGATCTGGTGCGCTTCGCCGAATCGCACGGGAGCGAGGGAGACCCCGACATTCCAGAGGCCTGGCGCTATCGCGATTATCTTATCCGTGCTTTCAATTCGGACGTTCCTTACGACCAGCTAATCCGCGAGCACCTTGCGGGCGACCTGCTCCCGAAGCCCCGTACCAATGCCGCCGAGCACATCAATGAATCCAGGATTGGCGTCGCCAACCTTCGCATGGTCGAGCACGGATTTCAGCCCGTGGATCCATGGGAGGACCGCATTAAGTGGACTGACAATCAGGTCGACGTTTTCTCCAAGGCTTTCCAGGGACTGACGGTTTCCTGCGCGCGCTGTCACGACCACAAGTTCGACGCCATCAGCCAGAAGGACTTCTACGCCCTCTTCGGCATCTTCGCGAACGCGCGGCCCACGCAAGCCGCCATCGATGACGACGCCTATCTGAACACAAACAGGGCGGAACTCACCCGCTTAAAAGGGCAGATCAAAGAACGCCTCGCATCAGCCTGGACGAAAGCCCTGGAAACAGCGGCCGTGCCCGATTGGAAATTCGCCGCTTCGAACCCTCGCGGCGGATGGGATCTGACGGCGGAGTGGAAGAACTGGCGCGTGCACGGTGCGGGGCTCTCCCAGGGTCCTTCTCCCCCTGGCGAATTTGCAGTGGCAACGGAAGGCGATCGCGTCATCGGCGGAATCTATCCCGCCGGCGTCTACACGCATCTGCTTTCAAGCAAGCACAGCGGCGTAGCGACCTCACCGCGATTCAGGATCGAGACGGACTTCATCAGCATCCTGATGGCAGGCGCAAATTTTAGCTTTGCGCAGCTCATCATCGAGAACTACGCCGTTCCTCGGGGCGGAATCTACAACCTCCGTTTCAGCCCCACGAAGGACTCGCTCGACTGGTTTCGCTGGGATGTGAAGTTCTGGAAGGGCTTCACCGGGTATATCGAGTTCGCGACCATGGATGACGTTACCCACTTCCAGGCCAACGGAAAGGACGCGGCGCCGCTTCGCAATGGACGGTCCTGGTTCGGCGCTCGGGAAGTTGTGTTTCACAATGACGAAGCGCCGCCGAAAGCAGAACCGCGAGGCGCCGGCACAACCGTGGCACAGGCCGTTGAAGCATGGGGGCATGGGCGCGCATCCGAAGAACAGGCGGCGCTGCTCGATCATCTGGTGCGTTGCGGCGTGCTTCCCAACAGCAGCGAATCCGTGCCTGGCGTGGCTGCGCTCCTAGCCGAATACCGAAAGCTCGAGGGAGAGGTTCCGGTTCCGCGTAGGGCCCCGGGTGTGCTCGAAGAAGCGGGTGGCGATCAGACACTTTTGGTACGCGGAGACTTCAAGAGACCCGGAGATCCCGTGCCGCGCCGGTACTTGACCGCGCTCGGCAGCCATCCATACACGGATCCCGCGCATATGCGGCTTCGTCTGGCGGATGAAGTCGCGAGCCCGTCAAATCCGTTGACGGCGCGTGTGATGGTGAACCGCATCTGGCAGCACCTGTTCCGCAAAGGTATCGTACAGACCGTGGATAACTTTGGAAAACTGGGAGAACCGCCTTCGGACCCGGAACTGCTCGATTGGCTCGCCGGGCGGTTCGTGGCCGATGGGTGGTCGATCAAGAAGCTTGTGCGAATGCTCGCTACGTCCCGTGCCTATCGCATGGCCGCTAACGAAGTGATGCCCATGCGGCGGCTGGAAGCGGAAGAACTTCGCGACACGATTCTGGCCGTTTCGGGGCAGCTCGATCCCAAGATGTATGGTCCGTCCGTGCCGGTTTACTACTCCCACGAAACAGGCAAGACCAAAGGCGACAAACCGAAAGGACCCCTTGACGGGAACAGACGTCGCACGGTGTATCTGGAGATCCGCCGCAACGCCACGAATCCATTTCTCGAAGTCTTCGACGCCCCCAAGCCCTCCACGACGCGCGGCCAGCGGGACGTAACAAATGTACCCGCGCAATCGCTCGCCCTGATGAACAGCTCGTTCGTGATCGAGCAGGCGGCGAAATGGGGAGAGCGCGGAGAGGACGTGGACACGATGTTTCTTCGAGCCCTCGGGCGTAAGGCTACGCCGCAGGAACGGGATGAAGCCGCGTCTTACCTCGCTCGATCGGGCGCCGCCGGGTCAAGCCGCGGCGATCTGGCACAGGTGATTTTCAGCCTCAAGGAGTTCCTGTATGTCCGGTAGGAGATTTCTGTCGCGGCGGGAGTTGCTTGCTACCGCGTCCATGGGCTTCGGGAACATGGCATTCTCCAGTCTGCTTGCTCAGGAGGGAAAGCCGCATCACGCGCCAAAGATTGAGCACGTGATCTTCTGCTTCATGTCGGGCGGCGTATCGCACATTGATTCGTTTGATCCGAAGCCGCGTCTGGCCAAAGAAGCCGGGCAGCCGATGCCGGTGCCCGTCGACCGCACGATGTTCAATCAGAACGGGGCGATTTTTCCGAGCCCGTGGGAGTTCAAGAACTACGGCCAGAGCGGCATCCCCGTCAGCGCGCTGTTTCCCCAGATGGGCTCCTGCGTGGACGACCTGTGCGTCATCCGCTCGATGACGGTGAAGTTCATGGAACACGCGCAGGCGAATTTCTACTATCACTCGGGGCAGCCGTTCGCGGGCTTTCCCAGCATGGGCGCGTGGATCACCTACGGGTTGGGAACTCCGTCCAGGAACCTTCCGGGATATGTGGTGCTGGGTAGCGGAGAGATCCCGCTCGGAGGCATTAATGTGTTTGGAAACGGCTTCCTGCCGGCTATCCATCAGGGATCGTTTCTTTACCCGGAGCGCGGCGACCCGCTTGAAAACGTGACACCGAAAGAGACGGACGAGAAACAGCGGCGGCGGTTGGGGTTCATTGGCAGGTTGGACCGTGAGTTTCTGGAATCGACCGGCCGCGACACGCAGGTGGACGCGGCGATTCGCAATTACGAGATTGCGTACCGCATGCAGGCGTCCGTGCCCGAATTGGTGGACCTGCGCGGCGAGAGCGACGCGACGAAAAAGCTCTATGGGCTCGATTCGGAGAATGCGGGGAAGGCCGCCTATGCGCGGCAGTGCTTGATCGCGCGGCGGCTGATTGAACGCGGAGTTCGATTCGTGGAGTTGACTATCGTCCCGCCAAAGGGATTGGGCGGCGGCAATTCATGGGATCAACACGGCAAACTCAAGGAAGGACACGAGGCGAACGCGTTCCACGTGGATCAGCCGATTGCGGGCCTTATCAAAGATCTGAAGGCGCGCGGGCTGTTCGAGAAGACGCTGGTAATATGGTCCGGCGAGTTCGGGCGCGCGCCTTTCGCTCAGGGCAAAGACGGGCGCGACCACAATCCATACGGCTTCAGTCTGTGGCTCGCGGGCGGTGGCGTGAAGGGCGGAAGCATCATCGGCGCGACGGACGAGTACGGATATAGAACCGTGGAGAGTCCGTTCACCATTCACGATCTGCACGCCACCGTTCTGCATCTGCTTGGGGTGGATCACGAGCGGCTGACGTTTCGGTTCGGCGGCAGGGACTTCCGGCTGACGGACGTCCACGGGCAGTTGATCCGCGCGGCCTTGAGCTGACCCACCGTCGTTCGCTTCAGTCGGCAGCCTCGAAAGCCACCTCGAACATGGCCCGAACACCGTTCGTCTGCCGCAATGCCACGCCCTCGAGGAGCAAACGCGTCCGCACGTACGCTGCTTCCGTCCACGGTCCCTTCCCGATGTGATGGAGATCGTGATTCACCAGGTCGCCTTGCAGCCACAGTGCCCTCACCAACGCATAGAGCGGAAGGTAAAGGAGGACACCGGCAAAGCTTGCCCTTGGTATAAGCAGCCGGCGATCAGGCTGGCCGGGTTCACATTCTTCGTCGCGTCCCCGCGTCCGCAGCCATGTCCTTGTCGCTCTAACTCACTCGTGTCTCAGCGCATCGAGCGGATCCAGACTCGCCGTGCGACGTGCCGACACAAAGCTCGCCACCGTGGCAATCGCCACCAGCAGCGCCACCGCCGCTACGAGCGTCGGCGGATCGTACGGCTTGATGCCGAATAACAATGTGCTCACTCCGCGCGTCGCGGCCAGGGAAAGGGCCACTCCCATCGCCAGGCCGGGAACCAGCAAACGCGTCGTGCCGGGCATCACGATACCGATCACCTGCCCTTGCGCGCGCCCAGCGCGATCCGAATCCCGATTTCGCTTCGCCTGCGGGCCACCATGTAGGACACCACGCCGTAAAGACCCACCGTCGTTTGCTTCAGTCGGGAAGCTCTATTTTATTGGTCAGGCTTCAAGACGACGAAACCTCAACTCGCACCCTTCGCCATTCCTTTGAATGAGGTGGATACTACGGAACGAGCCCAATGATCGTCGACTTCGCAAGAGGTTCCCCGTTCGTTCCCGCATTGTCACAGCATTACCCGGCTATCTTTCAGACTTGCCGGCCGGCACTCTGCTGAACTCGATACCGCGGAAGGAAGCGCCGAAGCACCGAACGCCTCCTCTTCGTTTTCAAGAATGCGTGGCAACTGGCGGCCTGCCTAGGGAAAGCGGTCGAGGTTCGCGCCGAAAGCTGTGCATTTCCGTAACGGACTGATTGTATGCTGCGGAGCGTGGCGGTTGTGGACGGATTTGGCCGGAGGGCTTTAACGCAGGCCAAGAGCATTCGGCATCACCGTTGAGTTCAGAATTTCCCCCCTGTGATTGCGACTGAGGGTTGCAGGCGCGTGGACCGGAAGCGTCGTTCGCTATTCTCTTGTATCATCGAGACTTGCCATGATACGCCTACCCTTGAAGGCTCTCGTCCTATGCACTGCCCTCTTTGCCGCTGAGCGTCCCGTGCCTCCTCCCGGCGTCCCCGTTTCCGCAAAAGATCGAACCGACCTTGAAACCGGACTCTCCCAACTCCGCAAAAGCCTCGACGGACTGCGCGGCGTCAAACTCCTGCCCGATGTTCAGATCTACCACGACGCCGTCCGCTACGCCCTCGAATACAACGAGTTCTTCAAACCGGAAGACATCGCCCATGGCAAAGAACTGCTCCGCCAAGGTCAGGACCGGGCTGATGCCCTCGCCCGCGGACAGGCTCCGTGGAGCCACGCTACCGGCCTTGTCGTGCGCGGCTACGTCTCGAAGATTGACCGCAGCGTGCAGCCCTATGGACTCGTCGTTCCTCCCACGTACTCGCCCACCCTGCCGAACAAGTGGCGTCTTGACGCCTGGTTCCACGGCCGCGGCGAGACGCTGAGCGAAGTCAGCTTTCTCTATGACCGGCAGCGGCTGCCGGGCGAATTCACGCCTCCCAACGCCTTCGTGCTCCACCTTTACGGGCGCTATTGCAATGCCAACAAGTTTGCGGGTGAGGTTGACCTGTTCGAAGCTCTCGACGCCGTGAAGCGCCAGTACGACATCGACCCCAACCGGATCCTGGTTCGCGGTTTCAGCATGGGCGGCGCAGCCGCATGGCAGTTCGGCGCGCACTTCGCCGGGGAGTGGGCGGCGGCCGCTCCTGGCGCGGGCTTCAGCGAGACAGCCGACTTCCTCAAGGTGTTCCAAAAGGAAACCGTGACGCCTACCTGGTGGGAGCAGAAGCTCTGGCATATGTATGACGCCACCGACTACGCGGTCAACTTCTTCAATCTGCCGCTAGTCGCCTACAGCGGCGAAATCGACAATCAGAAACAGGCGGCCGACATCATGGCGAAGGCTCTCGCGGCGGAGGGCATGCCGATGACGCACATTATCGGACCTGACACGCCGCACCGTTACCATCCCGATTCGAAGGTCGAAATCAACCGCCGTCTCGACGCCATCGCCGAACGCGGGCGCGATCCCTATCCGCGAAAAATACGCTTCACCACGTTCACTCTGGCTTATAACAAGATGAAGTGGGTAACGGTGGATGCGCTTGAGAAGCACTGGGAGCGCGCGCGGCTCGACGCCGAGATTGTCGACAGCCGTAACGTGCTGGTCGCGTCCGCGAATGTTGGCGCGTTCTCGCTTGAGATGGCTTCTGGCGCATGCCCGCTCGACAACATGTTGAAACCCACCGTCACCATCGATGGGCAGAACGTTACGGCCGCTGCACCCTGGAGCGACCGTTCCTGGAGCGCGCATTTCCGCAAGACTCAGGGCAAGTGGGCGGCGGTCGAGAGTAACGATTCACCGGAACTGCGGAAGCGTCACGGACTTCAAGGACCGGTCGACGATGCGTTTCTCGACAGTTTTCTCATTGTTCGCCCCACCGGTACCCCCTCCGCGCCCGGCGTTGCTTCCTGGGTGACGGCGGAGATGAACCGCGCCATCGTCGAGTGGCGGCGCCAGTTCCGTGGAGAAGCCCAGGTTCGCGACGATTCGCAGATCACCGATGACGATATGGCGAGCAGCAACCTCGCCCTTTGGGGTGACCCCGGAAGCAACAAGGTGCTCGCCCGTATCGCCGATAGACTGCCGGTCTCCTGGACGAAGGACGCAGTCGCGATCGGCAAACACAAGTATCCGAGCGCCAATCACGCGCCCATTCTGATCTATCCGAATCCGCTGAATCCCAAGCGCTACGTCGTTTTGAACAGCGGTTTCACTTTCCGCGAGTACGACTACCTGAATAACGCCCGGCAGATTCCGAAGATCGGTGACTATGCGGTTGTCGACACTACTACACCTCCCGGCAGCCGATATCCAGGTAAGCTTGTCCTCGGCGGCTTTTTCGGAGAACGCTGGGAGGTTCTCGATTCCGACGGAAAATAGTTTACAACCAGCCGCCATTTGTTTCGATACACTAGGAATCCGAGGAGTGTCGCATGTACCACGAAGATGAGGGTCCTGTGGAAAGTCTGGTGCACCTATATATTGATGGTGCATTTAATCGCCGTGAATTGATCCGTCGAGTCGCGAAATATACGGGCGGCGTTGTAAGCGCTGGCGCTGCTGTAGCAGCGCTCGGAGTTACCGCCGCGGACGACGCCGCCGCGCAAAATTTCTGCACCGACGATATGCGCGTACCCGCGAACGCCGTCGATCTTGCGATGGAAGATGTTGCCTTCGGCGGAGAGTCCGGAACCATTTACGCGCACGTGGCGCGTCCACGTTTTCAGGCGGACCCGCTACCTGCCGTGTTGGTAATCCATGAAAACCGCGGCCTCAACGAACACATTAAGGATGTGACGCGCCGCTTCGCCCGCGCGAGTTTCGTCGGCGTTGGCATCGACTTGCTGTCCCGCGAAGGCGGCACGGACAAGTTTCCCGATCCCGCGGCCGCGGGCGCGGCCTACAACCGCACCACGGTCGATGGCCGGCTTCAGGACATGCTCTCCACCTTGGCTTGGATGAAACAGCAAAGCTACATCCAGGGGGATCGCATGGGCTGTGTCGGTTTTTGCGCCGGGGGTGCCAACAGCTTCAACCTCGCCGTTAGCACATCGGACATCGCGGCCGCCGTAGTCTACTATGGAGCGGCGCCGTCGCCGATTGACCGGATCGCGAATTTGAACGCCCCTATACTTCTACAGTTCGCCCATCTGGATACGAACCTGACATTGGCTCTCGCGCCTGTACTCACAAATTTGATTGCCGGGCGGAAGACATTCGGCATCCACATCTACGAAGGAGCCCGCCACGCCTTCAATAACGATACCGGCGCAGCCTTCGACCGTCAGGCCGCTTGCGAAGCCTGGGCCCGCACGACCGACTTCTTTGGGCGTCATCTCAGGAAACCGAGGGTTGTGACATGACCAGGAGAGGCGCAATTCTTAGCGTGGCCGCCGCGCCCGGGAAACCCGCGAAGCAGTTCCTGAATCCTGTCGGCAAGACGAAACCGACCGGATATACTCAAGTCGTGTCGGCTGCGCCGGGCCGGATGATTTTCGTCTCCGGGCAGGGAGGCGCTGATTCGGACGGAAAGATGCCGGAAGACTTCGCATCACAGGCGCGCAATACCTTTGAGAACATCAAGCGGTGTCTAACCGCTGGTGGAGCGAAATTTGCGGATATCGTCAAGATCAACTACTATCTGACCGATCTTGCACACGCGACTGAGTTGCGGCGGATACGCGCGGACTATCTGAACATGGAGAATCCGCCGGCCGCGACGCTGGTTCAGGCGGGCCTCTCGAAGGGCCTGCTGCTCGAAGTGGAAGCGACAGCCATCGTACCCGAATAAGACCTCAGGCGCGTCTACGAAGTCGTAGAATGAGATTGGGGATATCTATGCTGCTTCGTGGATTCGCTTTTTCGGCTGTCGCTTCCATGTGTCTCGCGTCAGCTCAGACGCCCGCGCCGGATTCGGCCGAACTGGGCAGTCGCCTCGCGAATGGCAAGGCTGGCGAATTCCTCGTCGATCCAGGCACGCGGATTCCGCTGACGCTGATCAACAGCGTCAGCACAAAGCACTCCGCCGAGGGTGACCGCGTCTATCTTGAAACAGCATTCCCAATCCTGGTGAAAGGGCGGATTGTCATTCCTCCGGGCAGCTACGTAACCGGCACGGTTACGCAGGTGAAGCGTCCCGGACGCGTGAAAGGGCGTGGTGAAATTTATGTCCGTTTCGACTCTCTGACCCTGCCGAACGGTGTGACGCGCGATTTTCGTGCGCGCATCGGTACAATGGACGGGCGTGCGAGCGAGGAATTTGATCGCGCGGAAGGCAAGATCCGCAGTGAAGGCAACAAGGGTGGCGACGCGCGTCGCGTCGGTGAAGCGGCGGGTGCGGGCGCCACTATCGGCGCGATCGCCGGATCCGGCGCCGGCGGACACCCAGGCCTCGGCGCGGGCCTTGGCGCGGCGGCGGGCGCGGCCGCGGGGCTGATAGGGGTTTTCGCCTCGCGTGGCCCTGACGCAATTCTCGCGAAAGGGAGCACCGTTGAGATGCTGCTCGACCGCCCGGTCGCGTTCGATGAATCCGAACTTGATTTCAGCGGCGCTACACGCCGCGTCTCCGTCGATTCGGGCGGCGGTCCGGCGCCGAGCCAAAAGAATTCGGGGAGCGCGATCCCGCGCCGACGCTTTCCGTTCTGACACCTGCAAAGCCCGGCAGACTCACCGGTATATCTACAGTCGCCTTGCGAGGCTCCGGTCTCGGAGTTGTGCAACACGCACGCACGCATTCCAGAGCTGGGTTTGAAGCACTTTTGTAATGGCTCGCGGGCTGGTCGTGCAGGCCACAGCCAAAACCATCCTCCCCGCAGGTGGCCGGGCAGCCGGCCATTTTCAGAACTCCTGACCTCTTCCGCTGATTTCCCGTGCGCCGCGAAAAATGAGTTGACCCCGGAGTCTCAGTTGCGCAACGAGCGGAGATGAGTAAGACCAGGTATGCCGCAGTTGCAGTTGCCGGTCTTTCCAGCCGCGACCACGCCCATCACGGCTGAGTTGGCCTTTGATTGCCAGGACGGGAACGTGACCCGCCTGAATGGGCGTTCATGGCACTATGCTCCTGGTATCTCACCACACAGGAGTACACCATGAACGCTTTCTACGAGCATCACAAAGATAGGTTTCGGTTCCGGTTCCAGCCCGCGCACTGATGTATCATTGGGTTTCGGGAACGAATATGCACCAGAGCCGTCGTAGTTTTCTAACGATGCCAGGCGCGGCTCTTCTGCCTGCGCAGTCGCCCCATAGCACCCTGCGGGTAGCGTTCATCGGTGTGGGCAATCGCGGATCGTACCTGCTGCGCCACATGCTCAAGGTGCAGGGAATCCGCGTTGTCGCGATCTGCGATACCGATCCGGACAACCTCAAGAAGGCGACCGAGGCGGTGACCGCGCTCGGTGACGCGCCCGAAACCTATGTCGACTACCGAAAGCTGCTCGACCGCAAAGACATTGACGCCGTCGTCATCGCTACGCCGGTGGACTTCCATAAGGCTATGGCGGTGGCCGCGCTCGAGGTCGGCAAGAACGTCTATTGCGAAAAGCCAATGGCGCTGACGCCCGAAGAGTGCCGCATCGTCACCAACGCCGCGGCCAGTGCAAAAGGGATTTTTCAGTCTGGCTTCCAGTTGCGTCACGACCCGAACCGTGCGGCCTCGATGAAGTTTATCCAGGACGGCGGCATCGGAGAGATCCTGTTTCTCGAAGGTCATCGCCATACGGGCGACCTTCCCAGGAAAACAGCGTGGTATTTCGACAGGTCTCGATCAGGCGACAACATTGTCGAACAGGCCTGCCACATCATCGATCTAATGGTGTGGGCCGCCGGTGCTCATCCGCTCCGGGCCTTCGGATCGGGTGGCGTCAACCTCTACAAGAACGAGCCGCCCGGCCGCACGACGATGGACAACTACAGCGTGATCTATGAATTTCCCAACGATGTGCGCCTGAGTTTCACGCATATCTTCTTCGATCCGCCCGGGTTCTCGGGCATCAAAGAACGAGTGTACGGTTCGCGGGGCGCGATCGACCTCGCCACTGGGACGTTCATTGAGCTCGACAGGAAGGGCGAGCGGAAGATAGACGTAGCCGACGCAGGCCAGGATTCGACCTTCCGTTCCCTCGTCGCTTTTGTTGAAAATGCGAAGAGCGGAAAGAAGCCGCTGAACAACGCCGATTCCGCGCGAATTTCGACTCTCACCGCCATGATGGGCCGGAAATCGATCTATGAGCGGAGGGTGGTTTCCTGGGAGGAAGTGGACGTCTGACGGCTTTCCTTCGTATCTCCTTATCCGCGCAGGTGATACACTTATGAAGATGAAGAGAGCCGTGGCGTTTATTTTGGCGGGTGCGTTCGCCGCTTGCGCCGAACCCGAACCAGGTTTCAGGTCTCTGTTTGACGGTAAGTCTTTGAAAGGGTGGCAGATCTCCGGAAAGAAGGGTGAGGGTTATGTGGCGGAGAACGGCATCCTCGTCTGCCCGAAGACCGGCGGCGGTAATCTGTTCACGGACAGGCAATACTCGAATTTCGTCTTTCGCTTTGAATTCCGCCTGGAAGAGGGATCTAACAATGGCGTGGGGATTCGTGCGCCGCTCGAAGGCGACGCGGCGTATCAGGGCATGGAAATCCAGATTCTAGACGACGGAGCACCGGTCTACAAGGGCCGGCTCAAACCGGCTCAGTACCACGGCTCGATTTACGATGTGGTTGCCGCCAAACAGGGATTCAAGAAGAAGACCGGCGAGTGGAACTCCCAGGAAATCAAGGCTGAAGGGCGTCGCATTACGGTAACTCTGAATGGCGCGGTGATTGTGGACGCGGACTTGGACACCGTCAAGGACCCGGAAATCCTGAAGAAGCATCCTGGACTTGGGCGCGCATCAGGGTATCTGGGATTCCTCGGGCACGGGACCCGGGTCGAGATTCGCAACATCCGCATCAGGGAACTGCCCTAATGTATGGCGTTTATAGCGAAAATTTGGGGAGCACGAGGAACGGTTGCAAGTCCGGGAAGCGCCACCATGCGCTACGGCGGCAACACTTGTTGCGTGGAACTTCGTTGTGGCGGACACACAATTGTTCTTGACGCGGGCACGGGTGTCCGTGCGCTCGGCGTGGCCCTTGAGCGTGCGGGGGCGGGCAGTATCAGCCTGCTTGTCAGCCATACGCACATGGATCACATCCAGGGCTTTCCGTTCTTCGCGCCCGCCTACAACTTAAAAAAAACGCTGACGGTTTATGAGCCGCCCGGGCTCCCAGTGCCCATTCAGGAAGCGCTCAAAAAACAGACCGAGCCGTACTATTTCCCGGTGCCCCTTGAGGATCTCCCGGCGCACATGGAATTCCGCTCGACCGGGGACCACTTACATATCGGTGGCGCCGCCATTAGCCGATTGGACCTGAACCATCCCGGCGGATGCTCCGGCTACCGAATCGAATTCGAGAGCAGGGTTCTCGTCTATCTGACCGACCACGAGCCCTACAGACGCTTGTTTGGGGACACCGATTTCTCGAGGGCTAAGGATACGGAAATTCGCGACTTCATGCGCGGCGCGGATCTGGTGCTTCGTGACGCTCAGTACACCGTGGATGAATACGACACTCGTCGCGGTTGGGGCCATGGCACTTTCGACGATGCAGCCGAGGACGCGAACCTCGCCGAGGTCAGGCGCATGATGGTTTTCCACCACGACCCGGACCACAGCGACGATTTCCTTGAGTCCTGTATCGCCTCTGTTCAGAAGCGGTACAAGCTCGATCCCGCGCGGATGTCCCTTGCGCGAGAAGGCGAAGAATTGGAGGTCTAAGCCGAACAACGAGGTCTGTGAGACGTGCGCAATCCGCGCGTAGCAGTTTTGCACCTCCTCCACAAACGTAACTCCTAGCCCAACCTTCGCAGCTAATGCCTATCTTTGCCCAAAACCGGGCTCATCGCCGAGCTAAGCCGTTTGGCATCAATCAAACATTTCCGCTGGTGCTTGTAGTGGAGACCTACCCTCTATACAGGGAGCCAAAACTCTGGC
>SYKU01000301.1 GCA_005808865.1 Acidobacteriota bacterium
GCGCGAAATTGTTCAGGTCCTTCCCGTAGAACGGGCGTCCAGCCGCCTTGCCGGCAAAATCCAGCCTCGAGTCGGACAGCAGCGTCTCGATGGGATTGTTATTTCTGACAACCGGAAGCAGCGCCAGCCCGCTGCGTTCGTCCACCCGTCCGAAATAGTCGTACCGAAGGCCAAGATTGACAGACAGCCCGCGCCCCGCCTTCCACGTATCCTGAGCGTACCCCGCGTAGTTGTTGTACGCGAAGCGGCGCAGATCCGGCGCTCCGTTCACGAATCCCGACGTACGGCTGGTCACGTTAAAAGTCTGAGTATAGGAGTCGATGAGGCCGCCAAGCGTCGCCAGAAGACCGTTGGCGCCGGCGATGTCCGCGGCGCGCGCTCCCGGCATTTCCCGCGTCGTTAGGCCACCCTGGCCGGTGCCTACTCCGAGCCCGTATTGCGGTGTGATCCCGAAATCGTCGAAGGGCGATGCGTGTACGAACTGCGCGTGGAAACCAAACTGAATATTATGCCTTCCGCGCGAGTAATTCGCATTGTCCTCCAAGACGTAAGTATTGGTATCCCGTCCTTGCCGCCGAAAATCGTTCACGGGGTTTGTAAATGCCGTCCCGCTAATCAGAAAGGGCCCAAACTTCTCCGTGGTCTCGAAAACACCTGGCGCGAGATTGAAGCCGCCCCGCAACTCATTGGTCAGTGTCGCGGCGGGGGTCCAACGCCACGATGCGGAGAGGAGCTTGGATATATTGTCGTTGAAGACCTTCGGAAGCACGGTATAGCCGCCGGCATCGGGCCGGTCGATTCTGTCCCGGTTCCAGAGGAAACTACCCGCGAATACATGCTTAGGCGAGTGGCTGTAGTCGAGCTTGCCGGTTGCGTGATCCCGCGTGCGGTTGCTATTTGCGGCGAAGGAGTAGCCGGCCGTGTTCCGAAGCAGGTTGGGCAGACTGTCCCCCGAGCGGAAGTTGTTGATCTTTTCGGCACCCGGCACTTGCGTGAGCAGTTGTTGGATGACGGGATCCATGCGCACCCCCATCGCGCCGAGAATATCCACTTTTCGGACGGCATTCTGCGTGTCGCGGTAGGTGTAGATCCCTCTCCGGGCGTCGTCCGTGAGAATGGTGGTATCCTGCGACGCATTCTCGCGTTGGCGGATCGCCTCGTAGTTCATGTAAAACAGCAGCTTGTCTTTCTTGACCGGCCCGCCCAGCGAACCGCCGAACGTATTCAGATTCAGGAAGGCTTTCTTGATGCCGTCCTTGTTGTCGAACCAATCGCCGGCCGCAACGGCGTTGTTACGGTTGTAATATAGCGCCGATCCATGAAATTCATTGGTGCCGGAACGGCTCACGAAGTTCACCTGGGACGCCCCGCCTCCCGCAGCCGCGTTCGTATTGGACGTGGAAACGGTGACTTCCGCGATCTGGTCGATCTGGAGCAGGTTCGGGACGTAATCGAGGCCGTTTTCGCGCAAGAAATTGTCCTGAATGTTGATTCCGTCAAGTGAGACGCTGCTGTAGGTGGTCCGCAATCCGTTTATAACCGTAGGGCCGCGCCCATTGCTCACTCCAGCCTGAGTCTGGATGAGATCGAGCACGTAGCGGTCGACCACTGGAAGCAGCCGGACCTGTTCGTTAGTGACGGTGTTCGAAATTTCCGCGTTCGCCGTTTGAACGTTCTGAGCACCGCCCGTTACGTCGATGGTGGTTGCCACGGAAGCAATATCAAGCTCGATTGCCGGAAGCGGCGTCTCTCGTGCCGGATCCACTTTCACAGGCCGCAGATTGTAGGTCACGAACCCCTTGGCCTCCACCGTGAGCGTGTAGTTCTCGGCGCGAACTCCGCTGAAGTTGAAAAAGCCTTGAGCCGTGGTGGACGTCTTGAGGATCGCGACGCGGCCGCCCGCGAGTGACAGGCTCACCTCTGCGCCCGGAACCGCGGCCCCCGATGCGTCCGTGACTGATCCCGAGATGCGTCCGGTTACCTGCGCTGCGAGCGAGCCCGCAGCCAGAATAAACAGCGGCACAAAACGTGTTTGCATAGTGTTCGGCCCCTGAAAACGAGTATAGACCAATGGCGAAAACGGCGGTCCCGGAGGACCGGCCCGCGCTCGGAAGGCCGTTGTGATCCACTCGGCCCCCGAGTCAGGCGGTTGGTGTATCTTGGCTCGGTCTGGGAAGCTCAAAAAGGAAATTCCGATTGAAGTGAGAGGAAATCATGACTCTGTATGAACGACTCGGCGGTTACGATGCGATCGTGGCCACGGCGAATGACTTTTTGCCGCGCGTGATTGCGGATGAGGCGTTGGGACGGTTCTGGGCCCATCCAAAAAAACGTTTTGGCAAAGCCGGCCTGAGGGTGGCGCAAGTTCATCCGAGCGATCTGGCAGTTCCGGCCATCGCCGCCGACGAGATGGAAGTCGGCACGCTACGATCCACCAAGCCCACGCGGCGGCATCGGGAACTGTACCGGCTTTGCCGGTCTTCGCGGTGCCTCCTTTCGACAGCCCGTCCACGGAGCGTGCCGCGCGACTGCGGTTCGATCTCGAAAAAGGGGTGAAGCAATCGGCCCGATGGATACACTGATTGCCGCCACCGTGCTGGACCATGGCGCGACGCCGATTACGCACAACACGATCAAGTTTTCGCGAATTCCGGGTCTCTTGATTAGAGATTGGTATTAGCACCCATGGACGCTCATTCGAACTCGTCACGCGAGGCTGGAACAAGGCGCCTATTAAGCACCCCGCGTCCGCCGCGCGTCGAGCATGCGCCTGTACGCTTCGAGGAGTTGCTCACGAGCTTCCTGTCCGATGGGCGCCGGCAGTTCGGCCGGACGGTAACGGCGGCAAATCTCCACTGTCTTTTGAAGGCTCTCGGCGAATTCAACACAGGGTGGACAGCCGGCAAGATGAGCGTCAATTTCCGCACAGGCGTCCGGCGGCAGGTCCACGTTCAAATAGTCTGAAAGCCGCGAGAGGACTTCCTGGCATTTTTTTGTATGCACATGAGGTTCCATGTCATTCCTTTACCGCAAGGACTTCTGTCCGAAGGAATTCATCCAACTTCTTCCGTACAGCCAGCCGGGCGCGATGCAATCGCGTCTTCACTACGTCTACAGGCAGGTCCAGAGTCTGTGCCGTCTCTTCCGTCGAAAGTTCCTCCACTCCGCGCAGCAGCAGTACTGAACGATGACCGTCGGGCAGCTCGCCGATCGCCTGTTCGACCGCATCACGCATTTCAGCCTGGAGCATGGGGCCGTCGGGCAACCGGGACCAATCGGCGATCTGGAGCTTAAGCCGTCCGCCGTCGTGTCCCATCGATGGGAGAAACTCATCGAAAGAATGTTCCCTTGGCGGCGCGAACACGCTTCTGCGCCGTTTCGTCAGGCAAGCGTTCTTGGCGATTCGGAACACCCAGGATCTGACTCGTCCGGGTTCTCGCAGTTGATCGAAATGCTCGAACACTTTGAGCAGAGCTTCCTGCGCCACTTCCTCGGCATCTTCGCGGTTGCGGCACATCATCCAGCTATAGTGGAAGATCTTGGCGCGGAAGTGCTCCACGAAGCGGTCGAATGCCGCCGGTTCTCCATCGATCAACTGCCGCGCGAGTTCAATCTCTTCGTCGCGTTCCAATGCCTGGCACCCAATCACAGTGTAAGGGCGCCGCTACGCCGCCGCCAGGGGAGCTTTCTGCGGGGCGGCGGTATTCACCACGACCTCGATCGCCGGGGCGCTCTGGAGCGTGTTGTGAATCAGGCACGTCTTCACCGCGCGCAGCATGCCGGCGTGGTGACGATGGTTGCAGCGCCTTCCGGGCCTTGACCTGAACTTCCAATCCGGCCGCGGGAAGTCCGCGCGTTTTCAAGTACTGCGCCGCGTAGTAGGCGGCGCACGATGCAAGCGATGCCAGTAGAAACTCCGGCGGCGACATACCCGCGTCCGCCCCCCCGTTGTCTCGCGGCTGATCGCAAATCGCGCGATGTCCGCGGGCGGCGACTTCGAACTTCGAATCGTCGAGATAGACAGCTTTTACTTCCATGGCATTTTCCTCCAGGTGCAAGAGACGCAAATGCCGCTGGATAGTGACAGCCGGCTTCGCTTTGACCGCCTCGCGGCAGTCCGAGCGGATACCCCGCCGCGTCGCGCCTCATGAAGACGAGGCCATCTTCCATTTCGAAAGCGGCAGACTCGATTCCGGGGCTGGAAGATGCCCGCATCATTGCCGACGGCAACGCAGTTGCGAGTGTGTAATGGCCACGCGAGCGGTAGACCGAAATGCGACAGGGCAAGGCGGTTGAAAACGCCCGTCCGCGTCGAGGATCCGCGCCTGGCGCGGATTCCACACCACGCAGATTTCATGCTCCTTTGGCCCAGTCGACGCCGTTCCTGTTGAGGGTCTACCGCAGATCGTGAACGGGATGACTTCGAACTGATGGCGCGCGGGCGATTCCCGGACCAGCCGCCCGATTTCCTTCGGCGTCTTGTAGTGCCGATCCTGACTCACATCCCGAAAGGCTCTTCCCCTCCCCGGCGCGATGCCTGGGCCCAGCGTGTTCAGGAGAGCATTTTTGGTCCACTGTTACCCGCACGGAACGCTGATGACGTCGAGACTCGACGCCGTCTGGACGGCCCATTCAAGTGTGAACGCCGAAGCGCGGCAGAACCCACCGAATAAGTGCGAAGTAGCCGGCGACAAAAAAAACAACTTCAAGCCATTCGGGCATTGCGCCTCTAGTCCGGCTGACAGCCTGGCTCGCGGCGCCAAACGCCGCCAGACCACTGCCTGAATCCTCGGCATGTCTCGCTGCGGATTCCGGTTATGCCTTCTTCCCCAAGATCTCGACGGCCTTTTTCAGCAGCAGATCCTCGCCCGGCTTCTTTTCCGCGTCTTCCTTCACTACGGGCTCCCCGTCCTCGTCCAGTTCGATCTGCGAATCCTGTTCCTGAACAAGCGTCTGCGGAGTCACGCCGCCCGCCGCGTCCTGGATCGCCTTCCCCGATGGCGAGTAGTATTTCGCAACGGACAAGATAACCGCTCCGCCATCTTCCATCGTCACCGGCTTGCGCACCGCAGCGTCGCCGTATGTTCGCTCGCCAACCAGATCGGCGCGCTTACTATCGAGCAGCGCCGCTGCCGCCACCTCCGCCGCGCCCGCGGTTGCGCGGTTCGTAATTACGGCGAGCGGCAGCTTCGTGATCGCTTTCGCGGTGTCGGCCTCGAAATCCTGGCGAGCGAAACGCTGCCCAAGCAAGTATCCGAGCTTCCCTTTCTCGATGAAAAGGTTCGCCAGCGCGACGCCCTCCGCGGTTTCACCCACCGCGCAGTTTCGAAGATCCAGCACCAGTTTCTTTGCGCCCTGACGCTCCAGTCCGGTGACAGCCGCCGCGACCTCCTTGACCTTACCGGCCGCCAGAGTCTCGGAACGAATGTATCCGACACCATCGGCCAGCATCTTCGAACTTACCGGCGGGTAGCTGACCGCCGACCGCGTCAAGGTAATTTTCTGCGGTTCCGGCCTGCGAACCCGCAGCACCGATATTTCGATGCTCGTGCCAGGCTCGCCGCGAAGGAGAAGTTCGGCGTAGGCGAGGGGCATGTCGCGCGTAGCCACGCCCTTAATAGTCTCAAGCACGTCGCCGGTTGCGAGACCGAGCTTGCCCGCCGGAGATCCGGGTACCGACGCGACAACGCCCACGTACCCAAATCGTTTCGAGAGCACCAGGCCAACGTCGCCTTTTTGCGAGTCCTTTTTCTTCTGATACTCCTTGTACTGGTCCGCGTTCAAGTAACTTGAAAACGGGTCGACCGATTCCAGGAGTCCGTTCAGCGCGCCCAGCGTGACGCTCTTGAGGTCCGGTTCTTCCACGTACTCGCTCTTGATTCGCGAGAGCACTTCGGTGTAGACCGCGAGGTGGCGGTACGCGCCTTCCGGGGCCGCGCCTTTGCCGAGCATCGCGCCAAGCAATAGAAACACCACCAGTCCGGTGGAGGAGAGTACAACCAACAATTTCGCGCGGCTGCTCATAGGTTTGCGGACAGTCCTTTACAACTAAGCCTACGTCCAGTATATCAAGCGGGTTTCACCGAAATGGAATCGACAAACTTCCCCCCGGCGTCGACGGCACGCACTTTGTAACCTGACCAATGCATCATATCGCCATGCCCGTGAGGGTTGAGGCGCGCCCAACCATTTGGATGACCCCATAAACATGGGGTAAAACTGGAATTTGGCGGAGTTCGCGCTTCGCCAACCCACCCCAATCGAGGTCACC
>SYKU01000302.1 GCA_005808865.1 Acidobacteriota bacterium
CGCAAGATGGTCATCAACGCGCTTAACTCCGGCGCAAATGTTTTCATGGCCGACTTCGAGGACGCCAATTCGCCCACATGGCAGAACAATATTGAAGGGCAGGCCAACGTCCGGGACGCAGCGAACGGATCCATTACCTACACGAGTCCGGAAGGAAAGCAGTACGCGCTTAAGGAAAAAGTGGCGACGCTGCTGGTGCGGCCGCGCGGCTGGCACCTGACTGAGAAACACGTCAGGGTGGACGGCCAACCCATCTCCGCATCGCTGTTCGACTTCGGACTGTTCTTCTTCCACAACGCGAAGACACTTCTGGCGAGAGGGAGCGGACCGTATTTTTATCTTCCGAAGATGGAGAGCTACCTCGAAGCGCGCCTTTGGAACGACGTTTTCCTGGCCTCTCAGGATGCCCTTGGCGTCCCGCGCGGGAGCGTGCGCGCAACGGTCCTTATCGAAACGATTCTTGCCTCTTTCCAGATGGACGAGATCCTCTATGAGCTGCGCGAGCATTCCGCCGGACTCAATTGCGGAAGGTGGGATTACATTTTCAGCTTTATCAAGAAATTCCGGGACCGGGCCGATTTTGTGCTTCCGAACCGCGCTCAGGTCACAATGGACCGGCACTTTCTCAATTCCTACGTCCAATTGCTGATTCAGACATGCCATCGCCGGGGCATCCACGCGATGGGAGGCATGGCGGCGCAGATTCCCATCAAGGGAGATCCGGAGGCCAACGAGAAAGCACTCGACAAAGTCCGCCAGGACAAGCTCCGTGAAGTGAAAGCCGGTCATGACGGCACGTGGGTCGCGCACCCCGGCCTGATTCCGATCGCGAAAGCGGTTTTCGACGAATTCATGTCCGGCCCGAATCAGATCGATCTGGCGAAGCCGTCCGTAAATATTTCGCCCGCCGATCTTATCGCCGTGCCGGAGGGCGATATTACCGAAGACGGATTGCGTCTAAACGTGGATGTGGGCATTCAGTATCTGGAAGCCTGGCTTGGCGGCAACGGTTGCGTGCCGATCTATAACCTGATGGAAGACGCGGCTACCGCGGAGATCTCGCGCGTTCAGGTTTGGCAGTGGATCCGGCATCAGGCGAAGATGAAGGATGGGCGGGTGGTAACGGCAGATCTGGTGGAAGGGATCGTTCCGGAGGTGCTGGCGAAGCTGCGAGGGCAATTGGGCGACGCACGTTACGATGAGGGGCACTTTCCGCTGGCCGCGAAATTGTTCGGACAAATGATGACTGGCGAGGGGTTCTCGGACTTTCTGACCACGGTCGCTTACGAATATCTCGATTGACGCCTTCACTGAGCCTGAGTGGATCCGGAACGAACACTCCGATCCCACAACCGGACACCAGGGAGTTCCCGTGTCCCGTTCTCAGGAACTTTTCCGGCGGTTCAGCCGTATCAATGGAACAGCACGCCACGGTTGGCGTTCGGCGTGCTGGAGTTTCAGTGGCCGTCCGGATGGCTGGATGTAACGATTGCCGTATTCGCAGCGCCTTAAATGGTTTGGCACTCTCGTGCGATATACTTACGTGCTTCAGGAGGCATTTTGATTCATAGCAAACCGGCATTTTTCGGGGCGATCGGCGCGCTCCTTTTACCGCTCGCCGTTGGCGCCCAGGAAGCGCCGAAAACGAATCTTGTGCAGCAGCCGGCCGCGCAGCAATCGAGCGGCTTAAAAATCATCGTTGTGCAGGGCGAAGGCGCGCTCAACAGCACGCGGGCCAGGACGGCGACGCAGCCAGCGGTCGAAGTACGCGACGATTCGGACAAGCCGGTGGCCGGGGCCGAAGTTGTGTTTCAGCTTCCGGCAGCGGGTCCTGGCGGCGTTTTTAACGGATGGATGCGGACGCAGACCACGCGTTCAGGAGCGGACGGCAAGGCCGCCGCTTCGGGCTTCACCCCGAACGACGAAGAGGGCCGTTTCAACATAAAAGTAACCGCGACAGCGGGCACGAAGTCCGCGAGCGCCATCGTCGGCCAGAGCAATGGCCGGGGCACGAACGGTTCCGGGGCGAAGATGTCGGGGGGCAGAAACAAGATCTGGCTCGCGGTCGCGATTATTGGCGTCGGCGCCCTCGCGGGCGGAGTTGCCGCGACAAGGGGCGACGACAAGGCTGCCGCAGCCGCAGCCTCGATACCTGTCAGCATCACGCCTGGAGCCGTCACCGTCGGGGGACCGAGGTAACGGCGCTCCAATCAGCCCTTCGAGACTAATTCATGATTATTCATATGTCGAGAAAACGATTGATCTCCGCCGCACTTGTGGCCGGGATGGCCGCTATTGCCGCCACCGAGCCGGTAGGACCTTCGGGCCCAGTGTCGGGCGCGGTGTTTGACAGAAAGTCCAGGTCCGTGCGCCCGATCCTCGGCGTTCCCGGATCTTCGTATCTTGGCTCGCGCATCGCCGGCGGATTGGACGAGGCGGCGGTCTCACCAGACGGACGAGCGGTTCTGACGCTAGCAGAGGGCCGCCTCACGCTGCTGCGCGGTCTGGAGCGCCTCTCGCCGGTTACGCTGGGTGTCGAAGGGACGATTCCCGATGCGGATCGCATCGTCTGGTCGCCGGATTCCTCGGCAGCGGCTCTTTACTCCTCCTCAAGCCGCCGTATACAGCTTGTCCGGGATCTGGACAAGACTCCGGCGGCGGGTCCGGTCACAGAGTTGATGGCCCAAGGGCGCGTTGCTTCACTTGGAGTGGACGCGTCAGGCAACGTGGTGGCGGGCGTAGAAGGCGCGGGCGTGTTCCTGCTGACCGCCGGTCAAACTGAACGGCTGCTGGGAGCGTTCCGGAATCCCGTGTCCCTTCTGATGGCTCGCAAGGGGGCGGACCTGTTCGTGGTGGACCGTGAGGGAGCCTCGATCGTCGAAATTCGCGATTTTCTTACCGCAGGTTCGGTGATGCCTTTCACGGAGGGCCTTTCCGCTCCAGCGGGAGTTGCGCTGTCGAAGGACGCAAGGCAGATGTTCGTCGCAGACGCGGGCGACCGGAAATTGAAAGTGTTCGACGTCGCGTCACGCACAAAAATCAGTGAAACCGAGCTCGATTTCGTACCTACCGGGCTCGACCCGCTCACGAGTGAAGCGCTGTCCCTGATTGGCTCGGGCGGCGAAAACCAGCCCTATTACATTCTCGACGGCGGGTCCAATCCCGCCGTTTATTTCGTACCCGCCGGGAGGGAAGAGTAGTCCATGCGCAAGTTGATATCGCACTTTTCGATAAGCCCGGCCTTGGCGCTGGTGGCGCTGAGTTTCGCCGGCGGGCGGCCCGCCGAAGCTCAGACGGGGACGCCACTTACGTTCAATTACGGCATACGTCTGATTCAGAACGGCGTCCTTTCCAATATCGGCGATGGCTCGACAATCGGCTTTGCGTCCGACTTCGTGGGAGGTTCGGCGACGGCCCAGGCCGTGATAACCTACCGGGGAACCACGCCGGCGACGGTAAACTCGTCAATCTCGCAGATCGATATTACCGGGAACACCGATTTTTCGATCAGCGGTTTTCCGGAAGTCCCATTCACTCTGGTTCCGAATCAGAGCTTCACGGTCAACATTGCTTTCAGACCCACGACAAACAGGACGGTTACGGGCAAGATCACGTTCGGGTTCGGCGAGGGCTCGCGCACTGGGCAGTTTTCAATCAACCTGAGCGGCGTCGCGCCCGATCTGGTGTTGTCCTACGTCCTGCCGAACGGAAACAGCACGCCGTTCGCGACCGGAGACAGCGTTGTATTCCCAACGACAAACATTGACGAGACGGCCGTCACGACGATCATTGTGGCCAACCGCGGCTCCGGCGCCGGCGTCGTGAACGGGGTTTCGCTTGGCGGAAACGCGGCGTTTGCTCTGGCGGGCGTTCCAACTCCGCCAGCCACGATCGATCCGGGGAGAGAGCTGCGTTTTAGCGTGAGGTACACGCCGAAGCTGCTGGAAACGGTTCGCGGGGCCGTATCGGTGGTGTTGTTTGATCGCACGGTAACGGCAAATCTGTCCGGGTCCGGGCAGGGGCCGCTGTTCACTTATGAAGCGATTCCGGATTC
>SYKU01000303.1 GCA_005808865.1 Acidobacteriota bacterium
ACATTGAGCGCCACCGCGTCGGTGATGGAATCCGCCGCATAGCCCTCGGCGGCGAGACCGGTCAGCGAGTAGAGCGCGATGTCCGGCGCACCCGGAAGATCGATTCGCTGAAGCAGGAAATCCAGCACGCCGGTCAGGAAGAACTTGACCGTCCTCTGGTGTTCCGCAGCCGCCGCTTCATCCACGCGGATGCCCTTCTGGCGAGCGGCCGTCACCGCGATGGCTGTCAGATTCTGGTGATGGCACGCAACGCAGCCGCTCTGCTTGAAAAATTCGGTCACGCTCCGCTGCAACAGCGCAATACCGGCTTCCACGGCTTTCTTCTCCTCAAACCGCGTGGCGTTTGGCTGCGGGACTTTCGGGTTTTCCGCAGCGGTCTTCGCGCCTGCATCTTTCAATATCCTTATCACCTTCGGGTCGCCAAACCTGAGGGCCCAATCCAGTACGGTTTCGCCGGCGTTGCTCTTCGCGTTCAAATCCGCGCCCTCTGCGACAAGCAACTTCACGACTTCGGCATTCTGCGTCTCCGATGCCACGCCCAGCATGAGCGGCGTCATGCCGCGGACATCCTTCGCATTCACCTGCGCTCCGGCGTCCAGGAGCGTCTCGACTAGATCTGTCGAGCCGAAAGCCGCGCTCATCAGCAGCGGAGTCAACTGCTTGAGCGCGATCGCGCCGTTCTTCACTTGACCACCCTCGGTTGAAGCTGCGTTTACGTCAGCGCGATTATCGAGAAGCAGCTTCACGTTCGCCACGTGATTGCCGGAGGCCGCGCCCATTAGCGCAGTATTACCGGCCCGGTCCGCGGCCTTCGCATCCGCGCCATTTTCAATCAGCAATCGGACGATCGCGGCGTCGTTCGCGGCGGCGGCTCCCATAAGGGCCGCGCCGCCGTCCACCTTGACGTTGGCTCCCTTCGATAGCAGCAACCGCACCGTCTCCACGTTCCCGGCGCTTGCGGCCGCCGTTATGAGCGCGGTCTGCCCTTGCTTCGAGCGCGCGTTCACGTCCGCGCCGGCCTCTATAAGCAGACGCGCTTTTTCGAAATCGCCCGAGGCCCATACCAATGCTGTCACCTCGAACGCATTCTTTGCCTTAACATCCGCTCCCGCCGCGAGAAGCGTCTTCACCGCCTCCGCGCTGCCGATGGCGGCGGCATGCATCAGCGGCGTGGCTCCGCGCCGGTCCGCAATATTGGCGTTCCCTTTCGCGAGCATACCTTTCAACGCCGTGATGTCGTCGCGCCGGATCGCATCGTAGAAATCCGCGGAGGAAACATCCGCGGCGGCGGCCGAAAGAGCGGCAAGCGCCCCAATGATTAACCTTGTTCGAACCATCCCGTCACTCCGTTTCTCCCGTCTTCACCAGTTGTTTTCCGGTATTCCGTCCTTGCAGCATCCCGATGAACGCCACCGGTGCGTTTTCCAACCCCACGGCGATGTCTTCAGCGTACTTCAACTTCCCTTCCTTGAGCCAGGCGGCCATTTGGCGGATCCCTTCCCCGTACTTCGCCGCGAACTGCGTCACAAGGAACCCTTCGACCTTGGCCTGCCGGATAAGGATCTGCGTCAGCCAGCGCGGCCCCAACTCCGGCTTTTCCAGATTGTATTGGGAGATTTGACCGCACACCGAAACTCTCGCGCGCGTGTTCAACAACCGGAATACCGCGTCCGAAATTGCGCCCCCGACATTATCGAAATAGACGTCCACGCCGTTCTGGCACAGTTCCTTCAGCTTCGCGTGGTAATCGGCCGTGCCTTTGTAGTCGAACGCACCGTCGAACCCGAGTTCGCCGGTGACATAATCGCATTTCGATTGCCCGCCCGCGATGCCGATCGCGCGGCAACCCTGGATCTTCGCGATCTGTCCCACAAGTGAGCCGACCGCGCCGGCCGCGCCCGACACCACGACCGTCTCACCCGCCTTCGGACTGCAAATGTCCAGGAGGCCGAAATACGCCGTAAGACCGGGCATACCAAGAATTCCAAGCGCTGTGGTGATCGGGGCAAGCGAAGGGTTCACCTTGCGCAGATCTTTGGCGGGGAGGGCAGCGTAGTCTTGCCAGCCGAGGATGCCCACAGCGATGTCTCCCTCCACAAACGCCGGGCTCCGCGATTCCTCCACCACACCCACCGCACCACCCAACATCACGGCTCCCAGCACGACCGGGTCCGCATAGCCGCGCGTTTCGTTCATCCTGCCGCGCATGTAAGGGTCGACCGAGAGGTACAGGGAACGCAGGAGAACTTCGCCTTCCGCCGGCGAAGGAACGGGCGATTCCACCATCTTGAAATCGGACTCTTTAGGCATGCCGACGGGTCGAGCTGCGAGCGTAATCTGGCGGTTGAGGGTTACCATACATGGAGCACTGTAGCATGGCAATGCTTGAATTCGACTGGCAAACATTTCACTGGCGGGATCTGATGAAGATCGCGATTTCGTACGCCCTGGCGCTTCCCATTGGATGGGACCGCGAACGCGCCACGCATGGCGCGGGCATTCGAACGTTTCCGCTTGTCGCCGCCTCGAGTTGCGCCTTCGTTCTGATCGCAGTGACAGCGCTTGGTCCCTCGACGGGCGGCCACGCGAACGTGATTCAGGGCCTGCTGACCGGTATTGGATTTCTTGGCGCGGGCGCAATCATAAAGCAGGGAAGCAGCATTCACGGCACCGCGACGGCGGCGAGCATCTGGAGCGTGAGCGCGCTGGGCGCGGCGGTTGGGTACGGCGCTTTCGAAATCGCCACTTTCCTTGCGGTCGTGAATTTTGTCACGCTACGATGGCTGGTGGAAGTGAAAAGGCAAATCGACAAGGAACCGGGCAGCGGAGAATGAAGGTAGCGGTTACGTTTGGAAGAGACAGCCGGCGGGAGCCCTATCTGGCGGCGCTTCGGCAGGCGGGGCTGGAGCCCGTCCCAGTCAGCCCGGAGGACGGCATCAAATCCCTCGATGGCATTGGCGGCTTGTTGCTCAGCGGCGGGACCGACGTCGATCCCAGGCAGTACGGGCAGACGCGAAGGGTCGAAACGCAAAAGCCCGATCCGCGCCGGGACGCGATGGAACAGCAACTCCTGAAACAGGCGCTTCGCGCGGACCTTCCGGTGCTCGCGATCTGCCGCGGCATGCAACTGTTTAATGTGACCATGGGTGGCACGCTCGAGCAGCATCTCGATCCGGCGGCGGGCCATCGCGTGGTTCCCAAAGTTCCCGAAGACGCTTCGAAACCGGCGCATGCCATTGAAGTGAAGCCGGGAACGCGGTTGGCGGGAATTGTGGGTGAGGGTCCGGTCCAGGTGAATTCGAGGCACCATCAGGCACTCGACAAACTTGGCAATGGGTTGACGGTGAGCGCGCGCGCGGCCGATGGCGTCGTGGAGGCGTTCGAAAAGCCCGACCAGAAATTTGCCGTCGCCGTTCAGTGGCATCCAGAAGACTGCGTCAAGAGCGACAGCGCGCAGAGGAAGCTGTTCGAGGCGTTCGCGGAAGCGGTGCGCTGGATCGAACCGTAGTGTCGTAAGACGACGCAGTTTCGGAGGCCACTGTACTGCATGGCGTTTCTGCTCCCTTCGGATGGATGGTGCGGAAAACCAATATCCTACGAGATCGGAAAGGCCTTGGTTAGCCGCAGGCCTAAGCCGAAGTTCTCACTACTAAAACCCTGAAACGGCTTGTTTTGATGAAGTTATCCCCGTTTCAGGTCTATTGTGTAGGCATGTAAATAGTTGCTGTCATATTGACAAACTCT
>SYKU01000304.1 GCA_005808865.1 Acidobacteriota bacterium
CGTACATGCTTACAACTATATCATACAAAGCAGAGTTTGTCAATATGACAGCAACTATTTACATGCCTACACAATAGACCTGAAACGGGGATAACTTCATCAAAACAAGCCGTTTCAGGGTTTTAGTAGTGAGAACTTCGGTCTAGTCCAGGCTCTGCCAGCCAATGAGGGCGAAGCGTCCCGGCCGATCCGCCCTACTTTGCCCTTACCAGCTGAAGCGCAACGCCATTTGGAGGATGCGAGGATCGAAAGCAGCAGTGGTCCGCAGGAAGTTGACCGAGCTTCGATTGGCGTCGGGCCCGACGAGGTTCACGCGGTTGAACGCGTTGAATACTTCAAACCGGAACTCCGAAGCCACCCTCTCGCTGATGGGAAAACGCTTGTGCAGTCCAAGATCGGTTGTCGCGAGCCCGGGTCCGCGGAAAGTGTTTCGCCCCTGTGAGCCAAAGGTGCCTACCGCATTCAGTGCGAACGCCGTGGGGTTCAGCCACGACTGTATCCGGGCCCCGCGTGGACGTCCATCCGCCGGATTGGGGTTCCCCACAATATCGGCGCGCTGCCCCCCAGTGCCCGTTCGCGCGTTGTCCACGCCGCTTCCCACGGTGAATGGAAATCCGGATTGGAGAGTGGTTATTCCCGTCAGATTCCATCCACCCAGCAAGAAATTCGCCGCGCGCTTCTCGAACCTGACCGGAAGCTGCCATAGACCTGACAAAGAGAACACATGCTTGTGGTCAAAATCGGAGATGCCGCGGCTGTAGTGGAGATCGAAGGGATTAGCATGAGTCTGGCCGGTTGACTTATTTGCCGACCCATCGTCAATCGCTTTCGAAAACATGTAGTTCGCGAGGATAGAAAATCCCTTGCTGAACCGGCGCTCGGCCGTCACCTGCATCGAGTGAAACGTCGAGTTGCCCACCGGCTCGAGCAGTGTCACGTTGCCGAATTCGGGGAACAAGGGCCGTCTCTGATTAGTCGTGGCAGTGGTCACGCCGGGTGCGTAGACCGCCGCGTTGACCTCGCGCAGCGAGATCAGCCGGGTGCCCTTCGATCCCGCGTACGCGATCCGTCCGACGAACCCCGAAGCGATCTCACGCTCCACCGTCAGGTTCCATGCCTGCAGATTGGCGTTGCGCATGTGCTCTTCGTAGACGAATGCCACATGCGGCTTGACGAATACGACATCGGAAGATGGATTCAGCGGGGCGGGGAAAGGATTGCGGCTACCCGCGTACGGATCCGTGAAGCTGTTTACGCTGTTGCCGTCCGTATTGACGACAGTCCCAAACGGTCCCTGGTTCGCCTGGCTATTGGTGGAAATCGTATTCGACCGGTCATAGAAGATCCCATAACCGCCGCGTAAGCTAGTCCGGCCATTGCCAAACACGTCCCAGGCGAAACCGAGACGAGGTCCGAAGTTTGTCCACGCCGTCTTGTAGCCGCCGTCAGGCAGTCCTGGATCGCCGGGATAGAGCACGCCGCGCGGAGCGTTGGGGTAACGCCTCGACTGCTGCCCAGGACGCCACGCCGACAACTTCCCGTTCAGATCCGTAAAGGGAAAAAACGGATCCCATCGAACACCCATATCGAGGGTGAAACGCCGGGTCACTTTGATGGAATCCTGGAAATGCAGGGCGAAGATGTTGAACCGGTTGTCCTTGTACTCTCCAATGCCCTGCGCGAGAGTCGCGAATTTACCAATGAAAAAATCGGCAAGGGCGTCGCTCGTGAACGGCGCGGCGCCGTTCCAGCCAAACTGCCCATTTGCACGGAAATTATTTACGATATCGCCGCGCCCGCGTCCGTATTGACCGCCGAAGCTGATGTTGTGATTCCTTTTCGTCCAGCGGACTGTGTCGGTTAACTCCCATTCGTCGCGGATGAAATTGTTGGTGTCGCCGGTATTGATCTGGAAGTATCCGTTCACGGTCAGGTGATACTGCGGCTTGGCGTCGTTGTACATCTTTACGCCGAGCGCCGCGAGCGACTTCTCCGGCCCCACCTGCACAACGGGTCCATCCGTGTGATTGAAGCTGAACAACATGTTTTGGACGACGGTGGGACTCATGATCCACGTGTCGGTAACGGTCGTCGACCAGTTTCGCCAATCCCGACCGCCGACCGAGGCCAGGTAATTGGAGCGGTCGAGGAACGCTGGCTGCGCGGCCCATGACCGCCAGTAACGGCCTGACAAGCGATGCCCGGATCCGATCTGTTGATCGCCGCGCGCAAGAATCTGGTTGTCATCGAAACTGGTCGGAGCCTGAAAGCTGATGGTATTCCCTGAAGTGGGCAACGGCAGGTAACTTTCGGCGATTGTTCGAGCCACCGAATTGAATTGCGAGACTGGGATCTGGTTGCCTGGATAGGGAGCGTTTCCGAAAGGATCGCGCAATTGCCGGGGCAATGCCGAAAAATCGCCGCGCTTCTGCGCCGCCGTGGGTACGATGCGGCTTGCGGCAGAGGGCTGCTGCCTGAGCGTGGTCTTTTGATACGAGAAAAAGAAAAAAGTCTTGTCGCGGCCGTTGTACACCCTAGGCAATAACACGGGACCGCCGGCCGTGAACCCATACTGATTCCGCTTCAGTCCGTCGTCGATCCGCTTGCCGGCGACGACCGGGTTAAAGAAGTTAGCTGCGTTGAGCGCCTTGTTGCGGACGTACTCGAACGCCGCTCCATGAAACTCGTTCGTGCCCGAGCGCGTGACGGCGTTCACAACGCCTCCGGAGTTGCGCCCAAATTCGGCCGAGAAGTTGTTGGTCTGCACACTGAACTCCTGAAGCGCGTCGGGGTTTGGCATCGGATTCGGCGCGTTTGAATAGTGGTCGTTATTCTGCGCGCCGTCGAGAACATAATTGGTCTGGTTGGCGCGGCTCCCGTTCACGGATACCGGTGTCGTCCCCGGATATGTGGTTCCCGAAGTTACGTCCGCCCGAAAATCCGCCTGAACACCCACGACCAGCCGCATCAACTGGGTCGGGTTCCTCCCGTTCAAAGGCAGTTCCTCGATTCTCTTTTTGTCGACTACGGTTTTCAGTGTTGATGTGGTTGTGTCGACCGTCACGACATCGGCGGTCACGGTGATCTTTTCGGTAGTCTGACCGACGGTGAGCGTGATGTCCACGCGGACCACCTCGTTCACCTGAAGTTGCACGCCCTTTGCTTCGAAGGGACGGAATCCGGTGAAATTCGCCGTCACGCTATAGCCTCCCACGGGCAAGGCGCGGAAATTGTAGACCCCGGTCGAATCCGCCATCGACTCGTATTTTGAATTCGTGGCCATGTTCACCGCGATAACCTGCGCGTTGGGAACAATGGCACCCGCGGGGTCCTTAACGAATCCTGTAATCGAGCCCGAGACGCTCTGAGCGAAACTGCAAGCCGCCGGGATCAGTAAAGCGAGCAAAAGACGCATAGTCCCTCTCCCATTCATCCTATTCACGTTTAGCACCTCCAGTATCTCTATAGGCTACTCCTTCCGCTTCACCGCGACAAGAGATATCCCGCTCCGGGGCGTCTCAAGGAAGCGCAATTCAGATTCACCGCTCAACCCCTTCCGGCCGACTCGCGGAATCGTCGAAACCGGCCGGTGCGGGCCGGCGCGGCTATTGACGTTGCGCCGCGGGTTGGGGCGCAACCCGGTAAGGCGGTCCAACTCGTTCATCCAGCGCTCGATGAAGAATTTCACGCCGCGCGTGCCGGCGAAGGCCCACTCAATCGCCAGGCTTGACGTAGTCTCACGCCGCAGGCCGAACGTGGGCGCCATGCTGAAGCCGCTGCTGATGGAGAGCAGGTTGGTATTGTTACGGCGCAGTATCGGCAACGAAGCAATTTCGACTCATCGAAGATGTTGAGCTGTTCGGAGGATACGGTGTTGATAAGCGGAGCGTTTCCCTCGACGTTTCACGACATCGGTGGTGGAGCCGACATCAAGCGAGTATGTCTGGCGTACATTTCGGCCGCTCCCAGTTCGATGCCTTCCTCTCAAGCCGTTTGAAACCCCTGGCCTCGATGCGCAGCGTGCAGGGGCCCACGCACAGGAAGTCAAAGACAGCTTCCCCGATAGGGACTTGTGGTCCGGTTGGCAGCCGCGCCGGTGCCCTCGTGGACCAACAAGACAGTGGCGCCGCCGTTGATTCCTCCGGTGCAATCGGTGACGACGGCGTAAAACGTTGCAGTTGTCCGCTGCGCCTGGATCGCGGCGGCGAAAGCCGCGAAACGTAAACACAATACTGACGCTTTGCGAAGACTCATTTGTTCCCTATTGCGAAAATCTAAACTTGGAACGGAGTTTGTTTATGACGCCTCGTGAAAATCGGGGCCAAGGCAAGCGACATCAAAGGGACCGGCGCGGTGGTCGCTACTTGCGATCGGGGGGATGATCCGCACCGCTCCGCTCGATCGCCTGGGCGCTCAGCAGAAGAAAGCGGGGCACGTGGAAGAAGCCTTTGTAACTGTTGCCCTTCGCATTGTGGGTCACGCGGCCCTCCCGGTCGCAGTAGCCGAACCACTCGCCGAACTCGGGGTCGGCAAAGCGGCGAAAGCTGTAACTGTCCACTCTCTCCAACCATCGCAGGAAGCGATCTTCCTTCGTGCGCAGGTACGCCAGCACCAGCGCGTATATCGCTTCCGTGTGGGGCCACCAGAGCTTCATCTGCCATTCGAGCGGCATCGGCGGGCGGCCTTCGATATCCATGAAATAGTACAAGCCTTCGTGTTCGCTGTCCCACCCGAATTCGAGCGCCCCCTCGATCGCATCGAGAACCGTCCGCTCGATCTCCGCGTCCGGGTGATGTTCCAGCATCCGAAGCAGAAACCACGAGACTTCGCAGGAGTGGCCCGGACACACGAGGCGGCCCTCCGGCGAATCGAGGCGCGCGCCTTCCGGCGAAACGTTTTCGATGAGCACTCGCCGGGCCGGATCGTAGTGCCGCATGGCCATCCGGATGCACTCTTGCATCACGTCTTTGTAGTAACCGTTCCCCGTGGCCGCGTATAGTTCAAGCGCCATGCTCGACACCACCATCACATCCGCCATTTGGCTGACGGGTGGCTGTCCGGCGAGCGCGGGACGGCCGAGCAACTCGGGGCGGGCGATCCACTCGCGAATCCGCTCGAAGAGGTCCTCCGCTTCGCGTTGGTAATCCGGCCCACCCTCGGCCTTCGCGTACTCGAGCAATCCAAGCACAACGAAGACGGCCGCGTAAGGTTTGCGCTGGAATGCGGAAGGCCGGCCTTCCCGGGTGAGGCTGAAGAAGTAGCGGCCGTCCTGGTCGCGGCCGTTCCGCCCGACGAAGCCGATGATCGAACGCGCGGCCGCGAGCCACTCCGGCCGCTGTTCGACCTCGTTGAAGAGTTTACTGAACATCCACGCCGCGCGTCCCTGGAGCCAGACATACTTGCGCGTGTCGTACACCCGGCCTTCGCGGTCAAGGCAAGTGAAATAGCCGCCATATTCGCCGTCGAGCGAATGATTCAACCAGAAGGGAACGACGGATTCGAGCAGATGCCGGCGGTACTTCGCGGCATAGGGCGCCAGCGCGTTCATAGCCGCACGAACCACTGCTTGCGGTACATGGCCCAGGCCGCGAGATACACGACGGCAACGCTCGAAAGGGCAAAGAGCAAGGAGGCGTTGTAGGGGTTCGCGAGCGGCACAAATACATTCTGGTAGACGAGCGTCTTAAGCGTGGATCCATCGAGCTTGACGATTCCCATCATGCGCGCCAAAAGCCCCGAGAGCGCGTACAGGACAATGGCGTTCGACCCGTAGATTGCGAACGGCCGGCTCCATCGGGCCCATCCCTTTACGTCGACGGTCCAGTAGCACACGCCGAACACCGCGAGCGCGAGACCGGCCATCAGCGAAGTATAGGACGGAGTCCAGAGGTTCTTATTGATCGGCATCCAGATGTTCATCACGTAGCCGGCCAGGATCAGCGCGCCACCCGATGCGAGCATCCTGAGCGTCTTCTCGTTGCCGCCGCGCCGGGTCCGCAGCCACTGGCCGGTCAGTATCCCGAAAAGTGTGCTCGCGATCGCCGGCAGCGTACTCACGATTCCTTCCGGGTCCCATGTCTTCGTTTGCGAATACATGTGTCCTGTGAGGAACAGGCGATCGACGTAGCCTGAGAAGTTTCCATCTGGGGTGAAAACGCCCGGTCCGAAGCCTGGCACCGGAACAAGCGTCATCAGGACCCAGTACACGGCGACCAACACGGGAATTGACAAAGCACAACCGCGAATTCCGAGATAGAGAAGGATTGCCGCCGCGATGAGATAACACACGGCAATCCTCTGAAGCACTCCGGGACTGCGCAAGGTGGAAAGGTCGAAATAGGGAAACCCGTTCAGCAGGAGTCCGACGGCGAAGATCGACGCGGCGCGCTTCAGCGAATGCAGCATCAGCGGGCCACGCGCCGCGCCTGGCGTCTCAAGCGGCGTCTCAAACCGCTTGGCGAAGGAGTAGGTCATCGCCACGCCGGCAATCCACAGAAAGAAAGGAAACACGGTGTCGGTGAATGTCCAGCCGCTCCACGAGGCGTGCAGGAGCGGGGCGTAGGTGGTCGCTCCGGCGCCTGGGTTGTTGACCAGAATCATCGAGGCGATGGTCAGCCCGCGAAACGCGTCGAGGGAGAGGAGGCGGCCTTTCATCTGGCGTCGATCTTCACGAGTTTGCGGTCGATCGCGGCAAGGTTCGTGGCTCCCGCCAATCCCATGGTCAACGCGAGTTCATGTTGTAGCAGTTCGAGCACTTTCGCCACGCCCGCCTGACCATAGGCGCCAAGTCCCCAGAGCGGCGGGCGGCCCACCAGCACCGCTTTCGCGCCGATAGCGAGGGCTTTCAAGATATCCGTTCCCCGGCGGAACCCGCTGTCGATCAGCACCGGAATCTTGCCGCCGACGGCCTCCACGATCTCGGGCAGCACTTCAATTGTGGAAGGCGCGTACTCAAGGTAACGGCCGCCGTGATTCGACACGATGATGCCTGCCGCGCCCCGCTCCACCGCCAGTTTCGCATCCTCCGCGGTCAGGATACCCTTGACCAGCACCGGAACCTTCGCGTATTTGTTGATCTCGTCGAGAAACGACCACGTGAGGTGGACCGTGAATTGAGACTGAAGCTTGTAGGGAAGGGGCTCACGCGGGGCCGCGGCGCGACGGCCTCCGGGACTCGGAACCGCGACCGGACCGGCCGAGGAGCGGTTCCGAAGCAGTCTCTCCCGGTGGGAGCCGTAGGCGGAATCGACCGTAATGCAGACGGCCTTGCAACCGGCGCCGACAGCCCGCTCGACGCGATCGCGGGTGCCGTCCCAATCCGGGCCCACGTAAAGCTGGAACCATAGCGGGCCGGTCGCGGCTGCTCCGATTTTGTCGATGGAATAGCTCGAATTCGTGCTCACTGCCATGATCGTCTTCATCTGCCCCGCGCCGCGCGCGGTGGCAAGTTCGCCTTGTTCATGAGCAAGTTGATGCCCCGCGGTGGGTGCGACCAGAATCGGCATGGAGATCTTCTGCCCGAATAATTCGGTGGACAGGTCCATCTTGCTGACGTCTCTCATGAACCGCGGGCGGAACGTGATGCGGTCGAAGCTTTCCCGGTTGCGCCGCAGGGTCCACTCGGCATCCACGCCGCCCGCGATGAAGTCGTAGTTGTTCTTCGGGACTTTGCTCTTTAGAATCGGCTCGAACTCAAACACGTTGACCAGATCGTCGATTGCGGGAAAACGATCCCGCGTGTCGCCGAGAACCTCCTGCGCGCGCAGCAAGGGCGATCCCGCCATCCACATCATGGTGTTTCTTAAGGCATCTCGTCGGTTCATGGTGAATCGTGTCTCCCTTTCAGCGTTGTTCATGACAGAAATTGCAGGCTATTGAAGCCTGGTTGGCGCGGTGACAGTCCATACAGGCCCCCATCGACACTTCCTTCTCACGGCGCAACGCAACACTTTCCTTTACGGGTCCGTGGCATGTCTCACAATTGGCCTTGGCTCGCGACAGATGCTCTTTGTGACTGAAAAAGACATAATCCGGAACGCGATACACGCGTTTCCACGGCACGTCCGCCCCATCTTTGTGAAATGCCGTGAGCTTTTGGATGTGCGGGCTGTCGGTCTTGATTGCCTTGTGGCATTCCATGCAGGTTGCGGTTGGGGGCAGGCCCGCGAACTCGCCTGGGTCCGCTACCGGATGACACTTCGCGCAGGCGAGGCCAAGCGTTGACGCGTGGTGCTTGTGGCTAAACGGAAGCGGCTGTTCGGGCGCGGGCCGCTGCGCGAGTGCCGTAATTACCATAAGACCCGCAACCCAGGGGAGCTTTGCCATTCCGCATCATTTTATACGATGCGAGCAGCCGGATGAAAGCGGCGCGACTCCACCACTACCTAAACTTCGAGGCCGGCAGGCCGATGAGGTGATGTAAAGGACTATGGTCTTCGCGAGGCGCATTTCGATTCTCTTCGTTACCTTGCTTCTGGCGGGGCTTGGCGGGGCAACGTTGTTGCGGCTTGCCCCGGGCTTCGGCGTGGATGAAAGAGATCTCGACTCAAGGCTCAACGCGGTGAGCCACGAAGCGGTCGAGGCCGTTGGCGCCGGCGAGGGGAATGTGGGGCGTTTCTACCTGTTGTATCTAAGCCGGCTAGCTCAGGGGGATCTCGGTACGTCGCGGCTCTTCTCACGGCCGGTGGTGGAACTTCTTCGGGAACGCCTGCCGTTGACCATGGGGACGGTTCTGGCCGGATTCGCAATGGCTTGGGCGGCTGGGCTAGCCCTTTCCGCAGTATCGGCGATGGCCCGCAACCAAGCTCTTCCTTTTGCGCTCGCCGGTTTCGGCTCGGCTCTGCTATGTGTGCCCTCGGCGCTGATGGCGGTCATGTTCTACAGGATGGACGTACCGGCCAGCGCCGGTGTGGCGGCCGTAATCTTTCCGAAGGTATTCTTCTATTCGAAGCGGCTATTTCGCGCGTCGCTCGCCAAACCGCACGTCCTTACGGCCCGGGCAAAGGGGCTCGGCGATGTCCGGGTGTTCGCATGGCATGCGGTTCCGCCGGTTGCTGGGGAGCTATTTGCGCTGGTTGGTGTTACGCTCGCGCTGGGCTTGAGTGCGGCGATACCGCTCGAAGTGATTCTGGATCTGCCGGGCATCGGTCAACTCGCATGGAAGGCGGCGCTGGGGCGGGACCTATCTCTGCTGGTCAGCCTGACGCTCTTGATCGGCGCGTTCACGCTGGTAGCAAATGCTTTCGCGGATGCCTTGGCGCATGCCACGCCGGGAGCGGGATCGAATGACAACAGCCGCTAAGGTCGCAGGCGTGCTTTTGCTGGCCGTCGTCGCCACTTCTCTGGCCGCAGGTCTGCTATCGCCCGTTTCCTACGAGACACAGTTCCGGGAATCACCAAACGCGCCGCCTTGCCGCCAGTTTCCCCTCGGCACAGACGAACTGGGGCGCGACCGGCTGGCTCGGCTGCTCTACGGAAGCCGGGTTTCCCTGCTCCTTGCGCCGGCCGCCGCAGGGCTTTCGGTCGCGCTCTCGGCGCTGATCGGCATCACGGCCGGATACGCGGGCGGCTGGGTTGAGCGCGCGACGATGGCAGCGGCCGACCTTTTCGTCTCGCTGCCATGGCTGTTTCTGCTGCTCACTGTGAGGGCGCTTATTCCTCTTAACGTCACGCCATGGGCTTCAATCCTGATTACCTTTCTGCTGCTGGGTGTCTTGAGTTGGGCGCCGGGAGCACGCGTGATCCGGTCAGGCGCGTCCGCGCTAAAGCGTTCCGAGTTTGCTCTTCTCGCGCGCGCGAGCGGGTGTCCGAAGCCACGGCTGCTGTGGAAGCACATTCTGCCGAACCTGCGTCCGCTGATGGCTGCCCAGTTCTGGATCGCGATCCCGGTGTTCATTCTGAGTGAGGCGAATCTGGGCATGCTGGGGTTGGGCATTGCGGAGCCACTGCCTTCCTGGGGCGGTCTGCTTGGGGAGCTTCAGGATCCGGGACGCATCGCCGGGAATCCAGCCCTGCTTGCGCCAGCCGTTCTGTTGACGGTGTTTCTCAGCTGTTTTCAATCCGTGTTTTCGAAGGAGGATAAATGAGCTTCCAAGCAGCGAGTATCGGGGCAACGCGGCGCGTGGTTCTGGTTGCAGCGCTGTCTTTGGGCGCTTGCTTCGTGCAGGGTGGGGAACTGCGCTTTTCGATCCGCAGCGACCCAAAGACCTTCGACCCCTTGCTTGCCCAGGACGAAGCGTCGGAAACTGTCCGGTACCTGACGGGCGGCACGCTCATTCGTATTGATCGCCGGACACAGAAGTTCATTCCGGAGCTTGCCGAGTCGTGGCAGATTACGGCGGGCGGAACCAAGGTCGTTTTCAAGCTGAGACAGGGAGTGCTCTTTTCGGACGGGACTCCTTTCTCTGCCGATGACGTGGCGCATACGTTCCGCCGTGTCATGGATCCGAATCTGCATTCGCCGGTCGGCGATTCCTTTCGCAGCGGGCCCGGGGAAATCAAGACCGAAGTACAAGGGCCGGCGCGCATCGCGGTTACCTTTCCGGCGGCGCTCGCGGGCATGGAACGTCTCTTTGACCAGTTGACAATCGTTTCGGCGCGATCCCCGAAGAAGGAACGGGCGACGCTCGGTCCATTCGTGGCGGGTGAGCACAAGCCGGGGTCTTACGTGATGTTCCGCCGCAATCCCAACTATTGGAAGAAAGATGCCGCCGGGCGCAGGCTTCCCTACCTCGATTCGGTTCGGGCGGACATCCAACAGAACCGTGACCTGGAACTGCTGCGATTCAAGCGGGGAGAAGTTCAACTGATCGATACACTCGACCCCGAGCTGTTCGACCGGCTATCGGCGGATTCGCCCGGCGAGGCAAGAAATGCCGGGGCATCGCTTGAATCGGAGATGTTGTGGTTCAATCAGGTGGCGGCGGCGCCCCTGCCTTCCTATAAGAAGGCCTGGTTCCGGTCGAAGGACTTTCGGCGCGCCGTCTCAAGCGCCATCAACCGCGGCGACCTTTGCAGGCTGGCTTACAAGGGCCACGCGGACCCGGCCGCGGGCCCGATTTCCGGGGCAAACCGGCTGTGGGTGAACGCGAAGCTCACGCCCCATGTCTTCGAGCCGCAAGCCGCGCTCGCCCGATTGCAGCGGGGCGGATTCCGCCTTGATGCGGGAACGCTTCGAGATCCCCAAGGCAACGTGGTCGAATTTTCGCTGGCGACAAATTCGGGCAACAAGACGAGGGCGCGGATCGCCGCGTTGATTCAGCAGGATCTGGCGAAGATGGGAATCAGGTTGAATGTGGTCCCGCTCGATTTTCCGTCTTTGATCGAGCGGATGACCAGGACTTACGACTATGAAGCCTGCCTGCTCGGGCTGGTCAACGTGGACCTCGATCCGAACGCGCAGATGAATGTGTGGCTGAGTTCGGCGGGAAACCATCAGTGGAATCCCAAACAGAAAACGCCCGAGACGCCGTGGGAAGCCGAGATCGACAGATTGATGCTCGCCCAGTCGTCGGCGCTCGATCCCAAGAAGCGAAAAGCCGCTTTTGACCGCGTGCAGGAGATCGTGTGGGAGGAAGCGCCATTCCTTTACCTGGTGAACAAGCACGCGCTGGCGGCTGTGTCGCGTTCAGTGTTAAACGCCTCCCCTGTCGCGCTGTGGCCGCGGCTGTACTGGAATCCGGAGTTTCTTCAAGTTGCCAACCAGATGGCGCGGACCCGCTAATGCTTGAAACTGTCAGGAACGATTTTGGGCCTCTGCTGTCGGTTTCGCTCAGTGCCAGCTACCCGGACCGCCCGGATGTGCTTCAGGGCGTCCAATTCGATGTCCAGCCGGGCGAGATCCTCGCCTTGGTAGGGCAGAGCGGTTGCGGAAAAAGTACCATCGCGTTGTGCATTTTGAAGCTCCTCGGAGTAAAAGGCGGCAAGGCTCGGGGAGCGATCAGGTTCCAGGGCCGCGACCTCGAATGGGCCACGGAGCGCGAGATGCGGGCCATACGCGGACGGGAGATCGCCATGGTTCCGCAGAGCCCCCTTTCGTCGCTGAACCCGGCGTTACGAATCGGAGCGCAACTCAAGGAAGCCTGGCGCGCGCATGCGGAGGGGGAATGGGAAGCCGCGAAGCCGCGGATACTCCAACTCCTTGAAAGCGTCGATCTGCCGTGTGACGAGGGCTTTCTCCGCCGCGTTCCGAGTCAGATCAGCGTGGGGCAAGCGCAACGCGTGCTGATCGCCATGGCGGTTATCCACCGTCCACGCCTGCTGATTGCGGATGAACCGACGAGCGCGCTCGACCTCATTACTCAACGCGAGGTGCTCGATCTGTTTGCGCGCCTCAACCGGGAACTGAACATGGCCATCCTCTACATCTCGCACGACCTGCTATCCGTGGCGGCTCTTTGCCATCGCGCCGCTGTGCTCGAACGCGGACGAATTGTCGAGTGTGGAGGGGCAGAGCAGATCTTCGAGCGCCCTGCGCATCCTTACACCAGGCGATTGATCGACGCGCTGCCGAGGGTGCGGCAGCCTAGCGGGATCGGGCAAACGTTTTGACGCAACGGAATCCAATGGTAGGGCTACGTTCCCCCTGCCGCGCCCAGCTTCGATAGGAATTGGTCAGGAACGTTTCCGGGGTGTCGAACCAGGAGCCGCCCCGCAGGACACGGTAGCGGCCCTCGCCGGGCCCCCGCGGGTTCTTCGGCGTCGCCACCTCGTAATAAGTTCGTGCGTACCAGTCCGCGTTCCACTCCCACACGTTGCCGATCATGTCCGCGAGACCAAAGGCGTTCTTCGGCTTCGACCCCACGTCCGCCGCGCCATTGTCTAGGCCGTATACCGCGAGCGCGTTGGCGGGATTCGCATTCCCCCAGGGGTACGTCAGGCCATCGGCGGGACCGCGGCAGGCACGTTCCCACTCAGCTTCCGTCGGCAGGCGCTTTCCGTCCCAGGCACAGAAGGCGGAAGCGTCGTCCCAACTCACGTTAACCACGGGCCGCGTCTCCACAGCGGGAGCAACCTCTCCGCTACGCCAGTGGTATGGCGGCTTGTGGCGGGTGGCCTTGACAAAAGCCGCATAGCGCCGATTGGTGACTTCGAACTCGTCCATGTAGAACGGATCGACGGCGATCTTGCGGACCGGGAGGTCGTCTTTGAACGGAGTAGGATACCAGATGAGCTTCTCGTCCGGCCAGTCGTATGTGCGGCCGCGTGAAAATTCTCCGCCGGGAATAAAGACCATCCCAGGCTCGGCTGCGAAGATCACTACGGCCCAGAGCGAGAGAAGAGAACAGCTAACCGTAGATCTTCGAAAGCTCATCAGTGGGGATAATCCCATTCGCGCCAAGCTGATCGACGTAGGCGTAGGTGCGTCCCGAGGGCAGGTTGTGAACTTCTTTCGACCAGTCGATGCCGAGCGCCGAGTAGATCGTGGCCACCACGTTCTCAATGCGCGGCTGCGCCTTGTACTTCCACCCGGTTTCGGCGCAGGTTCTGCCTTCGCTATCGGACGCGCCAAGCACCAGCCCGCCCTTGACACCGGCTCCGGCGAACATGGCGGGGAACACATGCTTGTGATGGTCACGGCCGGCGAGATGGTTCAGCGGTCCCGGCGTGCGGCCGAATTCGCTCATCAGCACGACCAGAGTTTCGTCGAGCAGCGTCTTTCCCGGCGTCGCCTTCGATGGCGTCGCGGCGAGATCCTCTATCAGACTGGCCGCGGCAGGATCGAAATCGCCAATCAACTTGTAGTGATTGTCGGGATTCGACCTGTCCCAGATGTGCTTGTGATGGTCCCATCCGTGGTGGCAGATGTGGACGTAACGGGTGCCCGCGTCCTGCGCCAGCACATTGCGGGTGAGAGCGCTCGCGATGCCGACGCCGGTGTTGCCGTAACGCTTCGTGTCTTCGCCGGTGATTTTGAACGTCGCGGGCCAGCGCGAGTCGGTAAGAAGGCGCTTGGCGGTGCCGCTAAAGTCTTCGTAGGCCTCGACGTCGCGCCCGTAGCTGCTCATGCTGCCACGAATCTCCCGAAGCTTCGACAGCACCCGCCACCGTTCCTCAATCAACTCGACGGCCTTCTGGTCAAGCGACATGCCGCTCAGCGCCGACTGGGCGTTCAGATCGAATACCGAGTAGCGCGGCGGGAGGAAACCAGTGGAGAGCGCGCCCACCTGATTCGTTTCCAGATTGAACGAGACGTAAGTTGGAAAAGTATCGGCGTCGCGCCGGAACTTCTCAAGTTCGGCGGCGACAACCGATCCGACCGATGGAATTTCCCGCGCAAAGGCCACGTTCAACTGGCGGCCTGCCTGAACGTAATACTGGCCGCGCAAGTGCACTTCTTCGTGACTGACGAACGAGCGCTGAATCGCGATGCGATCCATCACCTTCTCCATTCGCGGGAACATGTTCACGGGAAAGTGAACGCCCGTGCTGATCTTGCGGACCTGGAAATCCTTTGGCGTCGCGATGTTGTCCTTGAAGTCGAACGTATCCAGATGGCTGATGGCGCCCGAAATCTCGAAAAAGACAACGTTTCGTGCGTTTCCGCGAGGGGTTTTCCCGCGGCCCGAATCGGCGGCCCGGAGTTTCATGGGCCAGACGCCTTCGAGCGAAGCGCCGGCCAAGCCGAATCCGCCGTACTTCAGAAGCTCACGGCGGGTTGGAATCAGATCGCTGACACGTTTAGGATCACTCATCGCCGCTCCCTAAAAGTTGTATAGAAATTCGACCAGATTCAGCAGCGCCCACTCGACGTTTTGCGCGCCCGTCACCCGGTTTTTGTCGAGGAACGAAACCGCCAGAGCCTTTTCCTCGGGCACCGGCTCGCGGGACAGGGTAGCAAGGAAAAGCTCTTCGACAACCTTGCCGTTATCCCGATAGCTGCCGAGCAACCGCTGCACGCGGCTGTCCTTTTCAGCGAGAACCCGGTCGTTGACAACGGGCGATCGCATGAGCATGATCGGTTGCAGGGGTGAGGCTTGGGAGGGCTTCGCCGGAGTCCCGCGATTTGCCTGCCCAAAGGCGCTCAGGAAGCTCTTGAGTTCTCCCTGCGCGCGGGGCATCGCGGACTGCATTGCCATGGTCACGGTGGGTCCGGGCGGATCGTCGTCGTTCAGGACTCTTCTGCGCCGTCCGCCGCCGAAACTGCCCGGGCGTCCGGTAGCAATCGTAATCGAATCGTGAATTTCCTCGGCGGTCAACATGCGGGCATACTTGCGCGCGTAGTAACGCGTGTAGGAATCTTTCCACTCGCCGGGGAACCGCGCGGAAAGCTGGTAGGCGCTTGAATTGCAGATCACGCGGAACAGCGAATGCAGGCTGTGGTTGTTCTTCCGGAAGTAGGAGGCAAGTTCGTTCAACAATTCAGGATGGGAGGGCTGAAGCTGCCAGCCGGCCGGGACGTGATCCGGATCCTGCCTGGCAAGGTCGAATTCGTCGACCGGCTCGACAATCCCGACGCCCATCAACTTCGACCAGAACATATTGACGGTGGCTCGCGCGAACTGCGGGTGGCTCGTCATCATCCGCGCGAACTCGTCTCGCGGCTCCTTCCCAGCCGCGAGGGACTCATTCGTGAGAAGGAACTTCGGAGCGCCTTCGCCACCCAAGCGTTTCATGCGAAGCATGCTGTCGGCTTTAGTGTTGTAGCCAACGTTCAAGTCGTCCACCAGGGAGTGTCCCATGATGGCTTCTGTGCGCTCGACGTGCGGGATGTATCGCGTGTTCCCCAGAAACGCGGCCTGACGGAAAAAATCCGTCCGCTTCTGCTTGCTCAAGTAGACGTTAACCTTCTCAAGGTGAGCCGCTCCGTCATGACAGGCGATGCAGGAGAGATTGATGCCCAAAAACACGCGTCCGAACAGGATCGAAAGCTCGTCGTGGGTGTCCATCTGATGGATCTTCCGAAGATCGTCGGGACCCTCTTCCTGTCCGGGCTTGCCCTCGACGTGCTCACGAACGATTGGATTCACCGACGCCACGACGTAGTTACTCTTGGCCGAGCTGTTAATGAGGGAGCGCGCGAAATCGTCGTATGGCCGGTCTGAGGCGAGGCTTTCCCGGAGCGTGTAGTGGAACAGATTGATGCCCCGGCCCATCTTGCCGTTGGCGCGCAG
>SYKU01000305.1 GCA_005808865.1 Acidobacteriota bacterium
CCAAACGGTGCTCCGTCTTGCCTTGGCGGGTCCATCCCTCTAAGGTCTTCATCTCTTCGTCGCTGAGCTGAAATTTCGCGGACTTTCGGCGCATGACTCAACATACAGTAGTACCAGAACTAATGCAACTAGACACTAGGAAGCGCCGGTGTACTCCCGCTGAGGCAATCCGCGTTCATTTTTCTTTCTTCGGGGGAGGATCTGGAGCCGGAACCGGCGGCTTGGGGGTTGGCGGCACAGGTTTTGGCAACGGAGGCCACTCGGCCCCAAGGCGTTCCTCATCACGCGGCGGCAACTTCACTCCCGCGAGCGGCGAACTCCCGCTCCATGTGCTCGTACCACCGCATGAGCGCCTTTTGATTCACGGGCAACGGTATCGCGGAGCGTCCGGTCTCGCGGGCCTTTTCGTCCGCAATCTGAAGGCGAGCAGCCGCGTCGTCGGCCCAGACGTTCTCCCAGATGGCTTCATACTCCGCAGCCAACGTGCTCCAGCGAGTGAAGAGATCCGCACTATCCACGGCCAGCTTGCAGTTTTGAGCCACCACGCCGTACACACTCACCATCGTTGCAAGCAGGGAGACGCCGATGCTCAACTCCGGGATTCTCAACAGTAGTGTTCCAACAACACCGGAGGCGAAAAAAAGACTCATCCACGTCGCGAGCTTCTGCCTCGACTGATACTTCCGGGATAGTTCGGCGAAGTAGTTGGCCCGAACATTGGCGCCGAACAGACCTTCCCATACACGGCGGATCTGAGCGTCAGTCAGCATTTCCTGCTCCCGAATTCATTATATGCCTTTTAGTTGCGCTTCACTTTTTCCAGCCACAGCCGCACCGCTGCGCTTCAGATCCTGCGCGCCCTGGCAGCCGAGGTCGCGGTAGCCCTGATCGTCCATCAGGAAAACGATCACCTTTCTGGGGCCGTTTGGCATCGGGCGCTGCGGCCCTACTGGCAATCAGCGCCGGAAGCGGGGCTCCTCCGGGTAATACCGACGGGAAATCATTGCGCGATTATCGCGCAACGTTACTCGTAGCGAAGCGCTTCCACGGGATCGAGCCGCGCGGCCTTCATCGCCGGCCAGACGCCAAAGAACAAACCCACGGACACCGAAACGCCGAGGCCGGAGACCACGGCCCAACTCGGGACCTCGGATGGAAGTGACGGCACGAGCGCGCCCACAACCATTGTCACAAGTACGGAAATGATAATCCCAAGCAGGCCACCGGCGCCCGTCAACGCCATGGCCTCGGTGAGAAACTGGGCTACGATGTCGCGCCGCCGCGCGCCTAGCGCCTTGCGGACGCCGATTTCGCGCGTGCGCTCGGTCACGCTCACCAGCATGAGGTTCATGACGCCGATGCCGCCAACGAGCAGGCCAAGCCCCGAGATGGCGATCGCGACCAGGCCGATCAGCGCCGTGATCTGGTCGAACTGCTGAATGATCTGATCGGGGGTCGAGAGGTTGAAATCGTTCGGCGTGCCGGCCGGCGTACGCCGCACCCGGCGTATGGCGGCCTCGATCTCTTCGTAGGCGTCTTTCCGCTTACCCGGCTTTGCCTTGGACGTGATCATGTAGCGGTCCACTTGAGGGTAGCGCGCGTGCGCGGTACGCAGCGGAATCGTCACTTGCGTGTCCATGCCGTTCTCGCCGAAAAAACCGCCCTTCGCCTTGGCCGGCACGCCGACTACGGTGTACTCCGCGCCATCCATGATAAACGTACGCCCCACCGCCCTGCCGTCCGGGAAAAGCGCCTCCGCGAGGCTGTAGCCGACTACCGCGACACGAGCCGTGCGCGCATCTTCGTCCGCCGTGAAGCTGCGTCCCTGTACGAAGTCGCGCGGCGACAGTGTGGACATGTTTGGCGACTCGCCGACCAGCGAGAGCGAATCCGCCTCAAAGCCAGGCACGCGCGCCGTGATCGCGTGCCCACTCACCACGGAAGGGATGAACAGCGAGAGTCCTACATCCGCAACCGAAGTCGACCACCTCCTGATAACGTCCGCATACTCCGGGCGTATCGGTTTTCGCTTCGCCTCTTTCTCGGGCGGACGGCTGCGGTTCGGATCGCCGCTTGTCTTGTAGAGGAAAATGTTGTCCGGGCCGAGTTCCTCGAAGAACGTGACGACGCCCTTCCGCAGCCCCGTCAGCAAGGATGCCACTGTCACTACCGTCGTGATACCGATGACGATTCCGAGGATCGTGAGCATGGAGCGGAACCGGTTCACCCACACCGCCGAGAATGCCATCCGGATATTTTCGGAGCCGCTGATATTCATGCTCTCACTCCGACCGCAGGGCGACAATCGGATCGAGCCTTGCGGCGCGCTTGGCGGGATACCAGCCCGAAGCGATGCCCACGCCGCTCGATACGAAAAGCGCAAGACCTACGTAGGGCAGCGTTATGGTCAACGTAATCTCAAAAATACGGGAGAGTACCTGCGTCAGCATCGCGCCCAGCAGCACGCCGAGCGCGCCGCCGGCCGTCGACATCAGCACCGATTCGCTCAGAACCTGCATCATGACGTCGGAGTGCCGCGCGCCCACGGCCTTCCGGATTCCAATCTCGCGCGTCCGCTCCGTCACGCTCACCAGCATGATATTCATGATGACGATCCCGCCGACGACAAGCGAAATGCAGGTGACCGGCACCACTACCGCCGCGATTAAAGCGAGCATCGTGTCGAGAAAGCCGCGGATCGCGTCCGGCGTGAGCGTGTCGAAGTTGTCGGGTTTTCCCGGCTGTGTGTGATAGCGCGTCCGCAATGCGGAGCGCGTCACGTCGAGGGCGTCGTCAAGGCTGATCCTGGTCTCCGGTTTCGGCTTTCCGTACACGGCGATGCCGCGCCCTGTACCCCACAAACGCGTGAAAGCGCTCTGAGGAATGTAGATCGAATTGTCCAGGCTCCGCCCGAACGCCGAACCAAGTTTTTCCTGTACGCCGGTCACGGTGAAGTCGATGCCGTTGATCTTGACGGTTCCGCCGACGGGCGAGCCGCCCGTTGGGAATAGCATTGCCTTCACTTCGTGGCCGATCACCGCGGCGTTCTGGCGAGTCTTCTCTTCCTGCTCCGTGAAAAAACGCCCCTCGACGACGACGATATCGCGGATCTGCACCATCGCCGCGGAAACGCCGATGATGGCCGCGTCCTCGAGGATCGCGCCTTCCCGCTTTACATCCGCCGAGCGCTGCCTGTATGGGCTATAGATCGTCGTTTCGCCAGTGACGCCCTCCAGGTACCGGACGTCCTCCTGGCGCACTTCCTTGTTGCGGCGAAGCTTCTCCAGGTACTCTTTGCGAGTCATCCGCCCGGCGGAGGCGACTTGCGCGATCAGAAACGTATCCGCGCCGAAGGCTTTGGCCGTGCTCTGCGCCGCATAAACGCCCAGGCCCTCGACGGCGCTGCCCACCAATATCACGCTGGCTACGCCGATGATCACGCCGAGAAGCGTGAGGAAACTCCGCAGCTTGTGCGCGCGCACGGAGTCAAAGGCCAAGCCGAATGCGCTGGAAACGTCGTAACGAATACGGGCGAAATTCACGGCGAGATTCGAATCCTAAACTTTCTTTACCCTGCACTCTTAGAATAACGCACTCGATCTGCCGCAGCTTGCCTGCGATCTGCTCCGGCGTGAATGTCTTCTTTCGCATCTTCCCGTTCCTTTCTGTCTTCCAGTCTCCATCCGGCTGGTACGGAAATGGCCGGTCAGGTCCATGGCGACCTCGCGGGCCAGGCGGATGTCGCTGGCCCGGTATTACTTGCCGGCTTTGAGTTTGTAGCTATAGGTTCCGAAATCGAAAATGTAGTCCGTCACTGGCGGACGGGAAGGCGCGCTGGTCTTCGGAGCAAACCGGGTAAGCTCCTTTTTGACGCCGGCGAGTTTTGGATCGCCTGCGAGATTCGTGAATTCATTTGGGTCGTCGTGGCGGTTGTACAGTTCCTCGCCGCCGTCTCTATAGACGATATATCGCCAACGCTCGCTGACTACGGCATGGTTGCCAGGGAGCATGGTCGAAATCGTCGGGTCGCGCTTCGACTTCGGATCCCGAAGGAGCGGCGCAAGACTCGTTCCCTCCAGCCTCGGATTCCGAGGCAGCCCGCACATCTCCACCAAGGTTGGGTAGAGATCCAGTAGACTCACCGGCTGCTTGCGAGTCACTCCGGCAGCCCTGGTGCCGGGCCCTGCGACGATCAGTGGAACGTGCGTCGAACGCTGCCAGAGCGTGGACTTGTGTACGTGCCTCTTTTCGCCCAGGTGCCAGCCATTGTCCGACCAGAAGATAATTATTGTGTTCCGGGCGTAGGCGCTTTTGTCGAGTGCGTCGAGAACTTTGCCCACCAGGGCATCGGCGAACGAGATGGCAGCCAGATAGGCCTGGACGAATTCTTTCCATTTGCCCTCCTTGAAAATGCGCTCGAACTCTTCGCGGCGGGCGGCGGCGAATTCCTTTCCAACGGCGGGAACATCGTCCAGATCGTCCTCGCGGGTTTCTGGGAGACGGGTCTTGTGATCGGCATAGAGTTCCCAATAGCGCTGAGGCGAGTACATAGGGATGTGCGGATGCCACATTCCCGCCGCGAGGAAGAATGGCTTCGAGTGCTTACGCTTAAAGAACTCCTCGGCGAAGGCCACGGCCTTCTGGTCCCCGTACTGATCCTCGGGCTGATCGAGCACTCCCCATTCGAACTCGCCGGGAAAGTTCTTGAGACCGTTGTAGGGATGGCCGGCGGGCGCGGGAATGCGTTGATTCCAGGGATACCAATCGGCGCGGCGGTACCAGGGATCGTCAAAGCGTTGTAGTTGGAATTCGTGCCACTGGTCGGGAGGATTGAAGCCCGCCACGTGATGAAGGACTTTTCCCGCGCCCGCGACGTGATATCCGTGCCGCTTGAAGTAAGCGGGGATTGTATCTACATCGGGCAGCGCCGGACGCCAATACTGATCGTTGTTGTAAATGCCGCTCGTTGAGGGCCGCAACCCCGTAAACAAGGCTGTGCGCGAGGGATTGCAGAGTGGGGCCGCGCAGTGGGCGTCGGCGAAGAGCGCGCCGCGGGCTGCGAGTCTGTCGATGTTCGGAGTGCTCACGCCCGGATATCCGCGCAGGCAGCCCACCCAGTCGTTCATGTCATCAACGGACAGAAGCAGGACGTTCGGTTGATTTGTCTGCGCGGGCAAAGCGGCGGCCGCGGCTGTGCCCAGGAACTGTCGCCGTGTGGTTGTTGTTTTTGTCATGGACGTTCCTGATGATATCGCAGAGCGGAAAGGCTCGAGGATCTCATTGGCGAACCCGCCGGGGGTGGGAGGCGCGGCAACATTGGCCGGCTGTCGGGCCTCGCGCGGCCGGCCGGTCAACTCGGGAATGGGACTTGAAAGACGGCGTATTCTCGCGTCCGTATAAATCCGTCCGGCGTGCAATTTTCACGGTTTTGACAAACCGTCTTTCTCGATTGAAATCACACGCGCGCAGGCAGCATAAGATGGCCCGGCGGTGCTCCGCTCCCCGTGGCAATGCTCACACGAAGAGTGTGAGGTGACTCCGCAGCCGTGCGCGCCTATGGACCACCGGCCGCGTGCCGGACGCGCTCTCATGAGCCCGCGCTCCCGAAGTCCCTGATTTTCCGCGGCTCGCCGCCCTTCAGAGCGGACTGATGGGCGACGATTCCAGGCAACGTGTACGCAAACGCTTCCCAAATGTTTACGGAAGGATAAAATTGAGTAGGAATGTATTCCCCGATGCGAACGGGATTGAAACCTTGGCCGACGGTAGTTTTGCCACCTGCCGCTTTCTCCAGAGCGCCGGGATGTTTGATCGTCGGCAGGTAAAGGTCGCGCCTCATACGTCATGCAATTCCGGTTCGTTGACGGCGGTGTGTCCCCAAGCGGAGCGTAGATTGCGCAGCTTGCGAATCACTTCGCGCTCTATGGGATCCCAGATCATCCCTTTCGCTGTACCGCCGTCGCCGCGACGGGCAGCCACATCAATCGGGGTCGTTTCGTCGTTCAGGACTGGTGATTGCCCGAGGGCCGCAGTCAAGGTTGTTTACCCAAATAGCTCGGCGTGACTCCCGGTGCGCACCAGAATCAACTGGGCTGCCGTGACTCGGTATAGCAGGAGCCAGTCTGG
>SYKU01000306.1 GCA_005808865.1 Acidobacteriota bacterium
AATTGCCGCCGAACAATCCACTCGCCGACTCGGCAGGTTCGTAATCGACCTGATGCAAAAGCCCATTGACGGGCAACCTGTAAGGATGATCCCTGTGAATCCGCGAGAGAGCGCGGATTCCGTGTGGGGAGAGGAACTCCTCCTCGTCGAGCAGATACCGTAGGACCCGGGGCAGCCTTCGGAGATTTACAACCGCGAGCAGCCGCCGTATTCCGCCATCCGGCAGCCGTATTTCGTCGATGTGCTCCTGAACGTCCTCGCTGTTGTTCAGGAACCATTCCATGCGACGCTTGAAACCGGGCAGCCGCTCCACCGCTTCCGGCTCAAGCGTTTCGACCGCAAAGAGCGTAATCAGGCCCACGAGGGAACGGATTTTCAAGGGGCGATGGGTACCGTCGGGCATGTGCAGCACATCGTAGTAGAAGCCATCGGCCTGGTCCCACAGCCCGACCCCGTCTCCGCCAAGGTGATTCATCGCGTGGGTGATGTGTACGAAGTGTTCGAAGAACTTGCTCGCGACGTCCTCATATGCCGGATCGAATCCCGCCAGTTCCATCGCGATGGCGAGCATGTTCAGGGTGTACATCGCCATCCAACTGGTGCCGTCCGATTGTTCCAGATAACCGCCAGTGGGCAGCGGTTTGGACCGGTCGAAGACGCCGATGTTATCGAGACCCAGAAAGCCGCCAGAGAAGAGATTATTCCCCTCCGTGTCTTTGCGGTTCACCCACCAGGTGAAATTGAGCAGCAGCTTGTGGAAAACACGCTCCAAAAAGAGGCGGTCCGGTTTGCCATGACGCTTCTTGTCGATCTTGTAGACGCGCCATGCCGCCCAGGCATGGACGGGCGGGTTGACGTCGCCGAACTGCCACTCATAGGCGGGAATCTGGCCGTTGGGGTGCATGTACCATTCGCGCAGCATCAGAACGATCTGGTCTTTTGCGAAATCCGGATCCACCAGCGCCAGCGGAATGCAATGAAAGGCAAGGTCCCACGCGGCGTACCACGGATATTCCCATTTGTCGGGCATCGAGATTACGTCCGAGTTGTAGAGGTGCCGCCATTCGCTATTTCTGCCTTTGAGACGCGACGCAGGCGGCTCGGGCTGCCCCGGGTCCCCGCGCAACCAGGTCTTCATGTCGTAGTAGTAGAACTGCTTTGACCAAAGCATTCCCGCAAAGGCCTGGCGCTGGACCGAGCGGGCGTCCTCAGAGGCATCCGGCGGAGCGAACTGCGCGTAGAATTCATCGGCTTCCGAGAGGCGATCGGCGAAGACGCGGTCGAAATCGTCGAAGGTGCGGTTCCCGTCGGCGAGGCGGAGCCGGATGGCGGCGGACTCGCCAGGCTGGATGCGGAAGCGGTAGACCGCCGCCGCTTTAGTTCCGGTCCGCCCGGGATTCACAGCCTCGCGAGCGCCGCGGACAATGAAATCGTGAATGCCGTCTTTCACGTACGGGGAGGCATTCGGCGCGCCAAACAAGCGCTGGTAATTGGTCTCGTTTTCAGTGAACAGGATCTCCGGTTCTCCCTCGGTGAAGAGCCGCCGCATCCCCAGGTAGGGTTCGCGGCACTCGATGACGCCTGGCGCCGCGGCTTGCATTGAAGGTCTTGCGACGCCGGCACCCCACGACCACGTGTTGCGGAACCACAGCGTTGGCAGGAGCGTGATGTCCGCCGCCTCAGGTCCACGGTTGAAGGCCGTAATCCGGATGCAAATGCCCTCGGGTGAATCCTTCGCGTACTCGACGAAAACGTCGAAGTAGCGGTTTTCGTGAAAGACGCCCGTGTCCATCAATTCGAATTCCGGACTGCGGCGGTCACGGGCTCGACTCTCATTGAGCAGCCGCGCATATGGGAATTCGGATTGAGGGTACTTGTACAAGTACTTCATGTACGAGTGGGTTGGCGTGGAGTCGAGATAGAAGTAATATTCCTTGACGTCTTCACCGTGATTGCCTTCGTTGCCCGTCAGGCCAAACAGGCGCTCTTTCAAGATGGGGTCCTTGCCATTCCACATGGCGAGCGCGAAACAGAGATGCTGGCGGCGGTCTGAAATGCCGGCAATGCCGTCTTCGCCCCAGCGGTAGGCACGCGAGCGGGCGTGATCGTGAGGGAAGAACTCCCAGGCGGCTCCCTCCGCGCTGTAGTCTTCGCGAACGGTGCCCCACGAACGCTCGCTCAAATAGGGTCCCCAGCGCTTCCAGTGGATGCGTCTGTGTTGCGAGTCGTGCAGGCGGATTTCTTCGCGCGTCATATTCTCCCCCGGAGTAAGGTTGTGCTGGACGGAGGATAAATTCTCACAGGTACGATCCCTGCGCCCCTGCCTATGCTACACCCAGGCGAATGCGATTCGCGTGATTCGGAGCTTTGCAAACACGCGTCCACCGCAAACCGAGGTGACTTCCGAGATGGCGCCCGACGATTTCAGTATCCGCGCTTTTTCGCCGGCCGACAGTATGGAAAGCGATATCTGGAACTTCGCTGAGACCCGTTACGGCCCGACTTCGATCGTCGCCACAGCGAACCCACCATGCAGTTCTCCCGCATCACTCAGCCGCTCCCCGCTCCGCGGCCGTCGCGGCCCGCCGGTTTGTTCGCTGTGCAGTAAGCCGCATGCTGACTCGATTAGGAAGTATGATTCCTAGATATGCTCACAAGGACTCATGCCGCCGCTTTGTTCCTGCTCGCCGCCTTGCCGCTCGGCGCGCAAACCGGCTGGTTTCGTCCGTCCTTGCTCTCCAAGCCCGAACTGCGCAAGGCCATGCAATCCGTGGACGATCGCGCAACGGGCATCGTGGAAGAGTGGATCAGGCTGGTCGAAATCCCAGCGCCGTCCGGTAAGGAGCAGACGCGCGCGAAGTATATTCGCGCCGAGATAGAGAAGCTTGGGCTGAGCGGCATCCGCACGGACGGCATTTTCAACGTCAGCGGCGTGCGCAAGGGGACCGGGGGCGGACCCTCCGTGGTGTTTGCCGCCCACATGGACACCGTATTTCCGGAGGGCACCGACCTCACGGTAAAACGCGAGGGCGACATTCTTCGCGCGCCGGGCGTCGGCGACGATACCTCGAATCTCTTGGCTACGCTCGAAATGTTTCGCGCACTCGACCGAGGCGGCGTCAAGACCAGTGGCGACCTCATTTTCCTTGCCTCCGTCCAGGAGGAGACCGGCCTCGCGGGAGCAAAGCATTGGCTCGAAAACAGCGGGTACCGGCCGGATATGTTCGTCGCGGTGGACGGCTCGGCGACGGAAGTCTGGTATGGCTCCCTTCGCATCAACCAGTTCAAGTTCTTCTACGCCTCACCGGGAGCGCACACTCTCGAAAGCCGTGGGACGCCGAGTCCGGCCAGGGCGGTGGCAAAGGCGATAAACGCGCTTTACGGGATTCCGTTGCCGCCCGTCGCCGAAGGGCTCGGCACGTTCAAACTGCCCACACTGAACGTGGGAATGCTGGGCGGCGGCACCGTCGTGAATGCCATTCCCCGGGAAGCCTGGTTCACCGTGGACCTGCGGTCGCTCGACAGCGCAACGCAGGACAAGCTGGAGAGCGCCGTGGTTTCCACCGTCCGCCGAATCGGGGAAATGGAAGGCGTCGGCTTCCGGATGGAGCGAAGGATGGCCGTCGACTACTCACGCGCTCTGCCACGCCAGGAGCGGCTCAACCACGGTGTCGTGCAAACGGCCGTGGCAACGGTCAACCATTTTCGTAAACCTGGCTCGCCCGAGATCGTTCCCACCGACGTAGGGTCCACGGATGCCAACATCGCCGTGAGCATGGGCATCCCGGCCGTATCCGTCGGCGCAGCGGTCCAACGAATGCCTCACCGCCTTGAGGAGTATGCCGAAGCCAGTACTATCATCCCCGGCATCAAGTCGCTCATCGCTCTCGGCTTTGCCTTGACCACTCACTGAGTGTTGCCGGCCGGATGCGAATCGGCCATCGTACCCTCGATGCCGGAATGCTACGGATGTGCCCGTGCCATCGCCGATTTTGTGTGCGCGCGGCCGCCTCCTCCAGTTGGGCCGCCCGCGTTATACTTCTGGAATGCTACCTAGAATCAGCCGGAGACATGCCATGGCCACCTTCGCCGCTGGAGCCGCATCGGCGGACCTGAGCGCGCAATCGAAGAAGTACCGTATCATCGACCCGCATGTGCACGTCTGGAAGAAGGACCCGCAGTTTCCGTGGGCCAAGGAAACCACTCGGCCTCCCGAGACCGACGCTACTCCCGAAATGCTGCTCGAACTGATGAAGGCCAACGGAGTCGAGAAGACGGTCATTATCCAGGTGATCCACTACCGTTGGGACAACAGCTACCTCGCGAGCGTACTGAAGCAATACCCCCAGTATTTCAAGGGCGTCGCGCGCGTCAACCCGGAAAAGCCGGACGCGCCCGACGATCTGAGCCGCCTCGTTGAGCAGGGTTTCAAGGGCGTGCGCATAAGCCCCGCCGGTAACGCCGCCGGGGACTGGTTTCGCGGTCCCCTGATGCCGCCACTCTGGAAACGATGCCAGGATCTGAAAGTCCCGATGACGGTCCTCGCGCCGGTTACGCGCATGCCGGACGCAGCGAATCTCATCGAGAAGTATCCGGATCTCACCGTCGTCATCGATCACCAGGCCGACAGCCCGCTCGACAAGCCCGCCGAGCTCGAGAAACTCATCGCGCTCAAGCGCTATCCGAAGGTCTTCGTGAAAGTTTCGCACACGTGGTCCCTTTCGAAAGAAGAGTACCCGTTCAGAGACGCGCAGGTTCAGGTGAAGCGTCTCTACGACGCCTTCGGTCCGAAGCAACTCATGTGGGGCACGGATTGGCCGGTCTGCCTGCCTCACACCACCTACGCGCGCACGCTCGCGATGGTCCGCGAGGAGATGAAATTCCTCAACGAAGAGGACAAGAGTTGGATGCTGAGCAAGACGGTCGAGCGGGTCTGGCCGTTCGCGTAATAAACTGGTCGATATGAGATACACAGCCGCCGTTCTGCTGGCCCTCGCGGCCAACGCCGCCGAAATCAAACTACCGCCGCCGTATCAGACGCCATCGACGATGAACCGCCCGAAAGTGGTTCCTCAGCCTGGTGGAGTCCAGTTGAAGGTCCCGGCCGGCTTCGATGCCAAGCCATTCGCCGATGGCTTCCAGAAGCCGCGCATCATGCTCCTCGGGCCAGGCGGTGAGATTCTGCTTACCGACACTGTGAAGGGAGGGGCCGTCTGGGCCATTCGACCGGAGCCGAAGAAAAAGCTTATAGACAATCTGGACCGCCCGTTCGGAATGGCTTTCTGGAAGGACTATCTCTATGTCGCCGAATCCACTTCCGTCAAGCGATACAAGTACGACTCGAAGGCCCTGAGCGCCGGCGCCGGCGAAGAGATCTACAACATGAAAGATTTCGGCGCGGGCCACATTACACGCGCGATTCTTTTCGACAAGGCGGGCAAGAAGTTGTACGTCGGCGTGGGCTCGGGCTCGGATTCGACTCCAGGCGACCCGCCGGAAAGAGCAGCCATCAACAGAATGGATCCCGACGGAGGCAACAAGGAAATATTTGCTTCGGGGTTGCGCAACCCAACGCAGCTTCGATGGTCTCCCGGCAACGCGACTCTCTGGGTAACGGTCCAGGAACGTGACGGACTTGGTGACGGATTAGTCCCGGACTTCTTCACGCACGTGGAGCAGGGGAAATTCTACGGCTGGCCGTACGCCTATCTCGGAGCTCACGAAGATCCTCGCAACAAGGGGTTGAAGCCGGATCTGGTTAAGAGCACTGTCGAGCCGGATCTGTTGCTGGGCCCGCACGTCGCCGTGCTCGACTTCCTCTTTTATACAGGCAAGCAGTTCCCAAAGGAATATCAGAACGGGGCATTCCTCGCCTTTCACGGGTCGTCGAATCGCGCGGAACGGGTGGGATACTCCGTGGGGTTCATCCCATTCAAGAATGGCAAGCCATCGGGCGAGCAGCAGGAGTTCCTAACGGGATGGATGATGGGTTCAGACAAGGTTGAGGTCTGGGGACGTCCGGTCGGACTGCTGCAGATGAAGGATGGCAGCCTGCTGGTGAGCGAAGACGGAAACAACAGGGTCTGGCAGATTTCGTATACGGGCAAGAAATAGATTATGAAACTCAGGTTCGTAATTCCGGCTTTGCTGCCGGCTTTTTTCGCGATGGCAGCCGAAGTCAAGCTGCCGCCGCCTTTTCACACGCCGTCGGCCAACAACCGGCCGCGCGTCATCCCGCCGCCTTCGGGCGCGCAGCTTCGGGTGCCGGCGGGCTTTAAGGTTGAGCCGTTCGCTGAAGGGTTCGAGCGCCCGCGCATCATGATTTACGGACCGGGCGGCGAGATTCTGCTCTCCGACTCCGTCAAGGGCGGCTCGGTGCATGTGCTTCGGCCAGAGCCGCGCAAGAAGCTGATTGAGAATCTCGACCGGCCCTACGGAATGGCCTTCTGGAAGGAGTACCTGTACGTCGCGGAAACCACGTCCGTGAAGCGGTACAAGTACGATTCAAAAGCGTTGTCGGTGGGTAAGGGTGAAGAAGTCGTTTCGCTAAAGGACTTCGGCGAAGGCCACTGGACGCGCGCGATTCTGTTCGACAAGGCGGGCAAGAAAATGTACGTTACGGTCGGCTCGCAATCGAACGTATCGCCGGGCGAGCATCCGATGCGCGCCGCGATCAACCGCTTCGACCCGGACGGGAAGAACCATGAGATCTTCGCTACCGGCGTTCGCAACGTCACGCAGATCCGGTGGCTGCCGGGCACCGAGACCTTGTTCGCCGCGGTGCAGGAGCGCGACGCCCTTGGCGACGATCTGGTGCCGGACTACTTCACGCATATCGAGCAAGGCAAATTCTACGGCTGGCCGTATTCGTACATCGGACCGAACGAGGACCCTCGGAACAAGGGCATGAAACCGGATCTTGTGAAAAGCACTGTCGTGCCGGATCTTCCCCTGGGTGCGCACGTCGCCGTGCTTGACTTCATCTTCTACAACGGGAAGCAGTTCCCGAAGGAATTCCAGGGCGGCGCTTTTCTGGCGTTTCATGGGTCGTGGAACCGCGCGGCGCGCGTGGGCCAGTCGATCGTCCACGTACCGATGAAGAACGGGCGGCCGGCCGGTCCGCCGAAGGACTTCCTGACCGGGTGGATGCTCGGTCCGGATAAGCAGGAGGTCTGGGGAAGGCCGGTGGGCTTGCTCCAGATGAAGGATGGCAGTCTGCTTGTGAGCGATGACGGCGGCAACAAGATTTGGCATATTTCCTACACAGGCAAGTGAGGTGGGCGGTACTAATGGTTGGCGCGGCTTCCGCCTGGGCCGCGCCATTTTCGCATAAGCTCCATCTGAAGTTGAAGCCCGAGTGCGTTTCGTGCCACGCGGCTGCTGTTGACAGCACGCGCGTCGAGGACAACATCCTACCGGCCGAAGGGGTCTGCCTTCCGTGTCACAAAGACGCTGCCATCAGGAAGCCGGCCGCGACGCTGCTCACGCGATTCGATCACAAGAAGCATCTGAGCATGGGCAATCTTGCGCCTGTCATCCTTTCGGCAATCGACACGAAAGCGTATCTCTCGACGCCGGGCGACATTCGGCGACACCTCATCACAAAAAATGCCTGCGCGGCCTGTCATCGGGGCATGGAAGAGTCCGAGGAAGTGACAAAGGCGGCGCTGCCTCAAATGGCCGACTGCCTCACATGCCATAGCAAGATCGACAATCCGTTTTCCTGCGAGATGTGTCACGTTCGGGGTCCGCATCTGAAACCGGCCACGCACACGCCCGACTATCTCGACCGGCACAACAGCAAGAAGATTCCGCTCGACAAGCCCAGTTGCGCGGTCTGCCACGGGCGTAGGTTTACTTGCCTGGGCTGTCATTGAGCGGTTCGCCGGTGCGCCCGTAAAAATCGGTCTTGACTTGGGAGTGCAATCTATAGGCGTTAAGATAAGTCGCCACCAAATGTCCGCAGCTGCGCACGATCATCTCCAAACCCACGTTTTTTGTTGCCACTTCCCAGACTGGACTTCGCGCCCGTGTCAGCTCGATCCGAGCTTTGTACGAGTGGCGCGTGACACGCCCGGATCATGCCTGTGGCGCCAGGAAGCGTTTCCCAGTTTCTGGTGAGTAGGGGATTTCGCAACAGTGTTGACCACTCGGGGTCCGCTCCCCAAAAAAACAGGGCCCTCAACGTCAATGCTTAACGCAATGGCGATAAGCCGCGGGCAACGAAGGCAACCGCCAGCTTCACCGGCTTGTTGGGCGGCAGCGCGTTCAGCCAAGGACCGAATCACTGGCCGGCGTATCCCTGGTCCCAGGGCGCGAAAGAATGACGCAAGGTGTGGCTCGTAGCTGGCTTAGCAACACCGGCCAGACGGGTCGCGTCCCGGACCGCTTTCTGAACAACCGATTCGTGCAGGTGGTGTCGATGCCTGACGCCCGTTTCTCCGTCAGTATAATACGATGGAGCCGGAAACACCCACTGGCAGTTGCAGTTTGCGCTGAAATACATATCCTAGAGTGTGAGGGTAATCGACATGCGACTTGCAATTGCCGCGTTAGGAATGGGAGTGCTCGCCGGACTGGCTTCGGCGCAGGACCGGCCCAACAGGCTGACGGCGGTGGAGGCGAGCGAAGGATGGATCCTTTTGTTCGACGGCAAGAGCCTGGACGGATGGGAGCCGCACGCGGGTGGCGACTTCAAGGTTGAAGACGGAGCCATATCCTGCCCAGGGACCACTGCGGGTTGGATCAGCACCTCACGGAGCTTTTCCGATTACGCTCTGAAACTCGAATTCCGCGGCGCGGCGAAAGTGAACAGCGGTGTCTTCCTCCGCTCGGCGAAAGAAGGGCAGCCGCACGTTACCGGATATGAGTTGCAAATCTGGGACTACCAGCCCGCGGGTTACAACACCGGTAGCCTCGTCGGATCGGCCAAAGCTTCCGCGACGAAAGTCCTGGGGGATCAGTGGAACCGCTTTGAAATCACCGCCGTGCGCGATCACTTCGTGATCACGCTTAACGGCGAACGAATATTAGACACACACGATTCCAAGCACTCCGCAGGCGTGATTGGTTTTCAGTGTCAGAAAGACAACCGGATCGAGTTCCGCTCGATCAAGGTGCGTCCAGTCGGGAAGTGAAATCGGTTTTCGTCCGCACAATCAGGAGAATCATGTTCAAGAAAACACTCGCAGGGATGCTTGGTGGAATCTTCGCCGTCGTTACTATTACGCCACCGGCGCACGGCCAAATTGTCTCGCTCAGCCGGGAGCAAATGCTCAAATATACGTCGCAGAACCCTTACGAACGCTTCCCGGATGGGAGGCCGAAGGTGCCCGACGCCCTGCTTGAGAAAGTCAAGGCGATGTCGGCGGAAGAAGTGCTCTCGATTGCCCGCCGTGGATTCGCGAATCAATATGTGGGCGGCTTCCGTATTCTCAGCCCGGGTAAAACGATGGTAGGGCGGGCGATGACACTGCAACTTATGCCACTTCGCCCGGATGTCGCCGATGTCGATCAGGCGGATCGAAAAGCAAAAGGCCTGGGCCGGCTTTCACACCAGACCGCGCTTGACATGCTCCAGTTGAACGACGTGTTTGTGGTGGACGCCTTCGGGAACCTCAACGCGGGGGGAGTGGTGGGCGACAACCTCGCCTACTATATCTGGAAAACAACCAAAGTGGGATTCGTCATCGACGGCGCGATCCGTGACTTGACCGGTATTGCTCCATTTGGAATGGGCGGATATTACCGCGGAGCCGTGCCACCAGCCATCAATAACGTGATGGTGAGCGGCATCAACGTTCCCGTCCGAGTCGGCCACACGACGGTAATGCCGGGCGACGTGGTACTTGGCGATCGCGAAGGAGTCTTTTTCATTCCGCCGCACCTGGTCCAGGAATTAGTCGACGAGGCGGAGGTCACGCACGTTCACGACGAATGGACGAAGCGGAAGTTTGACGAGGGCAAATACAAGTCGAGCGAAATTTACGGGCGCCCGACGGATCCAGCTCTTATCAAGGAGTACGAGGCCTATCTAAAACAGAAGATCGGTCCGGCAGCTTACGAAGCGTACCAGAAGAGAGGCCAGCAGCAGCGCCAGCCGCAGGGCCAACGGCAAGGCCGGCCGTAGTTGGAAGGAGAGGACACCATTACGAGTGTGAAAAGGGGACTCGTCTATCTAGCTGGCGGAGAACGAATGCCCGAGGGTCCTCTTCCCGCAGCGACGCCTCACCACCATTCGCTGCCATCAGAAGCGGTAATACGCCCCAAATTGAATCTGCCGTCTGCTGTTGAACGTGCCGCCAATCGCGCCGAACTTGGTCGAGTTGATGTTTGAGTCCCCGGCGAAGAACGCCGGATGATTCGGGAGATTCGAAGCTTCCGCGCGGATCTCGAGACTGTGGCGCTCGGCAATTCGCGTCAACTTCTGCACGCCCATATTCCAACTGAAGGCCCACGGCCCGGAAAACAGCCGGCGCTGAAGCGAACCGAGTTCTCCCGCACCCGGGTTGAAAAAAGCCTGCCCCGCGAACGGAGCCTGGCCGTCACCAGCCACTCCCCGGCCATCCGTCCCGATGGCTTTCGCGTCGATCATGGTGGGACCGTCACCCGTCATTCGGAATCCCACTACCGCGTCAAGTTGCGCCCCCGCGAGATTCGTAATCGCGGTATTTACGCCCGATCTTGAACCCCGATTGAACGTGCCGCGCCCGGAGAGAATCGAGAAAGGCGTGCCCGACTGCCAAATGAGTATCCCGCTCGTCGACCAGCCCGTCAGTAGCCGCTCGAGCGGACGGTAATTGATCCGCGTCCCCTTGCCAATGGGCAGGGAGTAAACGGCGTTGCCTTTGATGGCGTGGCGCAAGTCGAAGGGCGCGCGAGCGCGCTCAATCTTCGCGTTGTTGATATCCAGGAAGGGCTCGAAGCGAACCTGACCGTCTCCCGCCGCGTCGCTGAGCACTTTCGAAAATGTGTAATTTCCCTGGAACTGCAACGCCTTCCCCATACGCCGGACCTCGCCCTGGAGTGAATTGTAGGTCGAGTTACTGAAATTCGTCACCATGTTCGTACCATTCGCGAACGGGTTTCGATAGAACCCGACGTCTCGATTCAACTCATTCACCTGATAGATGTACGCCAGTTGTCCAACCTGGTTCTGGTCAATCAGATTGCGTACGGTGGAGTTCGTCAAGAGGCCTCCGGCTTCGAGAAGCGGGAATACCGTGAGGCGCTGGCTGCCCGGAATACCGGCGTTGAAACGAGGGTCGAAAACACCCGCCGCTGACGCGCGCCGCGCCAGGTCTCCGTTGTTCTTGGCGCGCTTGAAGTCCGCCAGAAAGCCATTCTCGGAAATCACGATCTGGTTGTAGTCGAAGGCGCGCAACTGCTTCGTCGCGTGATTGCCCACATAGCGCGCCTCGACGATCAGCCCCTTAATCTCCTGCTGAATGCCAAGCGTGAATTGCTGCACATAGGGCGTCCGCAACCCGGGGTCCGGCAAGCCGAATGCGCTTGTGGTGTCCTCCGCGAAATTGTCGGAGAACTTCCGCGGCACCTGGAATCTTGGAGCGGTAATTCCGCACGGCGCACTCAGACGGCAACTGAGTCCTACAGCGGTGACGTCCTGCGATAGTCCCCGGTTGGTGCGCGCGCTATTCATGATCGTTGCAATCGTGTTGTCGTCTACAAAATTGATTGAGTACCCCGCTCGAAGCGCCGTCTTCCCGTTGCCGAATACGTCCCATGCCAAGCCAAGGTTCGGCGCGAAATT
>SYKU01000307.1 GCA_005808865.1 Acidobacteriota bacterium
GACTCCCCGCCATCACCCGCGCTGAGCTGGGGCCCGGCTTCGGTGCGGTCGCAGTAGGCCAGGCTCCCCGCTTTGCGCCGCAATTCATCGCGTCGAATCACCAAAACGGATACTCGCAACACTGGAACTTCAGCGTTCAGCAGATAGTGTCGACTTGCGGAAGAAGCTATGCCAGGCGGAGCGCTCCGTCGCGCGGTCGCGGCCCGGTACGATTCGTGCGGCAAAGAAGGCCATTACCGAGCCGCGACCGCGAGCGGTAGCACGCGGATCCGCAGAGCCGGACAAGACTGATGATTGACAACAAATTCCGCCGATGATATAAAGGTGCCACGCTATGAGACTACCAAACGTCGCTCTCGCCTACGCAGTCGCGGCCCTGGTTATGCCGCTGCCTGCCCAAGTGGATACCGCCACATTTCTGGGAACCGTCACGGATCCGACCGGAGCCGTGCTTGTCGGTGCCCAAGTCACCGCCGCTAATGACCTGACCGGCTTTCAACGGAGCGTCACCACTGACCCTGACGGGCGATATCTGCTTCCGCTGATTCCGATCGGGGACAGGTATCGCGTAACCGTGGAAAGCGCTGGCTTCAGGACTTTCACACAGACCGGGATCGCATTGCAGCTCGGGCAGAACGCGCGAATTGATGCCAAGATGCAGTTGGGCGCGGTGGCCGATCGGATTGAAGTGAGCGCCGGTGCTCCGCTAGTCGACACGTATTCCTCCGCGGGAGGCGACGTGATTGAGCGGCGGCGGATCCTGGAGTTGCCGCTCAATGGCCGAAATCCGCTTCAACTTGCCACACTCCTTCCCGGCGTTACCCGCGCCACCATTCGCACGGCGCTCGACGCCGGCAATCGTGGCGCTAATTTCCTCAACGTCAACGGAGCGCGCAGTAACGAAGTCGATTGGCAGCTCGACGGCGTTCACTTCGCCGGTGCAAACAACAACTCCGGCTTGAATCTACCGAACCCTGACGCGCTCAACGAATTCAAGCTGATCACCAACAGCTACAGCGCCGAGTACGGGCTTTACTCCGGCGCCGTGTTCAAGGCCGTCACGCGCTCGGGCACCAACGAGATCCACGGTTCGGCGTGGGAGTTTCTGCGAAATGACAAGCTCAATGCCCGCAACTTCTTCACGCCCACCGTGCCGCTGCTCCGGCAGAACCAGTTCGGCGCAAGCATCGGCTTTCCGGTGATCAAGAACCGGTTGTTCGGCTTTGCCTCCTACCAGGGCTTGCGTATTCGCGGCGTGGGTCTGAGCACGTCTTTCCCGCTCTCGTCCTCGGAACGGCAGGGCGTATTCAGCCGCACCATCCGCGATCCGCTCACGAACAATCCGTTCCCGAATAACACGATTCCGCGCGAGCGCCTCAACCCGGTGGCGCAGGGCATCCTTCAATTCATCCCGGTTGGCCCGGATACGGCCGGATCGCAATTGATCACCACGGGCTCCCGGCCTATCAACGGGAACCAGTGGAGCAGCAAGTGGGACTACCTGCTGAGCCGGAACGACACGATTCAAGTCAGCATGATGGTGGACAAGACCACACGGTCGAATCCCTTCGGCACGGGGCCTTATCCGGGATACGGATTCAACATCGAAGACCAGTTCATTCCGCTGATTTCGGTGAACGAGACACACACATTTTCGCCAACCGTAATCAACGAGTTCCGCTACGGCCGTGCGAGCCAGGAAGAGACGCGCACCTGCCCCAGCATTTCCAAGACGCCGCGCGAATTCGGCATCAACATGGACTTGGCAGGGCCGAAAGTCCCGCCAGGCGTCAATGTCACCGGCCGGTTCGGTCTCGGCGCAGGTACCAATTGTTCCTGGACCGAAGGCGGAACGAACTGGCAGCTCACCAACCATTTGAGCTGGGTCCGCAGCCGGCACAATTTCAAATTCGGTGGGGAATACTACTTCCGCGAAACTCACCTGAAGCACGACAACAATGACGGCGCCACGTTCAACTTCGACGGCTCCACGACGGGCTTCTCGGCGGCGGATTTCGTGCTGGGGGAGTTGACTAGCGTCACGCGCAGCACAGGTAGCGACAAGCGCGGGCATTCCAAGACGGGCGTTGCCTTTTTTCAGGACGACTTCAAGATCCATCCGCGATTCACACTGAACCTCGGCGTCCGCTATGAACTGCTGGGCCCATTCGGCGAAGTACGCGGGCTGGAGAGGCCGGAGGTTGGCATCGCACAGATCGCGACGATCCGTCAGGGAATGCAATCGAAGATCATCCCGACAGCGCATCCGGGGCTTCTGTTTCCGGGCGACGTGACGCCCGATTTTCCCAAGGGTCTGCCAAACACGGTACAGCACAACGACTACAAGCAGATCCAGCCGCGCGTTGGCTTCGCATGGGATCCGTTCGGAAATGGCCGCACTAGCGTGCGCGCCAGTTGGGGGCTCTACAGCAACGCGCCGTTCTACGACATGTATCAGACCGGACAGAATGCTCCTTTTTTCCTCGGCCAGACTCTGAACCGGCCCGCAGGCGGGTTCGCCGATCCCTGGCGCGGGCAACAGAATCCGTTCCCCTATAAGCTGGATCTGAAGGACCCGCAGAATGCCCGCAATCTGTTCCCCCTGCGCATTTCCGCCTATAGCGCCGACGAGAAATACCGGTACCCCCGCATTCAGACGATCACCTTCAACATCCAGCGGGAAGTGGTGCGGAACCTGTCGTTCGAAGCTGGTTACGTGGGCCGCATCGGGCGGCACCTCTACGAAACGCGCAACCTGAACACGGCTGCATTCATTCCTGGCGATGACGCGCAGGGGCGCCCGCTGTCGACCCTGGCCAACATCGACTCGCGACGCATGCGCTATCCGAACATCTATCAGAAGTGGAACAACCAGGAATCGACGGGCAACTCGTCCTACAACTCGCTGCAGACCACGCTTCGCTATCGCGCGAGCCGCGGCCTGACGCTGATGTCCTCCTACACCTGGTCGAAGTCGCTCGACCTGGGGCAGACGCACAACGTGCAAGGCGTGGGCCATCAGAATGGCGAGGATCCGTGGGCCGAATGGGGTCCGTCGGCCTGGGACCTGGCACACGTGTGGCGGCTTTCGTGGGTCTATGAAGTGCCTGCGGTGTTTCGAGCCAACGGCTTGCTGCGGCGCGTGCTCGGCGGCTGGGAAATCTCGGGAATCACCTCCGTCAACAGCGCCGGCCCGTTCAACATAACCACGGGCCGCGACAATTCGCTCACTGGCAACGGCAATGACAGGGCAAACGTGATCGGCGATCACCGGCTTTCCGGCGGCCGCACTCGCGCCCAACGGGTCGATCAATTCTTCAATACCGCGGCGTTCCGTCCCAATCTCAACGGGCAGTTCGGCAATATGGGCCGCAACGCGTTGCGCGGGACTGCATTCTCGCAAACCGACTTGGGACTGATCAAGAACATCCCCATCGTGGAGCGCTTCAAGGTGCAATTCCGCGCCGAGCTCTACAATGCCTTCAACCAGGTGAACTTCAACAACCCAAACAACGTGGCTACCGCGCCTACGTTCGGCCGGCTCACAAGCGCACTCGATCCACGGCTGGTGCAGTTCGGGCTCAAGCTGGATTGGTAATGTAGGAGGATCGCACATGCACACATTGGCCATTGCAATCCGTGGCGCGGCGGCGTGGTGGTGCGCCGGAGCCCTGGTCTCGCTTGCACAGCCTCCCGGCAGGTCACCCGCCGGTCAAGCCACGGTCCAACCTTGAAAAACTCGACCGGCTCAGGACCCGCGTCGCTTCCCGCCTGCCTCGCACGGAGCAGCCGGGCGCGGTAAACCAGCGCAATTAGATCAACGAATTCCTGTTCGGCAAAATGTCCCGGGATGGATATGTTGCATCTGCGCCCAGCCGACTGAAATCTTCCCCGTCGGAGGCCGGGACCGCCGCCGTCCTACCTCCAGGCCAAAGGCGGAGCTGGATTTCATCGCGGAGCACGGCTTCGCCCTGCCGTTCGATGAGCATGAGCAGGATCTGAAAAGCGTGGCCGCCGATGCGGATGCGGGTACCACCCCGCCGCAACTCTCCGGTTCTGGCATCGAGCTCAAATGGCCCGAAGCGGTAAAGACGAGGCTGGCTAGTGGCCGCATCCATTGGATCGGTATCGCCGTGTCGAGCTCGGTTCCGGTGAAGGCCCAATCGGCGCTAGACACGAAAATCAGCCGCCAAATCAGAAAGGAACTTCTACGAAACGAACCAGACATTCCCTCATTCTCGATGCCGCTTGTGCGGCTCTCTTCTCCGTGGCGGCCTTCGCGCAAGCGCCATCGAGCGTGGTGATCGAAATTGACGCAGCCAACTGCGTCTCCTATCAAAGCGACGTCGCGGACTACAGCAAGTATGCGATTGACCAGACCGCCACCACCGGCGTCCCCCCCAGGAACTTCCCCAGTTATATCGTCCTCTGCGACGTCACCAATGTGAACGGGCTGCCCGCCAAGGGCATGGTGGTGTCTCCGAACCAGACCATCGGCGCGCAGCCGGCTTCGGCGCCAGGCAAGGCCATTGCGAACATCACCAGATCCGCCGTGCATACCATCTTCTGGGAGATCCAGCAGGCGGATGGTACGCCGGTGGGAAGCATAATGGGCGAGGGCTTCGGCGGCGGGACGGCCGTGCCCGGAGCGCCCGCGGCGATGAATCAGGGCAACAACGTCATTTCAGGCGGCACGGGTGCGTTCTTCGGAATTCGCGGCCAGTGGGGCACCACGTCATCGCTTGCGGTTCCGCTCCCGTTGGTGTCCGTGACAGAGGACCAACCCAGCGAACCGGCGCAAGCGGCCGGCCGGCGCGTTCCGTCAGGTGTTGCATGTGATTCCGTGAGTTTGGCCGACGGTGGTCACAGCGGGTGGTGCTCCGGCAGTTACGCACTCCAGTGACTTTTCGTTGGTGAGCGCGGCCAAGCCGGCGGCCAAGGGAGAGACCCTGTCCCTGTTCGCGAGTGATCTGGGGCCGACGAGACCCGGCGTCGACCCAGGCAAAGCGTTTCCCGCAAGTCCGCTGCAGCCGGTCAATTCACCGCTTACGGTTACTGTCAACGGAGAGGCCGCGACAGTGTTGGCCGCCACCGGCTACCCTGGTGCGGTAAACGGTTACCAGGTAAACTTTCAGGTGCCGTCAGGTGCGGCGCCGGGCCCGCCACGGTGCAGATCACATCGGCATGGATTACGGGTCCGGCGGTCACGATCCACATTCAGTAATGGCGCGGCGCGGGGGTGGCGGTCTTCTTCACGATTTGAAGACACCGAACAGACAGGCAGAAGTGTATCGCTAGCAGAGTCCAGGTAGGGCTAGGTCACGCTGCCCAAGTCAAACAATTGGTGTTTTCCCCTTCATCGGAACGGGAAAAATGATTGATTCGGCGCGGCTTACTCAAAAGAGCCGCGCCACGCTCTCCGTTTGAGCGATTCCTGCATATCGGCCAGATCGAGAGGAGGCAGTTCAAGATGGGCAAGCTGGGCAGGCCCATGGCGATGATGCCAGAAATGGCAAGCAGCGCTGGCCGCGTGATTGGAACCGGAATCGAATAGTTCAGCGGCTGCGGCCGAATCTGAGGCAAGTTGCAACTTGCCCCAGTAACTTTGACACCAGGTCGTCTCATTATTCGACGACGCCAGGGATCATCTTCCGCTGTTTCAGATAGACCGGGTTTTCAGGCCATACGGGAAGCCTTGACGGCGGCGGCCGGCCGAAGACGGATTAGTCTGGGAGTGCAAAAGCGACGATATGTCCACCGGCAGGGCGATTGGACTTCCCTCCTCCGGCCGAGATCACGATGTATTGTTTGCCATCGATCATGTAAACGCTCGGCGTTGCATTGCCGCTGAATGGAAGCGTCGCTTGCCAAAGGATCTTGCCCGTATCTTTGTCGAATGCCCGGATGGTCTCGTCGGCGCTAGCACCGATAAACACTAGGCCGCCCTTAGTGACGACCGGGCCGCCGTAATTCTCTGTGCCCGTCGGCGGAACCCCGCGCTTGGTCAATTCCGGATACTCGCCCAGCGTCACTTTCCACTTCAACTCGCCAGTGTTCAGGTTGACCGCATTCAGCGTACCCCAAGGAGGCTTGATTGCCGGGTAGCCTTCGGCGTCGAACCACCGGCGAAAGCCGCCGAATAGGTACGGCGGGCCTTTCACTTCGGAAGTGTTGGTAGGTTTCTCTTCACCGAATAGGTGATCGAGCAGCGCGCGGCGTTGATTTTCTGGTAAGTTGCCGAACGCCGGCATGCGGCCGATGCCGCCATTTACGATCTTCGTAACATGCGCCCGCTCTTTCAAGTTACTAATGTCAGGAAATCCGGAATGGATATCGCCTTTTCGATCGAAACCGTGGCAGGCGGCGCAATGCGTCTTATACATCCGTTCGCCGGTAGTTATAGGTTTTCCGGACGGGTCGGCGGCTGGGATCATCTGGTAGATCCACGGAATCTCGTTGACGTTCGCGTAATAGAATCCATCTGGATCGACGGCGGCGCCGCCCCATTCCATGCCGCCATCGAAGCCGGGCAGGATGATGCGCTCCTGTAAGCTCGGCGCTGGGTAGGCGCCCTGCGAGCCGGACCGTTTCAATCGCAGCAACGAAGCCGCATGTGCCGCGGGAGAGATATTGGACGCGTCAGCCTCGGTGAGGGTTTGGCGCGTGAGTGGAGCGGGTTTGAGCGGTACGGGCTGCGTCGGCCAGCCTGGTTCGCCGGGCAGCTCGGAGGGCGGGATCGGTCGCTCGGCAATATCCCAAAGCGGCTGGCCCGTCTCGCGGTCGAAAACGAATAACAAGCCATTCTTAGTACCTTGCGCAACGGCGTCGATTTTCTTGCCATTCCGCGTTACAGTTAGCAACACCGGAGGCGTTGGCAGGTCCTTGTCGAGTAAGTCGTGGTGGACCAATTGATGGTGCCACAACCTTTTCCCCGTATTGGCGTCGAGCGCCACGAGCGAATTAGAAAACAAATTGGCGCCGGCGCGGTCGCCGCCCCAGAAATCGGGCAGCGCGGTCTCGGTGGGAACATAGACGGTTCCGCGCCTCTCATCGAGCGATAAGCCGGACCAGTTCGACGCGCCGCCGGCGGTTTTGTAAGCATCGGGCGGCCATGTATCGTAACCCGGTTGGCCAGGCCGTGGAATGAGATGAAACAGCCACCGCATCTTGCCGGTGCGGACGTCGTAGGCCCGGATCGTGCCGGGTCCTTGGGTCGATCCGCCAACGATGTACATGTCTTTGAAGATCACGCCGGGCGTATTGATCTGCACAGCGGGCGCGGGATCGGCAACGCCCTCTCCTAAGTGGATGCGGCCGTCAGTGCCAAACGACGGGACTAGCTTGCCAGTCGACGCGTCGAGCGCGTAGAGATACGTTCCGGCGCCGGTGAAGATGCGGCGGTCGTTGCCCGAAGCCCAGTAGACAACGCCTCGCTGGCGGCGGCCGATCGCACTGGACTGGTGCGCCGCGGGGTCGAACACCCACTTCTGCTTTCCCGTGGCGGCGTCGATCGCGAAGACTTTTCGATTCGGAGAAGCCGTATAAAGTACTCCGCCGATTACGAGGCCGTTCGATTGGAACTCGCCTCGATCGCCGGTGTCGAAAACCCAGGACTGCCGCAACTTCGCGACATTGGTTTTGTTGACCTGATCGAGCGGCGAGTAGTGAGCGGTGGCCTTGTCGCCGAGATAATGCGCCCAATCGGCATTGCGGGGCTGCGCGGCGAGGGCCAAGCTCGTGAGGAAGAAAGCGGTGCGAAACACGCTCCCTATTCTATCCGATGCGATATCATTTGGAACATGCGAATCACTCGACGCGCGCTGCTTGGCACTTTACCGTTACTGGCCCAGAACCGAAACTATCCGCCCGATCTGCCCGGCTTCGAGAAAGAGCTTTTTCGCAAGATCGGCGATGTCGAATTGAATGTCTGGATTACCGGTCGCGGCCAAGGCCCACCTCGCCCCGCAGCCGCATTCTTCTTCGGCGGCGGTTGGACCAACGGATCGCCAATCCAATTTCAGAAGCACGCCGAACTGCTGGCATCAAAGGGTTTGACGGTATTTCTGGTCGACTACCGCGTCAAATCCCGCCACAAAGTATCCGTGCAGGCGTGCATCGCGGATGCCAAGGCCGCGATTCGGTGGATACGCGCCAACGCTAAGCGCCTGAACATCGATCCGAATCGGATCGCGGCCGGAGGCGGTTCGGCGGGCGGGCATCTCGCCGCCGCAACGGCAGTGCTTCCCGGCTTCGAAGATGGCGAGCATTTGACAGTCAGCTCGAAACCCAACGCGCTGCTGCTGTTTAATCCCGCGCTGATGCTAGTGCCCGAAGGCGGGTCGGACACCGGGCTTGACAAATCCGTGAGCGAACGCTTCGGCGGCGATCCGCGCGCGGTCTCTCCGATTCACCACGTCACGAAGTCGGCGCCGCCGACGATCATCTTTCATGGCAAGGCGGACACAACGGTGCCGTATCGGACCGTGGAGGCGTATCAGAAGAAGGCGGCGGGCCTCGGCGCCAAGTGCATTCTCGAAGGCTATGAGGGCCAGACGCACGGGTTTTTCAACTTCGGCAGGGGCGACTATTACGCCAAGACGACCGAGCGGATGCTCGTGTTCTTGCGCGAGCTAGGTTACGTGAAAAGCTAGCGTAGTGTCCACGAAATAGCTGGACAGCTATTTCTTCCGCTTTCGGCTCCCGGGCTGGTGTAGCCGCGCTGGATCCTCTCCACCAGAGCATCTGTTCAAGGCCGGTCAGGGAACGGGGCC
>SYKU01000308.1 GCA_005808865.1 Acidobacteriota bacterium
GATGAACCAGCCCTCCGGACTTCCCGTTCCCAGGTAGAAATCGTAACAGCCATCGTTATTAAGGTCGCCGAAGGAAGCGCCCATAGTCCCGCCGGGCGTGTCGAAGAAGCCCGGCTGCTCCACCAGCCGGCCGTCGGGTTGATGGATCAGAACCGCGCTTTTTCCGGAACGGTAGTTCTCCTCGCTCTCGCCGAACATGGCCATCTCGATACTGCTGCGCGCGTCCGAGAAACCGCCTTGAAACAGATCCAGCCGCCCATCCTGATTCACGTCTAGAAACGCCGTGGAGAATCCACCGTCGCGGCGCGTAATGGCGTCGGAAACTTCGAAACGCTTTCCGCCCTTGTTCTTCAACAGGAAGCTATCGCTTACGATGGGGCTCGACAGGAACAGATCCGGATAACCGTCGCCATCCACGTCGCCGAATGCGGAACCCGTGAAATAGCGATCGTATACGACGTCCGCAAGTCCGAACTCCGCGGTCTTGTCTGCAAAATGGCCCCTATCGTTGATGTAAAACGCGGAACGCATCCGGGGCCGCGCGAGCAGGCCGTTCGCGAATGGAATGTCCATTCCCATCTGAGGTACGAAGAGGTCCAGATCGCCGTCGTTATCGACGTCCGCCCAGGACGGAGCCCAACCGGAACTCATGGCGTTCACGGGGCGCTTATCCATCAAGCCGGAAGCTTTGGTGACATCGGAAAAAGTCCCGTTTCCGTTGTTGCGGTAAAGTTCGAAGCCGTCGTGAAACATGTGAGTGACCAGAATGTCGGCCCACCCGTCGTTGTCGATATCCGTCACCGAGATGAAGAACGGCTGGCGGCGATTGGCAAGACCGGCGCGTTCCGTCCAATCCTCGTAGGTCTTCCCGCCTTGGTTATGGTAGTAGCGCAAGTCTTCAAAGCTGCCGCCGGTGATGATGTCGAGATATCCGTCGTGATCGTAGTCCTCCACTGCGACACCGCGGCCGGCGTTGTGCGTGTTGACGCCAAAATCGACGGCCCGCTCGTCGAACTTGAAGTGTTCGAACCGGCTCTCGGTTTTTCGCTTGCCCTCGCCGTAGAACTTGTCGATAAACGCCTGGCTCGGGCGATATTCGGGCGGCACTCCGGCGGGGAAATCGTCCGTCGTCATGCAAGCGTAATTGAGCAGCCAGTGGTAAAGGCGATTCTTACGGTCGTAGGTCTCGATGAGCTTCAGAAACGTTTTTGCCGCGGCGCGGCTATAATCCTTGTTTTGATGAAACTTGCGAATAGGGAGAGCGCAGTATTGCGCGTGCCCCACGGAATTGTGTTCGGCGTGCAGGACGGGCGCGAGACAGTTCTCCGATTCTCCCCGCCGGATCTGAGCCATCCCCAGCCAAAACAAACGCTTTTCGTTCTCCCCGTGCTCGTCGATCTCTTTCTGAATGCCGGCGATAGCCCCGGCGAAGTTCGCCTTGTGATAATCGAGCAGCGCCTGAGTGAAGGCTGACTCCGCAGGCGTCATATCGAAGGAGTAAAAGGTCCCGGCGTCCCGTTCCATTCGCCCCACGAATTCCACCCAATACCGCAACATGAAAATGACGTTCATTTGCTCATGCAGCGTGGTGTGCAGCCCGTACTTCATGCCCGCGCGCATGAAGCCGCGATAGCGGTAAGAGAAACCCGCGAAGGCCGCGATAAGTAAGATCAAGACGATGAGAAGCTTTTTGGGCATGGGCTAATTGCCAGATTAGCGCGAAACCGGTGGGATCGCACTCAATCGCGCAAGCTGAAAAAACGGTTCCGGAGAACGCTTTTCAAGAACGATTTGCGCCGCCATTTCGCCAAGGCCCGCGCCGAGCTTATAGCCGTGTCCGGAGCCGCCTCCGAGGAGCCAGACGTTCTTCGCGCCGGGATGCCGGTCGAGAATAATGTGGCCGTCGGGACTGTTCTCGTACTGACAGACGCGCGACTCGACCAGCGGCGCGCCTTTCATCGCCGGAAAACGGAAGGCGATATATTCGCGCGCCGAGTGGATCGCTTCAGGCGATGCCGTCCGGTCGCCCGATGTTGGGTCGAATGTCGCGCCGTGGCGGTCGTCGGCAACCTTGAACCCACGCCACTCATTCCCCGGAATTCCATAAAACCCGCGATCGGAGCTGTCGATCCAGGGGGGCATCCGCTGATCGAGAAAGGTTGGGTCGCCGGCTGGCGTGCCGAAGAAAAAAACCTCCTGGCGGCTTGGCTTGACCCGGTTTCCGATCACGTCCGGGAAAACTTTGCCGAGCCACGGTCCGCAGGCAAAGACGAACTGATCGGCCGCTAGCGTGGAACCGTCCGACAGTTTCAGGGAACGCATCGCGCCACCGGAGACCGCTCCCGGTTCGACGGCGAGCTGACGATACTCTCCGTTCTCGCGCTGGAAGCCCTCGACCACGGCTGCGCAGCCGCGCCGGGCCAACAGATAGCCGGTGTCGCGCTCGTGTAGCGCCCACGCCACGCCTTCGAAATTGATTTTCGGAAACTGGCGCGCGGCCTGCGCGGGGGTGAGTTCCTCAAAGGCGATACCAGCCTCACGCAGCAGAGGCGGAACCACTTTCGGAAACGCGCTGCCGGCGGCTCCGAAACGCATAACGCCGCTCTGGTGGAAGATCCGGCGGGCCCAACGCGTCTGATTTTCTTTCCAAAGCGCGAGCGAGCGGGCCGTCAACTGCACGTAGATCCGGTCGAGATAGCTGCCGCGGATGATGCGAGTTTCGCCGCCGGAACTGGCGCGGGAATTGCCAGGCCCCCAAGCGTCGAGAAGCGTGACTCGCGCGCCGGCGCGCAGCAGATGAAGCGCTGTCCAGCCGCCGAACGCGCCCGCGCCCACTACGGCGATGTGCTTCCGCTCATTCTGCATGATCTGAGCGTACCCGATATCCGCGCGCGCGGGCAAGCAAAAGCGATACACTGTGCTAGTTAACGCCATGCTGAGCATAGTCATCCCGATACATAACGAAGAGCCCTCGCTGCTTCCGCTTTACGACCGGCTGACGGCGGTTCTCGAAGGTCTTCGCACGCCCTACGAGATCCTGTTCGTTGACGACTGCTCGACCGATCGAAGTTTTGAATTGCTCGCGAACCTTGTCGAGACCGATGGACACCTCAAGGTGATCCGGTTGCGCCGCAACTTCGGTCAGACGGCCGCGCTTTCCGCCGGATTCCACGAAGCCGAAGGCGACGTCATCGTGGCGATGGACGGCGACTTGCAGCATGCGCCCGAAGATATTCCGCTCCTGCTCGCCAAGATCCGCGAAGGGTACGACATCGCAAGCGGGTGGCGGAAAAATCGAGTCGATAGCGCGATGACCAGAAAACTGCCTTCGCGGATTGCGAACTGGCTCATGGCGAAGGCTTCGGGAATTAACCTCCACGATTTCGGGACTACGTTCAAGGCGTACCGGGCCGAAGTTCTGAAAGACGTGCATCTGTATGGCGAACTGCATCGCTTTATTCCCGCGCTGGCGAGCATCTACGGTGCGCGCGTGGCTGAGGTGCCGATCCGGAACATTGCGCGTCCGTCGGGCGAATCGCACTACACACTGGGCCGGACGTTCCGCGTGATGTTCGATATCCTTACGATCAAGTTTTTGTTGAAGTACTTCACCAGGCCGATGCACTTTTTCGGGGCTCTCGGTCTGGCCGGAACCGGCATCGGCGGAGTGATTCTGGGCTATCTTGCGATCTACAAGCTGACCGGCCACGAAATCGTGATCGAGCACGGGCCGCTGATGATAGCCGGCTGTCTGCTGCTGCTCGCGGGTCTGATGATGTTCAGCACCGGACTGCTGGGAGAAGTGATGATCCGGACCTATTTTGAAAGCCAGGACAGACGAATCTACGCCGTGCGCGAAATCCGCAGCCGGCGGAAACGCAACGTGCCTGACGAAGCCCGGTAGGGGATTTCCACGAGATCGGGAGGATTTTGAGAGTGAGCGCGAATTTGACGAATCGGCAAGTGGGTGACATCGCGGTAATTGACGTAGCCGGCCGCATTACCATTAGCGAAGGCGCGACCGGATTACGGGACGCGCTGCGTGACTTGGGGGCCAAGGGACAGAAGAAGATTCTTTTGAACCTGGGCGAGGTGTCCTATCTCGACAGCTCTGGAATCGGCGAGCTTGTTTCGGGCCTCGCGACCATAACGAACCAGGGTGGTCAACTTAAGCTGCTCAACGTCACCAAGCGCGTCAAGGACCTCCTTGTCATTACGAGACTTTGGCCGGTTTTCGAAGCACACGACGACGAATCGACGGCAATCCGCAGCTACAAGTGATTTGACCGGCCCAGATCCACATCTCAGCCCCTGATTCCCGCCGTTGGCCGCAATCTTCGGCAAGCGCTGAGTTGAACGACAGGTTGTGTCCGTCGACGGAGCAGGAGGACACTGTTGACGCGCCACGGAGCCTTCAGTTTGCCTGCCGGCTTTAGGTACCAGTACCAACAGCCTTGTGCTTCGCCCTAGTTTCTGTTACCCTCGGCGTGAGCGGAATATCTGTTCAGATGACGAGAATCGCACAACGAGCGGATTCGTTCGCTCAGATGGCGCACGGAGGCGCCTCGCAAATGCCAAGCAAGTTCACGGCTCTGTTTCTGCTGCTTCTTTCTGCGGTTCCGTCGGCTTTTGCCGCCCTGACCGAAAATTTCGACGACGTTTCGCTACTGGCGGGAGGAGGTTGGGCCCTCATTAACAACAGCTCTCCATCAGGCGCCACGGGGTGGTTTCAAGGGAACTCAGCAGTATTTCCCTCACAGGCAGGAGCGGCTGATTCTTATGTTGCTGCCAATTTTTTGAATGCCGGGTTTGGCGGCAATATCAGCAATTGGCTGCTGACGCCGGTTGTCACCCTGACGAATGGCGACTCGATTTCGTTCTACACCCGGACCCAGAGCCCGGCTTTTGTAGCGGACCGTCTTGAGCTCCGTTACAGCACGGCCGGAGCCAGCACCGATGTCGGCCTCACCGACGCGTCGATTGGGGACTTTGGCAACCTGCTTCTCACCGTCAACCCGGCGCTCTACCCGGCAGGGTACCCGGACGACTGGACGCTATTCTCCGCCACCCTTAGCGGGCTGGGCGGACCCGCCACCGGGCGCTACGCGTTCCGCTACTTCGTGACGGATACGTCGGTAAACGCCGATTACATTGGCATCGATACGCTATCAGTTAGCCCGTCGGGGGTCCCGGAACCTGCCAGTGCCGGTTTGCTGGCGCTGGGCATCGGCGCTCTGGCGTTGACGCGCTCTCGCAGTCGCTCGAAACAGATCAATCGTAATCAGGAGGTTTTATGATTTTACGGAAAGTATTCGTAACCACCATGGCCGCCGTTGTGGGTCTCGCGATTGCCGTCGCCGCGGATCAAAGAAAGGCTCCGGCTGAGAAGCCTGCGGACCAACCCGCGCAGAAGCAGGCTACCGCCAAGCCTGCGGTTCAGCCGCAGGCGGCCCAGGGAGGATTGACCGTCTTCATTGACCCGGCCACAGGCAAGATTCGCGAGCCTGAACACGGTGAGATGCGACGGCTCCTGCCAACGAGACCGGCTGTTTCCCGTGATGCGGTGGAGAGATTCGGCCCGGGTAGGGCTGTGGGCGTGGCTACCGGACCGGAGCACATGTCACATTCAGTTGCCAGAATCGGTCCTGACGGCAAGCTTCAGCTTGATTGCGTGCACGGTAAAGAGAAAGCTGAGCCGGTTCTTCGGACTCCAGCTAAGGAGCGGGCCGATGAGAAGGAATAGCTCCGTTTGGCTCTCCACACTATTGGTCGCCAGCTATGCCGCGCTGCTTCCGAGCACGGCGGGGGCGGCAGCCACCATCACCATTGTCAATAACGACGGCCCGGGCGAAGGCTTCAACGACCCGACGCCGGCTGCACCGGTCGGCGGCAATGCGGGCGCCACTGTAGGTGCACAACGCCTGATCGCATTTCAGCACGCCGCCAATATCTGGGGGGCAACGCTGACGAGCGTCGTAACCATCGAGGTACGGGCGAATTTCGATCCGCTGTCATGCAACGCAGGGGGCGCAGTCCTGGGTAGTGCAGGGCCGCTCCTCGTCTGGCGCGATTTTGCGGGTGCTCCGCTGGCTGGGCATTGGTATCACAGCGCTTTGGCGAATAGAATCTTTGGCGCCGATCTTTCTCCGGCCCCAACGGACTACGAGATTGCCACCACGTTCAATGTCAATCCAGTGTCTAGTTGCATTAGTTCTGGTACTACTGTATGTTGAGTCATGCGCCGAAAGTCCGCGAAATTTCAGCTCAGCGACGAAGAGATGAAGACCTTAGAGGGATGGACCCGCCAAGGCA
>SYKU01000026.1 GCA_005808865.1 Acidobacteriota bacterium
CCCATCACTCCGGCGGCCTGGGAGTGGTATCACAAGGTCATCGGCGGTGAGCGCTGTCCCATCGTCGACACGTGGTGGCAGACCGAAACGGGGAGCATCCTTATCGCTCCCATGCCAGGCGCGGTTCCACTGAAACCTGGTTCGGGGACGCTGCCAATGCCGGGCGTCATAGCTGATGTCGTGGATCTTTCGGGGAACCCGGTCGAGGCGAATCGCGAAGGATTTCTCATCATCCGGCGGCCGTGGCCCAGTATCTTCCGCACATTGTGGCGCGATCCGGCCCGTTACGAAGAGAACTACTGGAAACGCATTCCAGGAAGCTATCTTACCGGAGATGCGGCGCGGCGCGATGCGGACGGATACTACTGGATACTAGGGCGAATTGACGATGTGATGAACGTCAGCGGCCACCGGCTGAGCACGATGGAACTGGAGTCGGCACTGGTGCGGCATCCGGCCGTGGCGGAAGCGGCCGTTGTCGGCAAACCTCATGAGATAACCGGCCAGGCGGTGGTGGCCTTTGTGAGTCTCAAGAAGGGCAGTTGGGATCATGACACGCTGGCTGAGGACCTGCGCAAGTGGGTGGCGCATGAAATCGGCAGTTTTGCGAAGCCCGAGCAGATCCGGTTCAGCGACGCCCTGCCGAAGACGCGCAGTGGAAAGATCATGCGCAGGCTGTTGAGGGAAATTGTGACGTCGAACTCGGTAACCGGCGACGTTACCACCCTTGAGGATCTCGGCGTCTTGACGAAGCTCGCCGCGCAGCACGATGACGAGTAGTCATTCCGCTTTCTCGCGTGAGATCTCCCGCTCAAGAAAGTAGTTAAGCGCCGTCCGCAAGACGGCGATCGCGGCAAGCTTTCCGATGTCGTCCCAAGTGGGAGCGATGGCGGTCCGGAGGATATCCGCGGCGAGCGTCAATTCGAGAGCGACCGCGAGCCAGCGCCCAAGCGCGAGACGCGCGGCCATTTTCACGGCGCCAAGCTCGTCTGTGCGGAAGGCCAAAGGCGCAATTCTGACTACGGTTTCAGCTACCGCAGCCGCGATAACTACACCCGCGACCAACTCCACTCCCAGGGCCATCCACTCAATCGACAGCTTGATCCATTCGAGCATCGACGAACCTCGGCACTAAGATACACGAATCTGTCGGCGGACTGTTCGTGGTAGGATCGCGGCTTGCCCTACTACCCCATCTTCCTTTCGGTAAAGGACAAACCAGTCCTGGTCGCCGGAGCGGGAAACGTCGCACTGCGAAAGGTTCGCGGACTTCTCAATGCGGGTGCACGCGTAACGGTGGTCGCGCCCGAGGTTTTACAGGAATTCGAGGAACTACCCGTTCGGTTGATACGTCGAAAAGTGCGGGCGCGGGACTTGGACGGCGCTCTATTGGCGTTCGCAGCGACCAATGACCGGCGCGCGAATCGGGCGGTTGCAGCCGCGGCGCTGAAACGGGGGATCCCCGCAAACGTCGCGGATGCGCCCGAGGAATGCGATTTCCTGACACCGGCTCGCGTGACGCGAGGCAAGCTTCAGATCGCGATCTCCACCGGCGGCGAGAATCCACGTCTTGCCGCGACGCTCCGGAGGAAGCTCGAATTGATGATGGGAGCGGCCAAGACATCTACCGGTAAACGCGGATCCGATGATCGGTGAATGTCAGGAATGGAAATGACGATTGCTTCTTCATATGGCACGGAACGCAATCCTGGCGGGTCGCGCGTCCGCATGCGGCAATTACCCGCCCTCCTTCCGCATGGCATCCTAGGCACCGCGCCGTGTAGGACTCTCCTTCAAGTGACGCGTTGGCGTGAGCGTCATGACAGGTGAGGCAGGAAAGGCGCCCGCTTACGGCGAAGCATCGGCTTGCGCTCAGCCCAACAGGTTGGTAGCGGATTGAAGCCGGTTCGGCGAGATCCACTGAACCGGGCCCGCGGTGGCACTCCGCGCAGAATTGCACGGAATCCTTTGCGCTCGTTCCGGATCTGACGACGATATTGACTCGCGAAGGATTGGCCGCGTGCGAGGCCCCAGGACCGTGACAACGTTCGCAGCTCACGCCGGGCAGCATCGCGCTCAGATCGGGACCGTCTGGATGTAGGCCACGCTTCACGCCCGTCGCGTGGCACGAGAAGCAGCGGGTAATCGTCGCAGCGTCTTGCGTGATTCCTAACGCTTGCGCCATTCGGGCGTAACGTGCGGACCATCGGTGCGCTCCAACCAGCGAAACCGCAGAAGGCTTCCCGTCCGGTCCGTTTCTATTTCCGCTTGTCTTTAACTTTCGGAGACGGCGGTTCCTTGATCCTCAAGCCCCGCTGACGATTTTTCTCTTTCGCGTTCTCTTCCCTGGCGATCTGCTGTGCAGTGCGAGTGTTCGTCGATTTCCCGGCTTTCACGGGTTCCACATGTTTCCTTCCGTCGAACGTACTGTCAGCGGATCGTACGCCTCTTCCCGTGTCGGAGAGCACCTTGCCATCCTTGGTGCTCTTGACGTCCTTCCTTGCGCCGGCCCCATGGAGGGGCAACGCAGCCATGAGGATGCTCACGGCCGCGGTAAGCGCCCATGTTCCGGTCGTTTTCATTTCATTCATTGGTTACTTCCTGTCGTGTGAAATCATCTGGCCGCTACTCAAAAGGCGCTGTCAACACCACATGAACGCAACGCTCGCGCTAGGACCCCACGGCATACCGATCAAACACGTCGCCATCGCCGGCCATGCGCGGATCCCCCGTGGCGCGAAGTTCAGCCGTTAACTGCGCATCCAATCGCTTTACGACGGGCGCGTACTTCGGGTTCGCCGCCACGTTCTTCAACTGGTACGGATCCTTCTTCAAATCGTACAATTCCCGTTCGGGCCGCTTTCCCACACATCGATCGAAAAACGGCTTTGCCGCTGCATCGTCGCCGTTCGCGACGATCCACGCCTTGCTCGGACCCGCATCAATATCCGCGTAAGTCCGGAACGTATTGGAGGCAAGTTGCTGGTAAGTAGATGGGTCCGCCCCTGGATCGCCGGCAGGCCAGCGGTCCGGTTTAAAATTTCGAATGTAGTGAAACTGTCTGTTGCGGATTGCGCGTTGAGGATATCCGCCCTTTATCTCGCCACGGCTCGGAACGTGACGCTCCATTCCAGTCAAGACATGGTCCCGCCTCCGCTCCACTTGCCCGGACTTGCGTGAACCGAGAATCGGCATCAGGCTTCGACCGGTCATCTGGCGGCCGGGAACGAGTCCGGCGGCTTCAAGAAAGGTTGGCGCGATGTCCGACAGGCTGACGAAATCCTCCACCACGCGGCCACCGGAAAATTGCCCGGGCCACGAGATTGCGAGAGGCACGTGCGTGCCGGTCTCATAAACAGTGGCCTTCGATCGCGGGAACGGCCACCCGTTGTCGCCCGACATCACGACGATGGTGTTTTCCAACTCGCCCATGCTCTCAAGCGCGCGGAGCAACTCGCCTGTCTCCCGGTCGTACCGCTGCACCTTCCAGTAGTAGTCGCAGATATCCTTACGCACCGTTTCGTTGTCGGGAAGATAAGGCGGAACGTGAACGTCTTCGAGCTTCATGCCGGTCTTTACGCCGCTCTCCCATTCATACGGCCGGTGCGGATCCTGGCTGCCGAACCAGAAACAGAATGGCCTGTCCTTGGGGCGTGCAGCAAGGAACGCGGCGAAATCCGGAAACCGCGTTCCCGCCGGATTCCGCTTGCGCCCGCCCAAGGTTTCATTGCCGGGACCCCAACCCTTCCGCGTAAAACCGACATGGTACCCTGACTCCTCCAGCAGATCCGGATACGTCGGAAACTTCGCGGGCAGAGTCGTGTTCAGGTTCGCGCCCTGCTCGAGACGCCAATGCCACTGGCCGGTCAACATGGCGGCTCGCGACGGCGAACAGGACGGAGCCGCCACGTAAGCGTTCGTGAACATCACGCCGCCGCGGGCCACGCGGTCAAAGGTGGGCGTCTTCAGGACGCGGTCGCCGGCGATCGAGGCTAACGGCCACATCCAATCGTCGGCGAGCGCGAACAGAATATTGGGACGCTTCCCCCCGGGCTTCGATTGAACCTGTGCCCGTGCCGCCGCCAGGCCACCCGCCGCGCGTCCGAGGAAAGCGCGACGGTTCATACGACTTCGATATCGAACCCGAGGCCAGGCCTCTCCGAAGGACGGGTATAGATGCCTTCGGGTCCGCGCGTAATGGAATGATCTTCCTCGAAACGCTTCAACACATCTGGCGGGCCGCCAGGCGGGGGTAGGAACAACTCGGCCCACGGCGAATTGGTCGTCGCCAGGATGAAGTGCATGGAATCGAGGGAGCCCCCGCCATGCGGAATCACCGGAATGTCGTAAGCGGCCGCAAGCGCGCCGATACGGCGGAGTTCGGTCATGCCGCCGCACCAGTGAATATCGGGCTGCCAGATAGCGGCCCCACGTTTCTCTAATAGCTGCCGGAACCCGTACCGCGTATATTCGTGTTCGCCCGTTGCGATGCGAGTAGACTTGATCGCAGCGGCGAGGCGGCCGAAGCCCTCGTAGTCGTGTGGCTGAAGCACTTCCTCCACCCAGTACACGCGATAGGGTTCGAGCATCTCGCACATCTCGATTGTGTAGCGCTCCGTCCAGGCCATCCAGCAGTCGAGCATGATGTCGCCGTCCGGGCCGAGCAGTTCCCGTGTGCGTTTCACGAGTGCCAGATTCTTCTTCATGCCGTCGCGTCCGTCGGCGGGGCCGTGCGGGATTGCGAGTTTCAGACGTTTGTATCCGAATTCAATATGTTGCTCAACATCGTTCCCCGTGCAGTAGGAGGGCACGCGAGGCTTCGTTTCTCCGCCGAGCAGCTTGTACACGGGCAGTCCCGTCGCCTTACCGACAATATCCCAAATGGCGAGGTCGCAACCGCTGATTGCGTTGACTACCACTCCCATGCGCCCGTAGGACATCGAAGAGCGCCACAGAATATCCCAAATTCGTTCCACGTTGAACGGGTCTTCACCGATCAGTAACTTCTTGAAATGACCCTCGACTACCAGGCCGCCGGCCGGTCCGCCCTGGCCATAGCCGGTCACGCCCTTGTCGGTGGTGATCTCGACGGTGAAGCTCTCGACCGGCGTGCCCGGATTCGGCTGGAACAGTGACCGCGTGGCCTTGTACTCGGGATAGATTGACATGGGGTTCGCGACTTCGACGCCGCCGGTCGACCATGAGCCGGCCGCGGGCTTGTAAGCGATCATCGGCCGCCGAGGCTTAGTCTTGACAACGCGTACGTTTGTGATCTTAAGTTTGCTTTTCTCAGCCTGGAAGGGGAGAGCGGGAAGCGCGATGGATGCCGAAGCGGCTAGATTCAGAAATTCTCTGCGGTTCATAGTGGGCCAATTATACCCAAGTTGAACCTGACCAATGCATCATATCGCCATGCCCGTGAGGGTTGAGGCGCGCCCAACCATTTGGATGACCCCATAAACATGGGGTAAAACTGGAATTTGGCGGAGTGCGCGCTTCGCCAACCCACCCCAATCGAGGTCACCCA
>SYKU01000309.1 GCA_005808865.1 Acidobacteriota bacterium
AGCCGCACTGCAGGCCGTGCTCGTTCCAAAATGCCTCCTGCACGGAGTGCAACGGACCATTAGCAGCAAGACCTTCAATGGTTAGAACGTCGCTGCCATCGGCCTGGACCGCGAACATGGTGCATGACTTGATCACCTTACCGTCCACAGCCACCGTGCACGCGCCGCAAAGCGATGTTTCGCAGCCGATGTGCGGTCCAGTCAGCCCCGCCACTTCCCGCAGGTAGTGCACGAGCAGCAGCCGCGGTTCCACGTCATGTACGTAGGGTTTTCCGTTAATTCTGAGACTTATCGTTTGTTTCATTGCGCACTCCGTCAAGGTATACGATATTGCTAAAAAATTCAGGAAAAAGCAAGTGCACGCAGCAACCGGGCAGGAACTTCGCACATCCGCCGGAGAGGCGATGCCTGGGGCCGGAAATCGTGGGAGTCTTGAGAGAAATGACGGTGAGGCAGATTCGCAGAGCGGCCTTTGCGCCAAACGCAGCGGTCTGCAGGTGCCCTGGCAGCCCGTGGTTATAATCGATTCCGTGGTTAGAAAACAGTGTGAGGTAGAACTGTTTCGGCTTGGAATGGATCATGGCCACGGCCCGGCATGCTCCAAGCATGCCGTCTGGTTTGAGCCCAATCAGAACCGTTTGATCCCGCACTTCCATTCTGAATTTCAGGTACGAATCTTCGGATCGGCTTCATCATCAATATCAATAGGGGTTTGAACGCGATGAAGATGCTCTGGAGGACGACACCTAAATGGGTGAGAAACAAAACGGGCCATTTCAGCTTTACCTCAACGCCTCGTTGAAGGTTGATTTCCAGGGATCACGGATCACCTCCGGCGGGGGCCTCATCCTGGTTCGTGAGTAGGATGAACGCTGGGCCTCGGCGAACTCATCGCCCAGCACCTGACCGGCTCACGACGCGGGAAGAACACCCAACTTCCGCTCGCCGGTCTGTTCCGCCAGTCCGTCTACAGCCGCATCGCGGGCTATGAGGATCTCAACGACGCCGAACGCCTCGCGCCAGATCCGACGTTCCGGCTGATCGGTTCGGAGAAGACATGGGATCGTGGAGCAACTTCCCCATTTTCGTTTTTTGGTGAGGCGGAATTGACGTCTCGTGGAACCAGGAGGCGGGGTTTTACAGAAAACGTACCGGGAATATCCACGTTGGAGGATCTACAGTTGGCGAGCTGTGATACAGTGACCGGAGACCAGGAGCCAAAATCGAAATCCTGGTTGATGAGCGGGAACGTGTGCTGTAAGCCGCTGGGGCCGTGACGCCTCGCGCTCGCCACGGGAGGCTAGTATCATGCCCAGGAAGATTCACGCAGCCGTCTTGTTCCTGGTAAACGCCCAGATCAGTTGGGCGCAAGCGACCGCGAGTATTCACGGAGCGGTGACCGATGCCACCGGCGCCGCGATACCCGACGCGAGGATCGCCGCGACGAATCTCGGGCGCAACCTGACGCGGAGCGTCACAACGGACGCGGCGGGGCAGTACGTGATTCCGCTGCTTCCGATCGGCGGTTACACGGTGCGGGTGGACAAGCCCGGGTTTCAAGCGTTTCTGCAACAAAACGTTCTGCTGCAGGTGAATACGGAGGTGCAAGTGGACGCCCGGTTGGAGGTGGGTGGGACCACCGAACAAGTGAACGTGAGTTCGCAGGCGACGCTGGTTCAAACGAATTCCTCGGCGATGGTTCAGGTCGTGGATCAGCAGCGAGTGGCGGACCTGCCGCTGAACGGGCGCAACGTGCTGCAACTGCTGACCCTGAATGCCGGGGTGTCGGACCGGAACGTTCCGGCGACGGTCCAAGGGGCGAATCTGGGGTTTGGGACGTACCAGGTGCGCGTGTCGATCAACGGGGCGCGAGGCATTAACGGCAATTTTCTGTTGGATAACGCCGATCACAACGAAGCGCAGACGAATCTGCCGCGTCCGTTTCCGAACGTGGATGCCGTTCAGGAGTTCAGCGTGCAGACATCGAGCTTCGACGCCCAGTACGGCCGCGGCGTGGGCGGCGTCGTGAATGTCGTAACCAAGAGCGGGACCAATGAATTCCATGGGACCTTGTTCGAGTTTTTCCGGAACTACAAGCTGAACGCGGCTAACTTTTTCAGCGGCCGCGACGCGCTGAAGCGGAATCAGTTCGGCGGGGCGCTGGGTGGACCGGTGAGGAAGGACCGGACGTTCTTTTTTGGTTCCTACCAGGGGACACGCATCCGCAGTTCGACGCCCGGCGCCGTGCGCACCTCGCCTAGCGAAGCGATGAAGAATGGCAATTTCTCGGAATGGCTGCGGCCGAACGGGCAGGGCGCGATCCGCGATCCGCTGGCGCCGGCCCAAGTGTTTCCGGGCAATCTCATTCCGCGAAGCCGCATCGACCCGGTGTCGGCGAAGCTGACGACCCTGTTTCCGTCGTCGACCGATTCCACCTACCAGCTCCGGTTCGGCACGCCGGTGAGCATCACCAACGACAACCAGGTGATCGCGAGGTTAGACCATATGGTGGGCCAGCGCCACCGGTTCTCGGCGCGGTATTTCTTTCTGCGCTTCGTGAACCCGGCAGTCATCCTGCCGACCAACATTCTCTTTGCGCTCGACGGGACCGAGGGCAACGAAAACGCCACTTCGGTGAATCATACGTTCACGATTTCGCCGATTTGGGTGAACAGTTTCACTTTCTCGTACAACACGTCGGAACCCGCGCGGCGGACGGCCTCCGAACCAGTGCTGTCGCTGGAGTCGCTCGGTTCGCGGGTGAAGAATTCGCCGCAGGCCAACCATCTCAACATTTCGCCATCGGGCTGGTCGGGCATCGGACTGGGGAACGTGGGATTGTCGGTGACGCGCTCGCTGCATATTTCCAACACGACGAGCTACGCTACCGGACGGCATAACATGCGGTTCGGTGGCGACTTCAGGCGTTACCGGACGGGTTTCTCATCCTACTTTCTGACTGGCGGACAGGCGAACTTCACCGGGCAGTTATTCAGTAACCCGGGCCTCCAGAATGCGGGTAACGCTTACGCGGAATTCCTGATGGGCCAAGTGGCGAGTTGGCGGCAGACATCCACGTCGCGGCTGGCGGCGATCAACCCGATCTACTCCCTGTTCATCCAGGATGATATCCGGCTGACGCCGAAACTGACCGTCAACCTCGGCTTGCGGTACGACCCGAAGCTCGGCCTCACCGAAGGCAACGACCAGCACACGACGTTCATTGCGGGACGCCAGTCGGCGGTCTTTCCGCGCGCGCCGCTGGGGCTGCTGTTTACGGGGGACGAGGGAGTGGGCGGCAAGGCGATTCCGAACGACTGGAACAATCTCGCTCCACGGATTGGCATGGCATGGAATTTCCTGCCGAAGACAGTGTTGCGCGGGGCCTACGGGTTGTTCTTCGACGAGTACATGGGGTTGTTCTATAACCGGACGATCCAGGGCCAGCCTTGGGTCGCGGATGCGACGCTGGTGGGTCCGCTGCCGCTTTCGGATCCCTACCGCGGCGGCGCTCTCGTGGAACCGGATAAGTACACCGCGGACCGGAACGGAAACTTCCTCGATTTCGCGACCTACGCGGTGCCGACGCGGGAGATGCGCGCGGGCTACATGCAGAACTGGAATCTGGTGCTGGAACGCGAACTACCGGGGAGCGTCCTGTTCCGCGTCGCGTATGTGGGCTCGAAGGGTACGCACCTGCTGATGACGACCGATATCAATGCGGGAGTGTACCGGGCCGGCGCCACGGCGGGCAACTTGAACTCACGGCGGCCGTATGTGCGGATTGGTCCGCTCGGGGTGGGCCAGTCGAACGGCAATTCCATTTACAACTCGATGCAGATGACCGTCCAGAAGAGGATGGCGCGAGGTGTCAGCCTGCTGGCCAACTATACCTGGAGCAAGGGGATCGACTACGCCTCGTTTGGTTCGATTGAAGGCAATCAGACGGGACCGGACCCGGTGAACGTCCGGAACAACCGGGGACCGGCCGATTTCGACCTGACACACCGCATGGTGGTTTCGGGCATTTGGGAGCTGCCAGGGCTGAAGACGTGGAACCCGGTGGCGCGGTGGGTGCTGGGCGGCTGGCAGCAGAATGCGATCTTCACGGCGCAGACGGGCCCGCCGATCACAATCAGGAGCGGTGTGGACGCCGACTTCAATGGGGTAGGCGGAGACTTTGCGGATTACCGGGGCGGGGAGTGGCGGCTGGCCTCGCGGTCGAAGGAAGCGCAGATCCGCCGCTGGTTCGACACCACGCAGTTTACGACGAACGCGGCGGGCACGATCGGCAGCGGGCGTCGAGGACAACTGCGCGCTCCCGGCGATTGGAACCTGGACTACTCGCTCTTCAAGAACTTCGCGATTCGAGAAGGACAGCGGCTCCAGTTCCGCGCGGAGTTGTTTAATGCGTTCAATCACGCCAATCTCGGCCAGCCGACCGATACGGTGAACAGTCCGACCTTCGGGGTAATTACATCCGCCTCCGCGCCCCGCATCGTGCAATTGGCGCTCAAGTACATTTTCTGAGATGGTGACTTCATGACGACACGGCGACACATGGTGGCGATGGCCGCGGCGGCAGGGGCGGCGGCCGCGCAACAGGGCGGGAAGAAGATCCGGCTGGCGGTGGTGGGCGGCGGGTTTGGCACGTCCTTCTATTTCCATCAGCATCCCCAATGCGAGGTGACCGCGGTCACGGACCTGTATGCGGAGCGGCGACAGCGGTTGCGCGATGTCTACCACTGCGACAACGTCTACGAGTCGCTGGAAGAGATGCTGAAGCTGCGGCGGGATTTGGACGCCGTGGCGGTTTTCTCCGACGTTCCGTCGCACGTCAAGCACGCCAGGATGTGCATGGAGCGGGGCCTGCATGTGATATCGGCGGTACCCGCTTGCGCGAGTCTGGAAGAGGCCGGGGAGTTGCGCGCGGTGAAGGAGCGGACGGGCCTGCGCTACATGATGGCGGAGACGAGTTACTACCGCCAGGCTTGCATCTATGCGCGTGAGCTGTATCAGAAGGGCGGCTTCGGTCAAATTGTCTATAACGAAGTGGAGTACTATCACGATTTCAACTTCGAGGAGCGGATGACGGGGCGGCCGTCGCTCTATTTCAATCCGGACGGCTCAAACAGTTGGCGGCAGGGTTGGGCGCCGATGCACTATCCGACGCATTCGATCGGGCTGGCGGTGGCGGTGACAAAGGAGCGGGTGACGTCGGTGTCGTGCCTGGGGCTGGGCGACCGCGAGAAGATGGCGCGGATTCCCAACAACCGGCTGAAGAACCCGTTCTTTAACGAGTTCGCGCTGATGGAAACCAGCGGCGGGCACGTGATCCGTCATAACGAGTGCCGGCAGATCTCCTCCCTCGAGGTGGAGCGGGCGCAGTGGTTCGGCGAGAAGGGTTCGCTGTATATGGCGATTCCCGGGGTGTTGCCAAACACGTGGCAGCCTCGACATGGCAAGCCTGCGCCGGTGGACATTCCGGATTACTGGAACAGCGACCGGCTACCAACGGCGATGCGGCACAACAGCGGGCACGGCGGAAGCCACACGTTTCTGTCCGCTGAGTTCGTCAATGCCCTGCTGGAGAACCGCGAGCCGGCCGTAAATGTGTACGAAGCCCTGGCGATGACGGCGCCAGGCCTGGTGGCGCATCAATCCGCCTTGAAGAACGGGGAGCGGTTGAAGGTGCCGGGTTTCGACCGGGCAGGGTGAGATTCGGGACAGAGGGGCGCATTCTGTTCGTCCAACTCTCTACCCCGCCTTGGGGGAGAAACACAATGGCGGTTCATCAGCATACCTACCCGGTGGGCCATCGATCTGCGGCCTTCGCACCGCCGAAACCGGCGTGGTGCGTGATGGCGTCGTCGATCATGCCGACCATCTCGTTCTCATAAGAATCGCCTTAAGGAGCATGTCAAGGGCGGACCAAAAGTTTCCCACCAGGGCGGAGCATAAGGGGACCACTTTGGGCGAAGGCAAAGGGTTTGCTCAGTCAAAGACGCCCTCCGCATCGGCGAAATGGTTGGCCATTGCGATCGACAGAAGATCCGAAACAACCGGCGGGCCTGCTTCGAAAATAGCCGTGTTGCCAATCCCGATCGCCGGCAGGACACGAGGGAAAGCCAGCGTCGGAAAGAGGACCGTTACCAGATCTACATCAAGGTACTTCCGCGCCAGGGCCGCCCGCGAAAGCCAGAAGGCGAACTGACCCGCGTGCCAAGACCATCGCTTACGGCCCTGCAAAAGCTCGGGACGGAGCTGCTGAAGCAGCGCGTGGCGGGTTTTGGCAGGACATGAGCGGTTCCGGACGCTTCCAGGCACGCCTGAAGGAGCCTTGAACAGGGGCCAAACCCGGCGGCCGTGCGATACTCAATCGAAGAACAGCCGGTATTGAGTTCAAATTAGGAGGTAATCGATATGCAGCGGCGAGAGTTCATCGGTTCTACCGCGGCGGCTCTGGCCGCTCCGGCGGCGGAGCGGATTCGCGTTGGCATGATCGGCACAAGCCACAGTCACGCCGCAGGGAAGCTCAAGGGGTTGCTTGACTCCCCGGAACTCGAGGTTGTGGCGGTCTGCGAGCCGACAGCCGGAGCCCGCGCGAAAGCCACGAAGAATCCGCTCTACAGCCGCGTGCGGTGGGCCGGAGAGAACGAACTGATCTCAGATCCGTCCATTCGAGCCATCGCCGTCGAAGGCGACGTCTGGGAGAACTTGCCGCGCGCGAAGAAGGTCATCGCCGCCGGGAAACATCTCCATTTGGAGAAGCCGCCTGGACACGAAATGACGCCTTTTCGCGCGCTGGTGGAGGAGGCTCGCAGCAGGAAATTGCTGTGCCAGGTAGGATACATCTGGCGCAACCACGCCGGTATCAACGCCGCTCTAACCGCCGCCTGCGAAGGCTGGTTAGGCGATGTCTACATGATGCGCGGAACGATCAATACCGATCAGGAGCAGGCCGGCCGCGCGCCGCTCACGCGATACAAGGGCGGCATGATGTTCGAGCTGGGGTGCCACATGATCGACCGCGTGGCGGATTTATGGGGACGTCCAACGGATGTGCGAAGCTGGATTCGTCACGACATGAACTACGCCGATACGCTCGGCGACAACACGCTCGCCGTGTTTGAGTACGGGCGCTCGCTCGCAATCGTCTCCACGTCCGCGCGACTGCCCGGCTCCGGGCTCCATCGTTCATTCGAGTTGCTCGGAACTGAAGGGTCCGTTGTGATCCAGCCGGTCGAGCCCGGGATAAAAATGCGGGTGACCATGCGGCGAGCCGCGGGTCCCTATAAGGCCGGGGAGCAGGAAATCGAGATGCCGCCGCAGCCTCGCTACATCGGAGACCTTGCGGAGTTCGCAGCCGCGATACGTTCAGGCAAGCCCTTGCGCCACTCCTACGATCATGAACTCACGGTGCACGAGACGCTCCTTCGTGCCTGCGGGGAACCGGCCGTTTGATGAGCGGGAGCGTTTGATGAGCCGGATCGCACGTCTGCCGATGCGCGAATCGGTGATTCGCCGGACAACCATCCTCAGCGAAAAATTAGGCGCCGTGAATCTCTCGCAAGGGTTTCCGGACGACGACACGTCAGCCGAAATGAAGCGCTTCGCGGCCGATGCAATCGCCGGACCAAACCATCAGTACACGGACCCCTGGGGCTCGCCGGCTCTGAGAAGGGCGGTCTCGAGGAAGCTCCGCGAGTTTAACGGCATCGACGCCGACCCTGACCGCAACCTTGTGATTACGTGTGGCGCAACCGAGGGCATGATCGTCGCCATGGAAGCTCTGATCGAGCGCGGATCGGAAATCATCACCTTCGCGCCGATGTACGAAAACTACGTGCTTCAATCGATCGCTTCGGGTCTGACGCTCAGAACTCTTGAAGTTGCGGAACCCGATTTCGGCTTCTCGAAGGCCCAGCTTGAGGCGCTGGTCACCGAACGGACGGCGGCCGTCCTGCTCTGCAATCCATGCAATCCGACGGGCAAGGTGTTCACCCACGAAGAGCTCGAAACGATTGCCGCCTTCGCCGCCGGGCGCGGCCTGCTGATCTTCTGCGACGAGACCTACGAGTATCTGGTATGGCCAGGACACCGGCATGTGAGCATCGCTTCGCTGCCAGGGGCCGGCGGCCGAACCGTTACCGTCACGTCGATGGGCAAGACTTACTCAGTGACCGGTTGGCGAGTCGGCTATCTGGTTGCGGAGGAATCGTTGACCAATGAGTTGCGGAAGATGCACGACTTTCACACCGTGACCGCGCCGCATCCGTTCCAGGCCGCGCTGGCGAAAGCGCTTGAGTTGCCTGGAGAATTCTACGAACGAATGCGGGAGGAGTATTGGATTCGGAAGGAGACGCTCGGCAAGGCGCTGCTCAATGCTGGGATGACCTTTTACGAACCCGGCGGATCGTATTTTTTGTGGTGCGATTACGCGGCCCTTTCGGATGAGGACGACACCATGTTCTGCGAGCGCGTGCTGCGGGAAGCGGGTGTCGCCGGAGTTGCGGGCTCGGTGTTCTACCCAAATGCCAGCCGGAATCCGAAGCGGCTGCGGTTCACTTTCTCAAAATCGAAAGCGACCATCGACGAAGCCGCAAGGCGCCTTGGGGCGTGGCGAGCCCGGGGCGCGCCGCAATGAAATAGGCAGCGGTCGGCGCGAAACGAAATGCGCTTCCGATCCAAAAAACAATACCGTTGGCCGGCGCTTCGACGAAATCAGAATCATTGATATAGTTGGATGCTGCCCATGGAAGAGTTCGTCGAAGATCTTGTCAGCTTCGTTCCAGGCGCGCTGGTGCGGCGTTTTGCAACCGAAACGCATCTGCCGGGACAGCCCTGGGCAGAAGTCCGCCGCGGGGCCGTAATTCTTGCCGACGTATCCGGATTCACCGCCATCGCCGAAAATCTCGCGCGGCGGGGCGCGGCCGGGGCCGAGTCGCTTACCCATGTGCTGAACCGGCATTTCGGGCGTTTGATCGACCTGATTACGGCTCACGGCGGCGAGGTCATGAAGTTCGCCGGCGACGCCGTGCTCGCCTTTTGGCCCGCCGCCGGAGAGGACACGTCAGAGGCCGTTCTGCGGGCGGCGAATTGCGGACTCGCCGCGCAGGAAGTATTCGAGGAAGCATCGTCGGCGGAACATTTCCGACTCTCGACCCGGATTGGAGTCGGCTGCGGCCGGATTTCCATCGTCGCCGTAGGCGGTGTGTACGGGCGCTGGTGTTGGGCCGCGACGGGCGACGCGCTGGGGCAGCTTGCCGGCGCCACACATCAGGCGATTCCTGGCGAAGTGGTGCTATCGCCGCAGGCATGGGAGCAGGTGGCCGACCGGGCGGAGGGGCGTCTGCTCGGCGATCGTGCCGCGTCCCTGATCTCGATCCGCGCTCCCGAGCCGGTCCCGGCTCCCGGCCCGCCACCACTGTCAGCCGAGGGTCTGGAGTCACTGCGTAGCTTCCTGCCCGCGGCGGTCGTGCTCCGCTTGCGGGGCGGGCGCACCGAATGGCTAGGCGAGTTGCGGACGCTCACGATCGTCTTTATTCACTTCCCCGGGCTTACACACGAAACCGCGGTCGAGCGGGCACAGTCCGTGATGCACTCACTCCAGTCCAGTCTCTATCGCTACGAAGGGAGCATCAACAAGCTGAGCGTGGACGACAAAGGTACGGCGCTGCTCGCCGCGCTCGGCCTGCCCCCGCTGTCGCACGAAGATGACGCGGTTCGTGGCGTCCGGGCGGCGATAGACATCCGCGCCAAACTGCGCAAACTCGACGTTAAGCACTCGATCGGCATCGCAACCGGGCGGACGTTCTGCGGTGTGGTTGGGAACGCGAAGCGGCGCGAATACACCATGATCGGCGACGTGGTGAATTTGGCGGCAAGGCTCATGCAAGCCGCGCCCAACGACATTCTTTGCGACGAGGCGACGTACGAGGCTTCAAAATCCCAGGTGGAATTCGAGTCGCCGGATCCGATCAGTGTGAAGGGGAAGGCGCATCCGGTACGGGTCTATTGTCCCATCGCCGCCGCTCCTCGATCGTCCGAGACGCGAGACGCACCGATGGTAGGCCGGGAAGAAGAGCGGCGCGCGCTTACCGAGCACATGGATGCCCTTGTTGTCGCCGGCGCGAGCACGGCGGTCGTCATCGAAGGCGAAGCCGGAATGGGCAAGTCGCGGCTGATGAATGATTTCGCCGAGCGAGCCCGGGCCGGAGGGACGCTGGTGTTGCGAGGCTATGCCAATCCACTCGAACGATCGACGCCCTACTTCGCGTGGCGCGAAATTTTCGCGCAGCTTCTCGGGCTGCACGCCATCGCGAACGAGGAAAACCAGCGAGATCACACGAGGGTCCGCGTCCGCGCCTGCGCCGGCCCGAAATGGGTGGAACTTATCCCTCTGCTCAATCCCGTGCTGCGTGCCTCCTTTGCCGAGACGAACGCGACAGCGGGGCTGCCGGATCAGAAGCGTTCGGAAATAACCAAGGAATTTTTAGCGCGTCTGCTCACCACGATGCCGGACCGAACGTCACCAAAGATCGTGATTCTCGAAGACGGGCACTGGCTGGATACCGCGTCATGGGATCTGGTCCTGTTGGTCTCGCGGCGCGTAAAGCCGCTGCTATTCGTGCTGACCACGCGGGCGACGCTTGACGTGGCCTCGGAGTACCGGCGAATTCCAGCGGCGCGCGCCTTGCGACTCGCCGCGCTTCCGCCAGAGGATTCGATCCGCTTGGCGTGCGGCCGGCTGGGAATCGATTCGCTGCCGGATCGCGTGGCCGCAATGATCCAGGCCAGGGCCGAGGGTAACCCGCTGTTCATCGAGGAACTGGCCTACGCGCTACGGGACTCAGGGGTGATCGTCATCACAGGCGAGACATGCCAGCTTGCCGCGGAAGGCGCCGATTTGAGCAACGTGGAAATTACGGGAACCGTGCAGGCGGCGATTACCAGCCGCATTGACAGGCTGGCCCCGTCGCAGCAACTGATCCTGAAGGTGGCGAGCGTCATCGGCCGTGTCTTTGAAGTTCGGCTGCTGCGGCACCTGTACCCGCTGCATCCGGACGCGGAAGAACTGGATGCGATGCTTCAGGATCTTGCACGGCGCGGAATGCTGATGTCCCAGCCCACGGGGGGTGAGCCGGCGTGGCAGTTCAAGCACGCGGTATTTCAGAGCGTCGCCTACAACCTGATGTTGTTTTCACAGCGGCGCGACCTGCACCGCGCCATGGCGCTCTGGCTCGAGAGCAGCGCCGAGGGAGAGCTTCCAAACTACGGGCTGCTGGCGCACCATTGGGGACGTGTGTTGGAGTACGGTTCACGCGACCGCACCTTGATCGCGAAAGTGATGGGGTTCTACCAAAAGGCCGGGGAGCAGGCTCTCCGCAGTTTCGCCAATCAGGAAGCCGTATCCTTCCTGAAGGAATCCCTCCGGCTGCTCCTACTCCTGCCGGAAAGCATGGAGCGCGACCGCCAGGAACTCGGTCTTCAATGCATGATGGGCGCGCCCTTGATAGCCACGAGAGGCTTCGCCGCGCCCGAAGTGGAGAAGGCGTTCACACGGGCCTGGGCGTTGCGTAGGCATTTTGCCGGAACGCCCGGGCGGTTCAGCGCCATGGCCGGCCTGTGGGGTTTCTTTGTTGCGGCTCCGAAGCTTGAAAAGGCGCGGGAATTCGCCGACGAACTGCTAACGCTCGCCGTGGCCTCAGGGGACCCGGCAATGCTGGTGCCCGCCCATCGCGCCGCGGGAGAAACGTCGTTTTGGCGTGGAGACCTGGCTTCAGCGAACGAGCATTTCGAGCGCCTCTTAGAGGTTTACAAACCGGATGTGCACGGCGGCGAAGCCATGCGGGCGGCTCTCGATCCAGCGGTGGTTTGCCTGGGAATCCACGCCTGGACGCAGTGGCTGCGCGGGTATCCGGACCAGTCCGAGACGAGCGCCCGCAAGGCGGCAGAGCTTGCCGCCAGGCTGCGCGATCCTCTCAACACGGTATTGAGCGTGATGCAAGCGACCGTGCTCATGCAGATGCGCCGCGACAGAGGAAATCGAGATCAGATCGAATCCGTGATCGTCCTCTCGCGGGAAGAGGGTTTTCAACTCTGGTCGGCGGGAACTGCGATCGTGCACGGCTGGGCGCTAGCAGAGGCGGGATGCACGGAGGAGGGCATCGCCGAAATGCGCGCCGGGCTTGACGAATGGCAAGGAACGGGAATGAGACTCTACACTCCCTACTATCTGGCGCTGCTTTCCGCCGCGTACGAAAAAGCGGAGCGCCGTGAAGACGCGCTCAAGACAATTGAGGAGGCGCTCGCCCGCTCGGAGGAGACGGGCGAGAATTGGTGGCGGGCGGAAATGCTCCGGATAAGAGGCGTACTCAGAGGTGGGGAAGAAGGGTCCTTCCGGGAAGCCATCGCGTTCGCACGAGCGCAGGGAGCGAAGTCGCTGGAACTGCGCGCCTTGTGCAGTCTGGCAAGATCGCGGCCGCTCGAAACGCGCACGGAACTTGCGGCGCTCACGGAATGGTTTCCGGTATCGTGCGATATGACCGACCTTCAGGATGCGAGGGCGCTCTTGATTTAGGCGTCGTAAATAAATAATATTTACATCTACTCTCCTGATGTGTTATTAAGGAATCGCGCAACAATAACTACACGGATATAAGCGTCACTCAAGTAATAAGCCTTGTGGTTGTCGCTTTGAGATGCGGGGTTCGACAGACCCTCTCACGCCCGTAACCACTGTTGATGTACACGTCTACATGAGCTAGGCGAGGCATCCTCTATTCTGCTATAGTTCCGGTTGGACATCCAATGAAAGGCGGAACTACAGCATTATGAGAACTCCCTTCTTCCTCCCCGATCAAGTGCGCAAGTTTCTTCGCGTGAAGAAAATCGCCACACTTCCCGAGTTGAAACCTGACCAATGCATCATATCGCCATGCCCGTGAGGGTTGAGGCGCGCCCAACCATTTGGATGACCTCATAAACATGGGGTAAAACTGGAATTTGGCGGAGTTCGCGCTTCGCCAACCCACCCCAATCGAGGTCAC
>SYKU01000310.1 GCA_005808865.1 Acidobacteriota bacterium
CGTACATGCTTACAACTATATCATACAAAGCAGAGTTTGTCAATATGACAGCAACTATTTACATGCCTACACAATAGACCTGAAACGGGGATAACTTCATCAAAACAAGCCGTTTCAGGGTTTTAGTAGTGAGAACTTCGGCCTAATGCCCCCGAGGTTCTGAAGAGTTACTCGGGCAACCTCAAGAAACTCAGACAGCGAAACGTATTTGCGAAGGTTTCGGGGCTACTTGGCTCCAGGCCAAACGTGCAGGCGCCGTTCGATCCGGCTGTCTATAAGCCGGCGTTGGATTTCATCTGGGACATTTTCGGTGAGGACCGGATTGTCTACGCCGGCAGAAACAAGACGGCGCTGGAGATCCTGAAGCCGTACTTCGTAGCGAAGGGACGGTTGGCCGCAGAGAAGTTTTTCTGGAAAAACTCGGTGCCTGCCTTCAAGTGGGTGAGGCGCGATCCCAAACAGCCCCAATTGAATTGAACGTTGGGTCCTCGAAGGGGGAGCACGCGAAGCCGGGAAACGAATCGGTATTGCGTCCGAAGGAACCGCCACAGCCCGCTGAAGATCAGCCCGTCCCGGTCCGCTTCATCTCACGAACCAAAATCGATCAAACCTATGCCCGCCGGCAGGAAGTCACACGCACAATCATCAAATACTCATGACCGTCGTGAAAATTCGCCGCGGGAGTCAGATAGCCCTTTCCCACTCGTCCGCGAGTCATGCGCGGCATCGCTGAAGGCGATGTGGTCGACGCCATTTTTCGTCGCGGCAGGATTTGTCATGGTCCCAAATTGGCCATTGACCAGTCGAGGTTTCCCACTGCGGAGGACGAGTACACGCCCGGCCAGCGCCGAATCATTGATGCCCGTCTCGACGAATCCGGGGAGGACTTCAAAAGGGCCATACTCTGGGCCCGTTCAAATAGCGTCCGATGAATTGATTGCCGGCATGAAAGCGCGGTTGCGCAAGTGAGTTGTCCTCAAGAGACCCGAACGCTCCTGATGAAAATCGACTATCTCCCCGCGCACAGAAGACCCTGGAAGATGCTCCTCGCGATGTGCGAAAGGCGCTTTTCAGGCAGAGCTAATTCCCTTGCCGGGGATCTCCGGCACCCTTCCTTGCTTGCCAAACAGTACGGCGAGAGCAAGGACCGCTGGCAGGTCCGCGCGGTCCGGGTGCTTATCAGGCTTGGGCACAGCAGGGTTCAGTAGCTCAAACCGCCCCGTCCGGTCACGGCTCGGTTCGGGCGTTTAGCGTTGTCTCGCAGCGAGCAATCTCCCGTTTATGCCGCTAGAATTGAAGTATCCGCATGGATCCCAAGAGTATCGACCTGAAGCAGACCGTGAACCTGCCGCGCACGGACTTCTCGATGAAGGCCAATCTCCCGCTGACCGAGCCGAAGACGCTCGCCCGCTGGGAGGCGGAGGACCTTTACGGGCAGATTCGTAAGTCGCGCGCCGGCCGTCCGAAGTACATTCTCCACGACGGCCCCCCTTACGCGAACGGCCGCATCCACCTGGGTCACTCGTTCAACAAGATCCTCAAGGACTTCATCGTGAAGTCGAAAACCATGGCCGGTTTCGACTCCCCCTACGTCCCCGGATGGGACTGCCACGGACTTCCTATTGAGATCAAGGTCGATCAGGAACTCGGCTCGAAGAAGGCGAAGATGTCCGTCTCCGAGATCCGCGCCGAGTGCCGCAACTACGCCGCGAAATACGTCGAGATCCAGTGCCGCGAATTCAAACGGCTGGGCGTCTTCGGACTCTGGGATCGGCCCTACCTGACGATGAGCGCGCACTTTCAGTCAGTGATCGCGGGAGCGTTCGTCGATTTTCTGGATCAGGGTTATGTGTATAAGGGGCTGAAGCCGGTCAACTGGTGCCTGAGCTGTAGAACCGCGCTGGCGGAGGCGGAAGTCGAGTACGAGAACCATACAAGCCCTTCGATCTGGGTCCGCTTCAAACTCACGTCGCCACCGGAGACCATTGACGCGGCGCTCACCGGACGGAACGTCTACGGCCTCATCTGGACAACCACGCCCTGGACCATTCCGGCCAATATGGCAATTGCCTATCACCCGAAGTTCGAGTATTCGGCTGTCGCCCCTGATGGCGATGCCGGCGGCGATGTTTACATAGTGGCGTCCGATCTGCTGCGCGCGACCGCCGGCTCCTGCGGCTGGTCCGCAACCGAAGCGCTTGCCCGTTTCGAAGGCGCGCGGATCGAAGGCGCGGTGTTCCGGCATCCATTTCTCGAACGCGATTCCAAGGGAATCCTCGGCGATCATGTGACTCTCGAACAGGGCACCGGCGCGGTTCATACGGCCCCCGGCCACGGCCACGAAGATTACGTGGTGGCCCGGCAGTACGGCATCGCAACCTATTGCCCAGTCGACGCGGCAGGACGCTTTTACCGGGCGGAAGGCGCGGAGGGCGAGTTGCCCGAAGGATTGATCGGAAAGAACGTATGGGAAGCGAACCCGCTCGTGATCGACCTTCTTCGCGAACGAGGAGGGCTGCTCGGCCTCAAGAAGATTGAGCACAGTTATCCGCACTGCTGGCGTTGCCACAAACCGACCATCTTTCGCGCCACAGAGCAGTGGTTCATCGGCATGGACCGCAACGGTCTTCGAACGCGCGCGCTCGAAGCCGTCAAGAACGTCAAGTGGATGCCGGCCTGGGGCGAAGACCGAATCTCGAACATGATCGCGGCGCGGCCCGACTGGTGCATCTCGCGGCAACGCATTTGGGGCGTGCCTATTATCGTGTTCTATTGCGAAGGCTGCCGGGAGCCGGTTACGGACCGGGCAGTTCTCGACCCCGTGGTGAGGCTTTTCGCCGAACATACCGCCGACGTCTGGTATGAGCGCGAAGCGAGCGGCCTCATGCCCGGCGGTACAACGTGCGCGAAATGCGGCGGTGCGTCGTTCGCCAAGGAACGCGACATTCTCGATGTCTGGTTCGATTCCGGATCAAGCCACCTCGCCGTGCTCAACGGCGAAAACGGTCTGGACTGGCCTTCAGACCTTTACCTCGAAGGAGGCGACCAATATCGCGGATGGTTCCACAGTTCGCTGCTGGTCGCCGTGGGGCTCAGAGACACCGCCCCTTACCGTGGGGCCGTCACCAATGGCTGGGCGCTCGATGGAGAGGGCCGCGCGATGTCGAAGTCGCTCGGCAACGTGGTGGAACCGGAGACGATCATCAGGCAGTACGGTGCGGACGTGCTGCGCCTGTGGGTGGCGTCGGTCGAGTTCAACGAAGACGTGCGGATGTCGGAGACGATTCTGACGCGACTCTCGGAAGCCTACCGCAAGCTGCGCAACAGTTTCCGCTTCACGCTGGGCAACCTCTCCGGCTTCAACCCGGAGACCGATTCCGTGCCCGCGGCTGAGTTGCTCGAAATCGATCGCTGGATCCTGATGCGCGCGGCCGACTTGGTCTCGAAATGCCGCCCGTGGTACGACGAATTCGCGTTTCACAAGGTCTACCACGCCGTGTACGATTTCGCCACGGTGGATCTGAGTTCCGTCTACTTCGACGTGCTGAAGGATCGTCTGTACACTTCGGCGACGCAGTCGCAGGCGCGCCGGAGCGCGCAGACCGCTCTCTACCGGCTCACGTTCGCGTTGACGCGGTTGCTCGCTCCCATTATTCCCTTCACGACGGAGGAGGTCTGGCTCAGTCTGAAGCTGCCGGGAAGCGTTCATACGGCGGAGTTTCCGACGACTGAGGAATTGGTGAGCGGGCTTTCCGGGGAGCAGCGGTCAAGGCTCGCGAACTGGGACCGTTTGCTGCCGGTGCGGCAGGAAGTGCTGAAGAAGCTCGAAGCCGCGCGCCAGGAGAAGGTGATCGGAGCGCCGCTCGAAGCGGCCGTCAGGATAAGAGCGGTCGACTCTGTATTTCCCTTGCTTTTGGAATACGCGGCGGACTTGCCCGGCCTGTTTATCGTTTCTCAGGTGCATCTCTCGAATCATGTTCAATCAATTCCTGAGGGTGAGCAACAAGGGGACGCGGTCGAGATCTCGGTCGAGCGCGCTGCGGGCGTCAAGTGCGAGCGCTGCTGGAAATATACGACGGATACCGGTGCGAATGCCGATTTCCCCACGATCTGCGCGCCGTGCGCCCAAGCCGTGGTCGAGATGACCGCGAATGTCTAGCCCTCCCTCCCGAGCAACGCTCGCCGCAATTAGCTTCGTGATTTTCACGCTTGACCGCGTCACGAAGTGGATCATCCAAAGCCGCTTTTCGGCGTTTGACACGGTGCCGGTGATCCCGGGCTTCTTCGACATTATTCACGCCGAAAATCGCGGTGCGGCTTTCAGCATGTTTGCGGATTCGAGTTCCCCATTTCGAACGATAATCCTCATCGGCGTCTCCGCGGTGGCGATCGGTGTAGTCGCCGCGATGCTCTGGAACGCATCGAAGCTCGACCGCGCGACAGCCTTCGGTCTTTCGCTGATTTTCGGAGGCGCGCTCGGCAACGTTGTCGACCGCATCGTTAGAGGCGCGGTCACCGATTTCCTCGACTTCTATATCGGCAGCCTGCATTGGCCGGCCTTCAACGTGGCCGATAGCGCCATCGTTGTGGGGAGCGGTCTTTTATTGCTGGATCTGGTCCGGCCCTGGTTGCGCGCTCGGACAACCTGATGTTTCCTCAAGTCTTCAGCGTCGGCGGCTTCTACCTTCCCACCTACGGACTGCTGGTGGCGATCGCGTTTCTCACGGCCGTCTCGGTAACGGGACGGCTCGCGCGGCGGTCCGGCCTCGACAAGGACGCCGTTCTCAATCTGGCCATCTATTGCGCGCTTGCGGGAATCGTTGGGGCGAAGCTCCTGATGTTCCTCGTGGATTTTCGCTATTACGCCGATCGCCCCGACGAACTGCTTTCGTTCTCCAGTATCCAGGCGGGCGGCATCTTCTATGGCGGGCTGATCGGCGCGCTCCTGACTGCGTGGATTTACTCGGGCAGGGTGGGCCTTCCGCCGCTTCAGACCGCCGACGCTTTCGCGCCGGGATTGGCGATCGGTCACGCCATCGGACGCCTGGGATGTTTTTCCGCGGGCTGCTGCTGGGGAATCGAATGCCACCGTCCGTGGGCGGTCACGTTTACAAATTCGAAGGCGATCACCGGCGTGCCGCTCAACACGCCGTTGCATCCCACACAGCTTTATGAGGCGGCTTCCGAAGCCTTGATTTTCGCCGTGCTGTACGTTTTTTTCGGACGGCCGCACAAACCCGGCGCAGTCATCGGATTGTATGTGTTGTTGTACGGCAGCGTGCGGTTCGTAGTCGACTTTTTCCGTTATCACGACCCAGGCGCGCCTCCGGGCGGCCTGTACGCAGCGCAGTGGATTTCGCTCATGCTGATCGCTTGCTCGATCGCGGGGCATTTTTGGAGCCGGCACAAGAAGAACGCATGAGCACGCGCCGTGAATTTCTCGCTGCCGCTCTGGGAGGGTTCCCCGGATTTGGGGCGCCGCCTGCGATTCCACTTCAAACGATTCGAAACGGCCGGTCGAAGCGCCGATACCTCTGGATCCACGGCAACGAGCGCACGGCCCGTGCCGTGTTGCTCGATCACATCAAGCGTTATCGTGGAACTGCGAACCTGGTCAGGAGCAAGACCCGGAACATCAGGCTGTTCGACGGAGTGATCGACCCGAACCGCCTCTTCTCGCGAACCGGCGCCGAAGTGAACCTGCGCACCCTGAATCCGCGATGGACGGCGGAGAAGGTCGCGAAGGCGCTCGACCGGCTTGACCGCGGCCGCGAAAAGACGGTGCGCGCCGTGTTTCCGCCAAAAGACGGGCTGCTGATCGCGCTGCACAATAACTCCGAAGGGTACTCGGTGAAGGATGAGGTTGCGATCAGCGACCGCGTCTCCCTCCGCGACGAGACGCATCCGCACGAGTTCTTTCTTTGCACGCAGGAAGGAGACTTCGAGATTCTCAAGACCGCGCCGAATAATGTGGTTCTTCAGAATCGGGCGTCGAAGGAGGACGACGGTTCGCTCTCGCGTCTGGCGGCGGCGCGGGGCGTGCGTTACGTGAACCTCGAAGTGGCGCTTGGTAACGCGGAAAAGCAGCGCGAGATGTTGGATTGGGCCGAGCGGCATTTGCCGTGAGGTCGCCTCCGTGCGCGGCACTCTCGCGGCAAGATAGGAAAACGGCGTCTTGAAGCTCCGCCAGGGCGCTGAAAATCGGGGAGGAGACGGTCGTCGATGCGTATCTCCCACGTGAGAAGGAACCGGCGCGCCTCAACTCATCAGGATTGCTAACCGAAGCGCCACGCCGTGCTTGAGCCAATGAGCATCGCGCGGACGTTCGCCCACAACAAAGGCCGCCGCGACGCGCGGACGGGCGTACTGCTGGGAGTCCCGCCGTGCGCCAGATTGCGCCCGTTTGCGCAATCTCGCGCAGACGTGAGGAGGATCACCAGGAAATAGCCACACTCCAACTCTAACTTCTTGAAAAGCCGTGCCTTGCCGCGGAACTCGATCTGCTGACAATATGCGGTCTTGTTGCGCGCGGAGGGCCTGAGATGGAGAGACGAAGCGGACTGATTCTGGCAATTGTCATCTGGCTGATTGGGGCTGGCGTTGTGATGATGGGCGCGCGGACGTGGTTGCCGCCTCTCGCGTCCGAACACGGGGCGGGCATCGACGCGATGATCAATTTCACCATGACGGCCACGGGCGGGTTGATCCTGCTCGGCCACATTGTCCTGGGATTGTTCGTGTGGAAGTTCAGCAGGCAGGACAAGATCACGTTCCGCCTGGCCGGACCGCGCATGGAGCGGCGATGGTCTCTGGCCGTGGCGCTGCTGGTGGCTGCGATCGCGGAGGGCGGTGTCCTTGTGATCGGGTTGCCTGTCTGGGCGAAAGTCTATGACACGGCATCGCCGGCGAACGCCCTTATCATCGAGGTCACCACCGAACAGTTCGCCTGGAATGTGCGCTACGCCGGACCTGACGGCGTGTTCGGGCGGGCCGATCCCAAACGTTACAGTCTCGACAACGTGCTTGGCCAGGACCCGGACGATCCAGCGGGGCGCGACGACATCGTCGATCTCAACATGATCCACGTCGAGGTGAACCGTCCCGTTCTCATCCGCCTGCGGTCTAAAGACGTCCTGCACGGCTTTTTTCTGCCCCACCTTCGGGTCAAGCAGGATTCCGTGCCGGGGATGAAGATCGATTTCTGGTTTGTGCCGAACAAGACGGGAAGCTTTGAGCTGGCCTGCGCCGAGTTGTGCGGGCTTGGCCACTACGAAATGCGCGGCGTTCTCGTGGTGATGACGCCGGATGAATTCAGGAAATGGAAAGAGGAGAAGAGGAATGGCTGAGCTTGCTCACGGGGTCCACCGGCCGCGGAGTTTCATCGCGCGGTACGTCTTCAGCACGGACCATAAAGTTATCGGGATTCAGTACATGATCACGGCCATGTTCATGGCGATTGCCGGCGGGGCACTTGCCATGATTGTCCGCATGCAACTGGCTTGGCCCGGCGAAAAGTGGCGGCTGCTCGGCAAGATGTTTCCCGACGGTGTGGAGGGCGACATCATGAAGCCGGAATTCTACCTTTCGTTGATGACGATGCACGGCACAATCATGATCTTCTTCGTCGTGTCCCTGGCTCTCATCGGCGGGTTCGGCAATTTTCTGATACCACTCCAGATCGGCGCGCGCGACATGGCATTCCCGTTCCTAAACATGCTCTCGTTCTGGACGATCGTTCCGGCATGCCTCATCATGCTCGGCTCTTTCGCCGTGGAGGGAGGAGCCGCTCAGGCTGGCTGGACGGCATATCCGCCGCTCAGCGCGGTGGGCGCCGCCGTGCCTGGATCGCAATGGGGGCAGACCCTGTGGATTCTCGGCATGGCTTTGTTCATTGCGTCTTTCACCATGGGCGGACTCAACTTCGTGTGCACGATCCTCGACCAGCGCACCAAAGGCATGTCGCTCATGCGAATGCCGATCACGATTTGGACGTTGTTCATCTCATCAGCAATCGGCCTCCTTGCCTTTCCGCCCCTGCTGGCGGCGGCCATCCTCCTTCTGTTCGACCGCCACTTTGGAACCAGTTTTTTTCTCCCCAGCGGTCTCTATTTCGGCAACGGCTTGCTACCCAACAGCGGTGGCACCCCGCTGCTGTGGCAACACCTTTTCTGGTTTTTGGGGCACCCGGAAGTGTACGTCCTGATCCTCCCGGCTTTGGGAATCACATTGGACATGCTGCCGGTGTTTTCACGAAAGCCCGTGTTCGGGTACCGGCTCACCGTCTACTGCCTCTACGCCATCGCCGCGCTTAGCATGATCGTCTGGGGCCATCACATGTACGTCAGCGGAATGAGCCCGTACATCGGCGAGTTCTTTGCCATCGGGACGCTCTCGATCACCGTGCCTTCGGCCATCATCGGAGTCAATATGATCGCGAGCTTATGGGGCGGCAGTCTGCGCTTTCCCACGCCGATGTTGTTCACGATCGGAACCATCATCATGTTCGGCACCGGAGGATTCGGCGGGATCTTTCTGGGTAATGCGACCTCCGACATCCAACTCCACGACACGTACTTTGTGGTGGGGCACTTCCACCTGATGATCGGCGGCGTGACCCTGATGGCGGCATTCGCGGGCGTCTATTACTGGTTCCCGAAAATGTTCGGGCGCATGATGAACGAAACCCTCGGCAAGCTGCATTTCTGGGTTACAATGCCGGCATTCTACGTGCTGTTTCTCGCGCAGCACTTCCAGGGCCTGGGGGGTATGCCGCGCCGCTACTTTGACTTCGATAAATTCGAGTACCTGCAAAAGGTGGCCGCCGCGAATCTTCACGTCAGCCTGACAGCGTTTGTGCTGGGCGCGGTTCAGTTCGTCTTCCTGTTCAACTTTTTCTGGAGCGCGTTCAAGGGCGCCCGATCCGTCAAGAACCCCTGGTGCGCCACGACGCTCGAGTGGACGGAGGCATCGCCCGCACCGCACGGCAACTGGGGTGAGCAACTACCCGAAGTGCATCGATGGCCCTACGATTACAGCGTGCCCGGCGCGGCGGAAGACTTTACGCCGCAAACCGCGCCTGCGACCGTTGCGCCGGTGACATTCTAAGGAGCGCCCATGGAAGCCGCAATCGAGACGAGAGAAGCCTATTGGGAGGGTGGCCGCGGGCCGTTCGGCATCGGCTGGAGCAAGCTGATGATGTGGCTGTTCATCGTTACCGATGGACTGGTCTTCGCCGGATTCCTCGCTATCTACGGTTTCCTGCGAATCGCGAGCCCGAACTGGCCGGATCGCTCGCACATTTTTCACCTGGACTTCATCGCACTGATGACGTTCACCCTGATCACGAGCAGCGCCACGATGGCGACCGCGGTCGGCGCGGCGCGGAAGGGGGACCGCAAGACGGTGGGACGCTTTCTGGCCCTGACCATTGTGGGTGGCGCGGCGTTTCTTGGGATGCAGGCCTACGAGTGGAGCAGCCTTATCCGCGCAGGAGCGACCCTTGAAGCGAATCCATGGGGCGCGCCGCTTTTTGGTGCGTGCTTTTTCATAATCACCGGATTTCACGGGTCGCACGTCTTGAGCGGTTTGATTGTTCTCGCCATCACAATGGCGCGATCCGCGGCCGGCAAATCCCGTCCCGCGGGTATTGAACTTGCGGGCCTCTATTGGCACTTTGTCGATTTGGTGTGGGTGTTCGTCTTCACGCTGTTTTACCTGATTTGAAAGGACACATGACGTACAAAGCATATTGGGGGACCTGGCTTGCCCTTCTGGCAGTGACGCTCGGCATGATCGTGGCCGGATCGGGTTCCGTGACGGGCGGAGCACTGCTCGTTTTGCTGCTGCTTGGCATGCTCGTCAAGATTGGGCTCATCGGCGGCAACTTCATGCATCTGCGCTCGGAGAACCGTGTCCTGATCCTGATTGTGGCGCTGGGGATCCTGCTTGTGAGCATCGCCCTCTTCGCGGGAATCGCGGTGGACGCCGCGCGCGTGTACAAACTGTCGCAGCCCTGAACCAGGCCCAATGAGTTTGTGGCGCGGACGCTCGCGTCTGCTGCACCACAACAGATTCGTCTCGGTGCTGCGGCCTTGTTTGAATGCGCTCGGCCATCGACCCCGCGCCATTGGCTCCGCCCGACACCCCGGCACGTCGCAGGCGGAATCGAAATACCGATCTATTCAACGAAAGTTACGCCCACCGTGCGGCGCGACGGTAAGAGGAGACACCAGCGAGGATGAATCCTAAGCCACAACCTGAGTAGAGTACCGCCGGGCGGTGGGGAGTTTCCGCGGTCAGGCCCGGAATCCGTGAGAGGCCGGAGTGGGCTTCCGCAGGTTAAGCCGTGGCCATCGATAGGACCACACCGGCAGGCCGAATGATGATGGAGATGGTCGTGGCTTTCGCGGCCTGCGCGTGAAGAAGAAACTCACCGCGAATCGACCGTCTGTTGAGTATTGCCCCGGCCCATCAGAACACCGAGCAGCGATTGGCTCCGAGCTTGATTTCGCTCGCGAAGAGCTTTGTAAGTGGACATCTCTTTCGGCGCCTCGGCGCTATTCAGAACGGTCAATAATCGGGCCAACCGATATCGGGCGACCTCGCTTTCGGGATCGATTCGGCACGCCGCGCGAAATTGCAGCAACGCTTGCTCCCGCCGATCGGTCTCGGCCAGCAGGCTGCCCAGCGCCAGACGGGCTTCGACAAAGTTGGGATCCAAAGCGACCGCCTTTTCCTGATGAGCGAGTGCCAGTTCGCGGCCGCCTTCCTTTCGCAGAACTTCGCCCAGTTCGTAATGCGCGTCCGGATTCGAGGGGTTGACGGACAGCTCCTCGCGAAACAATTGCGCTGCCTCGGCGGCGCGCCCCGCGTCGGCCAGCGCGAGACGGCCCAGCCGCAAGCGGACGCCGGACAGCGACGGGAACAACTCCAACGCGCGCCGATACTCGACGTCGGCCCGTGCATCGTCGCCTCGGCTCTCGTAAACCTGGCCCAACGCCTGATGGAATCGATGGCTGCCGGGCGCAGCCGTAGCCAGGCGATTCCACGCCACCGCAGCGCGTTGGGAATAGAACTGTCCAGCCGCAAACAGGACGTCGGGATCGTTTGGGAACTTGCCGATCAGCTCCTCCAGCACGCTCCCGCTCGCGTCGTTTCGCCCGAGCGCCACGTAGGATCGCTGCAGGTGTAGTCCACTCAACCGCACCAGTTCTGTGTCGCGTTCCCCGGCACGCGCCTTCGCCAGATGCGGGACGGCTTCCCGGAACCGGCCCAGTTGCGACAGGGACATTCCTAGATAAAGGCGGGCTCGCGAAAAACCGGTTGCCATTGCGGCGAAACGGCTCAGTTCACCGGCCGCCTCCTCGAAGCGGCCTGCGCTGAAATAGAGGATTCCGAGGTTGGCGCGGGCCTCCAAGGAACTGCCATTGCCTTGCACGATGGTCTGGTATCGGCGTATTTCTGGCTCGATATCGATCGCCGGTTCTGCTTGTCCCCAAACAGAGGTTGAAAAGAGAAAGCAGAGAAAGCAGACCAGAGTCTTGACAGCGCCTCGCATAGAGCGTGTTATATCGTCGATGCGGTTAACGAAGAAAGTCTAATTTTCGGGAGTTTAAGCATGTTCCAACCCAACAAGCTCTTGACGCTGGTCGCCCTCGCCTGCCTGCCAACCTATGCCGCCGCTACCGGGTCGATCCTTGGGACCGTCCTCGATCCCACCGGGGCGACCATCGAAGGTGTCGAAGTGACCGCTACCAGCGTGGAAACGGGCGTCGCGCGCGCCTTTCAAACCGCGGCCGATGGCAACTACGAGATTCCGCGCCTTCTGCCGGGCAGCTATCGCATCGTTGCAAGAAAGCAAGGATTCAAAACCCGCGAAGTTCGGGGGTTGGTTCTCCAGGTCGATCAACGGGCGCGTGTGGACATGACCCTCGAAGTTGGCTCGATCTCGGAATCGATTTCCGTGGAAGAGACGGTCCCGCTGGTTTCGAGCGACAGCGCGGCGGTGGGGACTGTAATTACCAACAAGAGAGTAGTTGAACTACCGCTCAACGGACGGAGGTTCCTACAACTGACGTTACTTACCCCGGGCGCGATTCCGGCGACGCGTTCCTCGGGAGCGGGCTTCGAATTTGGCGAGGCCGTGTCGGTGAACGGCGCTCGCGCGGAGCACAACAATTTCATGCTCGACGGGGTCGACAACAACGTCGGTACGGTCGGTTCGCAAGCCATTAATCCCTCGATCGACGCGATTCAGGAGTTCAAGATTCAAGCGAGCGGCTACTCGGCGGAGTTCGGGCGAGCCGGCGGCGCGCAAATCAGCGTCAGTACGAGATCGGGCACTAATGAGTTACACCTGACCAATGCATCATATCGCCATGCCCGTGAGGGTTGAGGCGCGCCTAACCATTTGGATGACCCCATAAACATGGGGTAAAACTGGAATTTGGCGGAGTTCGCGCTTCGCCAACCCACCCCAATCGAGGTCACCC
>SYKU01000311.1 GCA_005808865.1 Acidobacteriota bacterium
ACAGCAGCAGCACCGACCGAAAAGCGGCGTCTGTCGCGAAGAACTGTTTCATGCAGAAGCCGTGGGCTCCCAAATCATGCTTCAACTCGGCAATGCGGTTTTCCATGTCGGCCCGCCGATTGTAGTCGCGCCAGATCTCCGATCGCTTGGCGCGGACCGTCAGCCATGCGCTGTTTCCAACCGCGACCAGTACCTGTGAAGGTTGCCGTCCTTGTCACGATGATTCGGCCTCTCGAATCTGCTTACAATAGGGTAAGTCTACACTACATCGCGTTTCTCGGACGCCGCCGTTGCAAACAAGAACCTCGTCATCATTCGTCGGCCCCAAAAAGCCCAAATCATCGCGACCGTGACGAACTTGGGCTAGCGATTTTTTCACGCGCTGGATCACGCGCTTTTGTGCGCCGCCTTCGCCTCTTTCGCGTTCTCCGCCGTAAGCCCTCGGCTCGGCCTGAGAATCGGCCTGTCCGCAACCGCGCTCTTCCTGATCGCGGAAGTATTCTGCCTGCCTGTCCGCCGCGCCGCCTAGCGCACACCCGGTCCCCTTCAGGCACTTGAACCCGAGCGAGTATCCCGCGCGTCGCGGCTCTTCCGGTGATGCCGCTCGGCCGCGCGATCACGCTGCCGCACTTTGCCAGCAGCGCAGCGGAGCCGATCATGACTGTGCTCGCAACCTTCGGCCGCGTACCGATGTTCCACTAACTCCTGCAGGTCCCCATGGTGAACGCGGCACCGCGTGCGGTGGACTCTCTGAGAGAACGCAGCGTCCACGCGGAGTGGTACGCCGCGGTGCCCAACCGTGCCCCCGGAGCACAGGTGGAGGCTGCGCCGCTACTCTACCTGGAGTTCGCGATTGCCGTCGCGGCTCTGTACCCGCTTTGCCTGGTGGTTTGCCGCAGTCAAGTCTCGCCGGCCGCCGGCCTGGTTAAACCTGACATCCGGTCGAGCCATTCCTCCATCCGCTTTCGAAGGCCCGTGCTCGTGCAGGGTTCGGGCAGCAGGGCGGAGATGACGGCTACCGAATCGGCGCCCGCCGCGAGCGTGTCGCGCGCATTCTCAAGCGTGATGCCGCCGATCGCGACGAGCGGTTGCTCAACAAGCGCGCGGACGCGCATGAGCTCAGCGGTACCGGTCACGGGATCCGGATTCTCCTTCGAGGCGGTCGCAAATACGGGACCGAAGGCGACGTAGTTGACCGGCTCTCCGCCCGCGGCCGCGAGTTGGACGGAGTTGTGCGTGGAGAAACCGAGAATGGCATCGGGGCCGGTGAGCCTTCGGGCGTCGCGCGGGGAGAGATCATCCTGTCCGATATGAAGACCTGCCCCGAGGAGCATGGCGATGTCGGCGCGGTCGTTCACAATCAGAATGGCGCCGGCTTCGCGCGCGAGATGCGCGACAAGCTCTGCTTCGCCGAACACGTCCCTCGACCAGTGCCCCTTGTGGCGGATCTGGAGAATCCCCGCGCCGGCATCGAGAAAGGCTGCGGCGGCAACCGAGAGGCTTGAGGACCGCCGCGCCAGGGATTCGGTGTCGAGGATCGGGTAGACTCGGGGAAGGACCATATGGACCCGGCGGCGCGGCGCCGTCTCAGCCACGGGAGGGCACGATGGTCACCTTTCGCAGCATGTCGAGTTGCCGCCGCGCTACCTGCGCCCAGGAGCTCGACGAATCGATCTTCAGGTACGCCGACCAGTGGCGCACTGCCTGCATGAATTCGCCCTTCTTTTCGAGCAGCAGCGCGAGATTGTAATGCGCGTCCCCGTAGTTCGCATTGAGTTCGATGGCTCGCACGTAGTGTTCGCGGGCCTCGTCCAGGCTGCCTTTCTCGTGAAACAGGTTGCCGAGATTGAAATGAGCGAGCGAGTAACCCGGCTCCACTTCAATCGCGCGGCGGTACTGCTTCTCGGATTCGTCGAACCGCTTCAGGTGATAGAGAATAGTGCCTAGGTTTACCATCGCACCCGCGGCGGCGGGATTGGAATCGATCGCCTTTTCATATGCCTCCATGCAATCGGCGGCGGGCAGGCCGGATTCTTCCATATCGAGGCCTCTCTGAAACCAGTAGTCGGAAATCCGCTTGCTCGACGCACCGTCGGACTTCGGCCCCTTTGGAAACGACTTCAGATTGTCGATCTCCGCAGTATCGAAATCGAAAAGCATCTGGCCGGTCATCGCTTCCATTCTTTGCCCGGCGACGTGGACTTCGATGGTCTTTCCATCCGATGTGATTTTCAGTTCCGCGAGAGGGTGCTGGACCCCTGCGAGCTTGCTCTTAAGCGATGCGATGGCCTTGGCGATCCGCCGCGGCGCTACGTTCTGATCGAGCAAGGCCTGCAGGCTCCGGAGGGCGATCAGGTCGGAAAATGTGAATGAACGCGTGGCAGCCACAAACCCCTGGCGCCGCCAACCCGAGAGCTGCCGGGTGGTTACGCCGAGCATACGGCGAACGTCAGCGATGGAGTACTCGAGCTTTGCGCCGTTGCCGAGCACAGAAAAATTTTAACATGTTGGCAGGGTGAGAAGATCGTCACACCGGCTTTAGCAGATCCCGGTGCAACGACTTCGCTTTGAAACCCACCTTTGCCAGATTCGTGCGTACCTGATCGGCGATCATTACCGAGCGGTGATGGCCGCCCGTACATCCGAACGCGATGGTCAAATAAGATTTCCCTTCTTTGATGTAGTGAGGCAGCAGATACGTCAGAAGGGAGGTTATCTTCTCGATGAACTCACCGGTTTGCGGAAAGGACCGTATGTACTTTGTCACGCCGGGGTCGCGGCCTGTCAATTTCTTGAACCGCGGGATGTAGTTCGGATTCGGCAGGAACCGGACGTCGAAAACCAGGTCGCTGTCCGCCGGAATCCCGTGCCGGTAGCCGAAGCTCACGACGCTGATGCGTACTAAGGACTCTTCGCGGGCGCCACGAAAGGTGTCGCCAATCTTCGCACGCAGCTCGTGCACATTGTAGTGCGATGTGTTGATGATCACGTCCGCCAAGGCCCGAATCGGAGCCATGTGGCGGCGCTCCGTCCTGAGGCTCTTGGAAACAGAATTCTCCCTTCCCAGCGGATGAGGCCGGCGCGTCTCGCTGAAGCGCTGAACAAGGGCATCGTCAGCGGCCTCAAGAAAAAGGAGCCGCGTCGAAACCATGTGTCTGATGCGGGCGTAGATTGCGGGGAAACGCTTCAGGCTCTCCCCTTCCCGGATGTCCACAACCAGCGCGGCCGCGCGGACAGTGGGGGAATCGCGCGTGAGTTCCGCGAACTTCGGGATCAGGTCGATCGGGAGGTTATCAACCGCGTAGTAGCCCAGATCCTCAAGCGCCCGCAGAGTCGACCCCTTGCCCGACCCGCTGAGGCCCGTAATGATTACCAGTTCCGCGGGCGGGCGAGGCGTCTTCGATTCAGCTTTCGCGGTAGGCATTCGCGCAATTAGCTTTCGACAAGGTCGAAGTGGCCATCGCGGCGGCGAAGCAGTACAGACAGCCCGCCGGTGTTGGCATCGCGATACACCAGATAGTCGCGGCTTCCGTCCATCTCTATCACCGCTTCGTCCACCGTCATTGGCTTGCGCCCGAGTGTGTGATGGACGCGGAAAACCTGGCGGGAGCCGTCACCCTGGTCCTCGGCTACGGCTGGAGCCGGCGTCAATACGGCCACCTTTGCGCCGGCGCCGCGCTTCGATTCCCGCCACTTACCCTTCACCTTGATCGCCTGCGTCTCCAGTTTCTTCATGGCGGCGTTCAGCGAAGCAAACAGGTCCGCTCCGGAAGCGACGCCAACCAGTGGGTGATCGTGGTACTGCGCGGTCACTTCCGCGGTGTGACGGCCGCGCTCAAGCGATAGAGTTACGTGCGCCTCCTGTTGTTCTTTCCCGTCAAGCAGCTTTGATAGCTTGGCGAACTGCACTTCGATCTTCCTTACCTGCCCCGGCGTCAATTCGACTTGCCGGCCTGTATAAGTGATCTTCATATTTGGCTCCGTGTCCTTCGCGCTACCTCGTCTGTTACTCCCGATTCCTTCTCAGATGGCTCGGTGGTATCTTCAGATCTTCGCGATATTTCGCAACCGTGCGCCGGGTCACCTGGATGCCCTGCTCCTGAAGCAGCAGGGCGATCTGGTCGTCCGTTTGCGGATGATTACGGTCTTCCTCATCTATCATCTTCTTTACTTTGCGTTTCAGGACCGAAAGCGGCATCGAGCCGCCCGCATGTCCCTGAACGGCTTCCGAAAAAAAGTAACGTAATTCGAAGACTCCCTGCGGTGTGTGCATGTACTTGCCCGCGACGGCACGGCTTACGGTTGAAGCGTGCACGCCGACTTCGTCCGCGACGTCCTTGATCATCATCGGACGAAGACGGTCGATGCCGTCGCTCAGGAACTCCATCTGCCGCTTGACGATGGCCTCGCAGACGCGCAGGATGGTCTGCTTGCGCTGCTCAATGCTCTTCATCAACTGGATTGCCGACGTGAACCGCTCTTTGACGTAGTTGCGAATTTCCTTCGAGTTGTCCTTGTCCAGCATGCGCCGGTACTGCGCGTTCAGGCGGAGCTGCGGCAGTCCTTCGTCGTTCATCTGAATGATGTAGTCCTCCGCGTCCTTGGTGACGTAAACGTCGGGTTCGATCAGCCGGGCGCCGGGACCGTTATACCGGAGACCTGGCCGCCCGTCGAGGTGCCGGATCAGATCGACGGCGATCTCGATGTGTTCCGGCGGGCGCCCGAGCACCCGGGCGAGTTCCTTGAACTGCCTGGTCTCAAGCAATTTCAGGTGATTCGCGACGATCTGCCAGGCCACGCCGTCGCGTCCATTGCGGCTTTCGATCTGGAGCAGCAGACATTCGCGGAGGTCACGCGCTCCAACACCGGCGGGGTCAAGCGATTGGATGATCGCGAGCGCCCGCTCCAGTTCCTCAATCGAGTGATCACCCTGCTCGGCGATCTCGTCGATCGAAGCGGAGAGATAGCCGTCTTCGTTCAGATTCCCGATGATAAACTCGGCCGCGTCCCTGAGGCTGTCGGAAACGAGCGAGATGCTCAACTGCGAGCGCAGGTGGTCGCAGAGCATCACGGGCGAGGAGAGAAACGTTTCGAAAGACGGCTTTTCAATCGATTCCGATGCAGGGCTCTTGAAGCCCGGCTCCATCCATTCGTCGAAAGTCGGCCCAAGGTCCGTTTCTTCGAAAGAGTCCGGGGCCGCAGGCGGTTCGGGGGCCTCTGCCGCTTCCGCCAATCCGGCGGGAGACGAATCGATTTCCTCGCGGTATAGCTCCGGGTTGAGCGATTTTTCGCCGGAGACGCCGTCCATCCTGTTGGAATCAACCAGGATTCCCTCCTCGGCGGGGTCCAGTTGTCTCTCGCCTTCAAGAAGCGGGGCGAGTTCCTCCGGGGTCAATTCACCGTCGTCGTCCGTCGATTCCTCGAGTACCGGATTCTCCACCACTTCCTGATTGAGCATGTCCTTCAGCTCCATCCGGTTTAGCTGGAGGACCTTCACCATTTGCAGAAGGCTTGGGGTCAGGATTTGAGTCTGCGAAACCTTGACTTGAAGCCGCTGCGAGAGCATTCCCATTCGTCTTCATTATAGGGCACCGGATGCCCAGGTCGTTCTCACCGGACCGCATCGGACGGAGGTACAATATAGGTATCCCATGAAAGCCCGCGTTTACGTTTCTCTGAAATCCACCGTGCTCGATCCCCAAGGCAAGACGGTCCGGTCCGCGTTAGCCGGCCTCGGATATCACTCCGTGGCGGACGTGCGACAAGGCAAATATTTCGAGATTTCGATCGAACCGGGCGTTGGCGCGGAGCAGGCTCGAACAGAAGTGGAGACGCTGGCCCAAGACGTGCTCACGAATCCCGTGATCGAAACGTGCAGGGTGGAGTTCGACGCCTAATTCACCGCGCCCTGGCCCACCGACGCCACCGAAATTCTCGTCTCGCCGTTCTTCTCGCGGATCCCAATAATCCGCTTGTAGCCGTGCTCACTATAGTGCATCTCCATCTTGCCGCGCGGCCCTTTGTTGAATATCCAGTGGGGCAGCCGCTCCCGGTAGAACTTCGCTACCCGTTCCGGCGAATCCGGAGTGGTGAATTCGCCAGCCTGGATGCTCAAGCCCTTGTGCTCGTCTCCAAGATCCAGATCGATCTCGGCGGACTTGCCACTCTCGCGGACGCGATCCGCGCCCGGGTAAAGAGGCACGCCGATGGAAGCAGGGTCCAGCCGCTCCCGCGCACGGATATTTATCGATCCGGCGGGTGTCTGGACGCGGATATTCGCGCCATTGGAAGTCTCCGTGGTTTCCACGTTCACATTCCGCGCTATGTAGATTCCCGTCAGCGCCAGCAGCCCCAATCCCAGAACCCCGATGATGGCAATACCGAGCAGCACGCGTCCCAGCGCGCCTCCGCGCTCGCTTGTATACGTACGCATACACACCCTCCCATGGGCTAAATACGAACAGCCGCCTGCGAATGTTCCGCGGACTCGGCGGCATGGTACGAGCTCCGCACCAGCGGTCCGGCTTCAACGTGCTGAAATCCCATCGTCTCGCCTTTCAGCTTTAACGACAAAAACTCCACGGGTGGAACGTACCGCACGATGGGGAGGTGTTTGGGCGATGGCCTAAGATACTGGCCCAAAGTCAAAATATCCACCTGATGCGCGCGAAGGTCCGCCATCGTGGCGCGAACCTCTTCCATTGTTTCTCCCAGACCAAGCATCAGCCCCGACTTGACGGGCGTCTCCGGCCGGAGCCGTTTGGCGTAAGCGAGCATTTCAAGCGATCGCTCATAGCGCGCGCCCAGGCGCACCTGGCGGTAGAGGCGCGGTACGGTCTCCGTATTGTGATTCAGCACGTCGGGCGCCGCGTCCATCACGATGTCCATCGAAGAGCGGACGCCCTGGAAGTCCGGCACCAGCACCTCGACCCGGCACCCCGGAACTCGCTCGCGAATGGCGCGGATGGTCATGGCAAACAACTCCGCGCCACCGTCCCTGCGGTCGTCCCGATTGACGCTGGTCACGACGGCGTAGTTGAGTCCCATGGCTTCAACAGCTTCCGCCACGCGCCTCGGCTCATCGTAATCCACCTCTTGCGGCGGACCTTTTTGGACGGCGCAGAACCCGCAACGGCGGGTACAGACGTTTCCGAGAATCATGAACGTCGCGGTACGCCGGTTCCAGCATTCGCCAACATTCGGACAGGCCGCACTCTCGCACACTGTATGGAGCTTCAGACGTTCGATGAGCGACTTAAGCTCGCGGTAACCTTCTCCAACCGGCGCGGGCGCGCGGAGCCAGGCGGGACGATCCAGTTTCGGGGTGATCGAGAGCAGCAAACCCCATTCTAGCGCGCGGTGAGGCCGGTCCCCCGCGCATATCGCTGCCAGGCCAGAAATCCGATGATCGTTTTTCCGTCCAGGATGCGTCCCGACCGGATGTCCTTGTCGATCTCGGAAATCCCAAACCAGCGGCACTCGATGCGCTCATCATCCATTGGCTGCGCCTCGCCTGGAATCAGACCGGTCGCGAGAAACAGATTCATCTTCTCAGCGACGAAACCCGGACTCGCATAGTATGCGGCGAGCCTGCGCCACTTTCGCGCGCGGTAACCGGTCTCCTCACGCAGTTCGCGCCGGGCGGCTTGCAGGGGATTCTCTCCGGGATCAAGTTTCCCGGCGGGCAACTCCCACATGAGTTGATCCGCCGGGAGCCGGTACTGCCGCACCAGGAGCACGCGCTCGTTCTCATCCACCGCCATCATCACGGCCGATCCGGCGTGCCGTACCACGGAGCGGCGGATTTCAAATCCCGTCTTGTCGCGCGCGCACTCTTCGGTAACGTGAAACAGCCCGCACCGATAGACTTCCTTCGAAGAGACAATCTTCATGAATTCGACTTTACCGTTTCCCGCAGGCCGCCGCCCGGCGTTGCCCACCAGGAAATCTGACCTACTTCACTACTTCCACTTTTCCGAATTTTTCCAGGGATTTGCCGATCTTCTCCGCGTCCCCTACAACCACAATCGCGGCTTTGCCCGGCGAAATGTACTTCGCCGCCGCGCGCTCGATCTGATCCGGCTCCACCGAGCGGAGCCGCGTGGTGTACGTTTCGAGGTAATCGTTTGGAAGGGCCATCGACTTCACGAGGTTCAGTTGTTCAATAAGACCGTTCTGGCTCTCAAGTCCCATGACGAACCGTCCACTCATGTAGTTCTTCACGCTCGTGAGTTCCTCGGGCGAGACGCGCTCCTTGCCGATGGTTTCGAGTTCGCCCAGAAGATCCTTCATCGCCGGCTCAACGACCTCGTTCCTGACCTGCGTGACGGCGGTCAGGGCGCTCGATTCACGGCGTGCATCGACGTAACTGTGCACGCTATAGGCGTATCCCTTTTTCTCTCTAATATTGTTGAACAGACGCGACGACGCGCCGCCTCCGAGGATGGTTGTGCCCACGACCAGCGGGAGATATTCGGGACTCTGGCGGCTGATGGCGACCTGTCCAGCGCGAATATCCGCCTGCACGGAACCGGGCCGGTTGACCAGGACGACCTGACGCTTCGCTTCGGGAACGGCCGACGCCGGAGGATCGCTGATTTCCTTCCGCTGCCAGGAACCGAAATTGGCTTCGATCAGCTTTAATGTGGCTGCCCGGGAAGGAAGCTTGCCCAGAAGTATCAGTACGCCGTTGTTCGGCACGATGCGCGCGTCGCGGAACGCCTTCACGGCGGAGCCGTCGAGCTTTTCAAGAGACGCCGCGGTCGGCGCGATGCGCGAATACGGATGGGAGCCGTAGAGTACGGCGGCGAACTTCTCCTCGGCGAGGAACGCCGGTTCCGACTGTTGCTGCAAAAGGTTCTGTAGCCTGTTCTGCTTGCGCAACTCGACTTCGTCCTTCGGGAAGGCGGCGTTCCGCGCCACGTCCGCCACGAGTTCGACCAGCTTCGAGGAGTGCTCCGCGAGCGACCCGCCCGCAAGCACGAGTGTGTCGCCCGTCGAGCGGCCGTTGAGGGCGCCGCCAATCGATGCCAACTCTTCGGCGAGTTGCCGCGAGGTTCGCTTCGCGGTCCCCTCGGTCAGCAGTGCGGCCGTACTTTCCGCGAGACCCGGCAGGTCCTTTGGATCGAACTTCGATCCGGCCGCGAAGGTCAGCCGCACGCTGATCAGCGGAAAGCGCGGGTCTTCCACCAAAACAATGCCGAGTCCGTTCGTAAGCTTCGTTTCATACACAGGGGGCAGCTTGAAAGCGGGCAGCGGCTGCGTTTCGGGCGGCTTTGTGCGGTCGAGAGTTTGAGCGCTGAGCGCGGCTGCCGCGATTAGGACTACCAGAAAATGTCTCACTTCTTTGCCTCCTTCGGCGCGGGCACGATCTCGAGTACGGAGCGCTTTTCAGGCGTAAGGTATTTTTTAGCGACGGCCTGAATCTGCTCCGGTGTTACGGCAGTGAAGAATCCGAGTTCGGTGTTGATCAACTCCGGCTTCCCATCGAACAGTTCGTACTGAGCAAGCAGTTTTGCACGAGTGAGCGAGCTTTGCAGGGAGTTCAACCGCGAAGCCAGCAAGAACGTACGCGCACGTGTCAGTTCCTTCATATCGACGCCTTCTTTCTGGATTTTGGTGAATTCCTCCTGCGCCTGATCCGCAATCTGCCTGCCCGTGAAGTTTGGCTTGTGGATCAGAAACATGGCGTACACGTTCGGGTCTTTGTAATCCGAGGCGTCGCCGAACGGCCAGCCGAGGTTCGCCTCATAGCTGACAACCGACTGCTTGCCTTTTATCAGATTGAGTTGGAAGCGCGAACTCTCCCCGCCCGTCATCAGGACATCGAGCATCGCCAGAGCATAGTAGTCGGCCGAGCGGCGTTTCGGCCCTGGATAGCCCGCGACGACACCCGGGACATTGGCCAACGCGTCCTTATACACCTTCGATCCCGGGGCTGCGTCCGGCGGCTCCGAAAGGTCCGGGTGCTTCGGTTGGGGCTGCGACGGGATATCGCCGAAATAGGCCTGAATCAACTTCTTCACGGCCACGTTGTCAATGTCTCCCGAGAGCACGAGAATCGCGTTGTTCGGAGCATAGTAAGTCTTGAAGAACGTGGAAACGTCCTTCACCGACGCCGCGTTCAGGTCCTCATAAGAGCCAATCAGGGAATGAGAACTCTGCCAGTTTTTGAACGCAAGCTGCGGCCAGTGATCGACGATCGCTGTCGCGTAGGGCTGATTGTCGAAGGACAGGCGCCGCTCCTGCTTCACGGCTTCCTTCTGGTTCGTGAGGTTCTCATCGGTGATGGCGAGCGAGCGCATTCGGTCGGATTCGAGCCACAGCCCGATCGCGACCTTGTTCGACGGCAGCACCTCGAAATAGTCGGTGTAGTCCTGATGAGTGGATCCGTTGAGGTTCCCCCCATTCGATTCGACCGTCTTGAAGTGAACGCCTTTCGGGGCGTTAGCCGAACCCTGGAACATCATGTGCTCAAACAGATGAGCGAAGCCGGTGCGCCCCTTCTCTTCGGAGCGCGCGCCCACGCCGTACATCAGGTAGACCGAGACCACGGGCACAGCTTTGTCCTGAGAAAGGATAACGCGCATGCCGTTCGAGAGCGTGTACTTTTCGACCGGCACTGAAACTTCGGCGCCGTTCAGGAACCGGGGGGCGAGGAGGAGCAGCGTGAAAAAGTGTGTTTTCATCGTTCTTACCAGTTACGGATGCGGGCGGCGGATGGTTCCAAGAAGAATCCTCTAGTTACGGCGAATGGCTGCCGCAAACCCATCGGCCGATCTTGTATTCAGCACGTCTTCAGGACCGAGCCACGCGCGCCGCGCCATGGCGACGCCGTAACGCATGTTTGCCAAGTGCTTCGGATGATGCGCGTCGGTCGAGATCACGAATTTTCCACCCAGTGCTTTCGCCGTGCGCGCCAGAGTTGCGTTCAGGTCGAGCCGCTCCGGACTCGCGTTGATCTCGAATAGCACGCCGCGCCTCACCGCCTCCGCGGCCACGCGTTCGAAATCGAACGGAAACGGATCGCGGTGGAGAAGCAGCCTTCCGGTGGGATGCCCCAGAATCCGCAGATGAGGGCATTCGAGGGCGCGCAGCAGGCGGTCCGTCATCTCGGGCGCCTCCATATTCATGTGGCTGTGGACGCTGCCGATCACCCAGTCGAGTTCCGCAAGGGCGTCCCAGGCGATATCGAGCGTGCCGTCTTTCAGGATGTCGCATTCGAGGCCGGAGAAGACGCGGATGCCGAGATCCTCGCCGTCGCCATCGGGCGCAATGCCGGCATTGATCTCGCGGACGCGCCTGGCAAATGCAACGACGCGCGCCTCGTCCAGGCCGTTCATCATCGCCATCACTTTTGAGTGATCGGTGATAGCGATGTATTCGTAGCCGTGCGCGCGGGCTTCGTGAGCCATTTCTTCAAGAGACGCGCGGCCGTCGGTTTCGGTAGTGTGCATGTGGACGTCGCCGCGAATATTGGAAAGCTCGACGAGCCCGGGCAGGGTCCCCGCTTCCGCCGCTTCGATTTCGCCCTGATTTTCGCGCAATTCGGGCGGAATCCAACGCAGACCAAGCGCTTCGTAGACGCCCTCTTCGGTCTCGCCGGCAACTTTCGACTCGTCCGCGATCCGGAACAGTCCATACTCGCTCAGCTTGAAGCCCATGCGCACGGCGCGATTCCGCAGCGCGACGTTGTGCTCCTTGCTGCCCGTGAAGTATTGCAGCGCCGCACCGCGGCTCCCGGCGGGCAAAGCGCGCACATCCACTTGCAGGCCCTCGTGCCCAAAGCGGGCGCTCGCCTTGTTTTCGCCATGCCCCAGGACCTCCGCTACTCGCGGGTGCTTCACGAACCGTTCAAGGGCTTCGCCGGCCCCGCGTCCGGTAACAAGCAGATCCAGATCGCCAGCCGTCTCTCTGCCCCGGCGGAGGCTTCCGGCGGGCGTCACGCTCTCGATGCCGCCACCCTCCATGAGGTACGCCGTCAACTCCTGAGCCGTGCGGTCCGCGAAGCTGAGCAGGAACCGCCCGGCGCTCTTTCGATATTGTGTAATCGACCGCAGCACCTTTTCCTCAAGCTTCGCTCCCATCCGCGGCAGAAGGCGCAGCTTCTGGTCGAGACAAAGCCGCTCAAGTTCGTCGATGGTACTGACGCGGTAGTGTTCGAAAAGCAGGGCGATGCTCTTCGGCCCCAGACCCTGGATCTTCAGGAAATCCAGCGTCGAAGCGGGGTACCTTGCGAGCAATTCGTCGCGCCGCTCGCACGAACCGCGCGCGACAAGTTCCTCAAGCACGAACGCCAGCCCTTTGCCGATGCCGGGAATATCGGTAATCTTGCGCGAAGGGTCTTTCAGAATCGCTTCGACGCGCTCCGGATAACCCTCGACGGCGGACGCGCCGTTACGGTAGCTGCGGATGCGGAAGCCGTCCTCAGCGGCGATCTCCATCAGATCGGCCGTCTCGTTGAGGATGCGCGCAATTTCCTTGTTTTCCATCCTGGTTCCAGTTTCGCACGGCCAAGCGGGACGGGCCTCATGGCCGGCTGCGAGGCGTTCAATGAGGATGGACGCGGCTCCGGCGTGGGTAGAAGCTGCTGGTATCCCGGCGAGGGCCGGGAATGGTCAAAGGAGCGTGGTTCCGGATGGCGCCGGCCTGCTCGCGGGCGGAATTTCGTCAGGTTCACGGTTCGCAGGGGCTTCGGCCGGGTGTTCGGAAATGGGATTAGCGTCGTTTCGTATATTTTGCTCGCGCTTGATCGGGCGGCTGAGCAGGACGGGCTTTTGGATGAGGGCTGTGTCAGACGGTCCCTTATTTTCCAACATGTTACCTCTGGCATCGGGAAGTGGGGCCGAAGGTGTGGGCTGGCCGGGAGACCGCCCGGAAGCAGGGTTTGGGGGTGCGGGGACGTTCTGTGCCGGCTGGCTTTCGGCGACTGAAGCTGCTTCGAGACGGGCGTCCTCGCGCAGAAGCAGAAGGTTTTCCATGGCGCGCTGGAAATTCCGCTGGAGACGGGCCTCGTAACGGTGGACGAGGTTGAGCGCGGGCGAAAGGGAGAGATACGCGAAGGCTTTGGCGGTCCGCGAAGCGACGTTCGTTTCGCGCTCACTGAGGACCTCGGATTGAACGATTTCCCGCTCGATGGACCAGGCGCGGCGGATGCGCCACCAGGAGGAGACCATTTCTTCGATGAGACCGGCTTCGATACCGTCAGTGGGGAGGAAGCGCTCGAGGAATTGACGGTGGAGTTTGTCAAAATCTTCGGTGTCTTCGCCGTTGAGAAGGATGGATGAGGCGAGGAGACCATGGCGGTAAGCGTTCCTGGCGGAACGCGCGATGCCGGCTGGGGTTTTCCGACCCTTGGCAAGAGCGCCGTTAGCACGGGCGGCTTTCAGTTTACGTTGAGAACTCATAGGTAGAGTTACCCTCCGGGAACAGGGTACACCCGGAGGGTGGGCGGATAGGGGTTTAGTAACGCCCAAACGGAAGATTCGCGCTGCGATCCGATGAGCGGAGAGGCGGTTTTGCGGGGGTGCGGAGGTGTGGGTCCTTTCCCGAGGCGAGGATAAAATCGTTTCCTAAACCTGTGACCGAAGAGTGGCGCGATAGGGTGGCATGGGGTTCGCAGTGGTCAGTGAGTTTTTCGACGGGTTCGGTGGGTTGCGTTTACCTGGCGTCGCCAACCCGCATGTCTTCAACGCATTTTTGTTGGAATACGTTGGGGAACGCCGAGGGGAGCATGCGTCGCTGAGCGTCTCGATCACATTGATGGCTCTTCTACGCCCGGGCTACCTGGAGGGCCAGACCCACATGCTTACGACAAATCACTGCGTTAAATCGATGCCGGTTCTCGGCGGCTGCCCAAGAATATAGCGTGGAAAGGGAGGCTGTTTAGCGACCGGCCGCAATATTGCGGATCACAGCCCCCTTCTTTCCGACAAACCGCGAAACGCCCGGCGGAAAAGGTCGCCGGGGGCGACTGCTACGGAAAGGAGGAATACCATCGTAGCGGTTAGGCACAGCTGCCAGCACAAGAGCAGTTCGAGCAGGGGGAAGATCGAGCCGGAACGAAATGCCATCTGCGTCCCTGCGCCGATCGCGGTGACGATCGCCGCCTGCACCAGCGCGGCTTTTCGAATGGCGAGAGATGCACCCAAGATCGTCAGGGCGGCCACTGCGATCAGGGCCGCGTAACGGGCCCACATCGGAGCCGGCAGCAGATAGTCGCCGTTCAGAAGCGTCGCCAGAGTGTTGGCATGAATCTCGACGCCGGCCGTCGTGAATTCAGAGTTGCCGATCCGGGTATAAAACGGTGTCCGCCAGCGATCTTCATTATAGTCCGGGCCCAGGAGCACGGCCTTGCCCTCGACCGACGATTTAAGCTTCGCGATGTTGCCTTCCCTGTACGCGCCCAGAAAATCGCCCAGCGAGACGCGCGGAAAGGTGCCGGCGGGCCCGGCGAAGTTGATGGTGATCGCGCGATCGCGGGAAATCGGAACCGACCGTCCATTGAGCGTAAGCGTGCCGCGGTCGAGCGTGGCATCCGACCCGACGAATTTTTCCGCGACACGGAGGGCGAAAGCGCGCTCGAGCTGCATATCGCGCCCGTCGACGATGAGTTTCTGATTGCGGACAAAGCCGTCCCTGTCGACCATCAAATTGCTGTAAGCGGCCAGCCCCAGCGCTGCGGCGAGCATGTTGACGGGAACCGGCCGCTCGGCGTGTTTCAGTAGCAATTCTGGCCTGTAAGCGATGATCGTGGGAATCCGCGCCGAAGCGACCGCTTCCGCCAGAATCTGATCGTGATTGGGAAACCAATTCTCGACCGAAGTATCGAAGGCGACGTCGAACGCCAGCACCTTCGCCTGTCCTGCTGCAGCCGCGTGGATGGCCTCGGCATAGTAAGGATGCCCAAACGCCCGAAGCTCCGGAAACGTATCCAGCGATTTCTGGTCGATCACCACCAGCACGATGTCCTTCACCGGATGCCTTCCCCGCAAAAAGAATTGTGCGTCCTGCGCCCTCTGATTTAGGATCCAAACAACATTCGTGGTGAGCTGTGCCACGACCGCAAAAATAAGCCACAAAAGGGCCACGGAGCCCGACACCACCAACGAACGTCGCGTCCAGCTCAGGTCGCGCAGACCGCGTTCGCGTTCCTGCCGCGCCTGCCGCTCCCCGCGGCTCGCGCGTGCCACCTGAGTCAGGACGTCGTGGGTCAATTCCAAGTGCGGAAGCCCTAACCGTTCCTCGGCGCGAAGCACCCGCCGGTCCACCAGGACTTCCATATCGCCGCGCAGGCCTTCATGCGCCGCGGCATCCATTGCCACCGTAGTTCGGAAGCCATCCGAAGTCAGCAACCGGTCCTCCACGAAAGCCCGGGCCTGCGGCTGGAGACCCTGGAACGACCGTTCGTAAAAGTCTTTCAAAATGTCGGCGGCGGCATTGTTCACCAGGTCCACCTGGATCGTTTCCTGTTTCTCTACCAGCCTGCGCGTATTCAACTCCCGGCACATCAGGCTGAGCAGCGCTGGATCAATGGACACTTGTTTCAGAGGAATCCGGGCGCCGGCCGAGGCGACCTTGCGCACGATTTGTTCCGCCACCGCATCACTTACGATTCCACGCGCGGGTTTCAGCACCGGGCCCAGCGCCTGTTGGCCGTCCATTCTCGTCAGCGCGAACCGGTTGTGCATCACCGACGGCATCGTCCTTCGCAGGCTATCCAAACGGGAAACAAAATCCTCACGCAGTGAGATCAGCACTCTGTAATGCTGTTCCCCGGCGTCGAATCCCAGTTTCTCGCCCGTGCGCTCGACGCGCGCACGAACCGTTTCCGGAATGTAGTTCTCGATCAACTCGGACAACTCACGCACCAGCTCATTCGTTCCGGCGTGATTGTGGCCCAGGGTGAAGATCTCTTCGAACTGATCGAATAGGACTACTGGCGTAATCGGGTTGTTGCGCCTGTCCCAAAGGACTGCTCTGTGGAAGTATTCCCAGAGCGTTTCCCGGGCGGCGTGATCCGCGGGGCAGGAAGTATCCTCTATTGCGTAATCCCGCAAGGCCTCGGCCATAGCAGCGCGGACCTGGCTCACGAGGGTCGCTTGGTTACCAGAGTAATCGATCCGTACAATCACTGGCAAAAAGTGATCCGCCCGCAATTTCGGAGACAACCCTGCTTGCAGGAGCGACGTTTTCCCGGTGCCGGAAGGTCCGAACACAACCGTCAGCGTTTCGCGGCGGAGCATCCGCAGCAGTTCGTCCGTCTCCGCTTCGCGACCATAAAACAACTCGGCCTCAGTCTCCGTATAGGATGCGAGACCGAGCCAGGGCTCCCGTCGCCGATCCACCGGCACATCGACGAGGGTGCCGCCTGCGTTCATCCTGTTCTCCTGCTGAGCCGCATCTCTCGTATGCGCTTTTGGGCGTCTGCAATGAACGCCGGCAAGTCTTCCAAGCGTCGCGCATGATATTTCCGGAATGTTTCCGGAATGCCGGGGGCAGTCAGTTCGACGTCGTCAATGAGGAGCGGTTGGATAAACGGATACCCTTCAGGCCACTCGACCGCCTCATCGATGGCCTTCTTCCATTCCCTTTGAAAGAATCGCTTATCCATCCGCGTAGTATGTCGTGAAGCCAAAGGCACGAAATAAGAGCAGTGTTCGATGTTTTTCTCGATTACCAGCCTAAAGCTATCGCCGGATTCCAACTGAAGCTTATCGAACCACACATCCACACCGGCCCCATCCAGCGCCTGTACCACTTGGAGGGCAACCGGGCGATCCTCGCTGGCATAGCTAAGAAACACGGAGTAGGGCCGGAAGGCTTCGGGTTGTTCGGGAAGCGCTGCCTCCAAGGGAATAGCGGAACCAAATTGTCCCTGCCAGCGCCGATGCAGTTCCTCGACGAATTGAATCGCATCCCCTTCGCGATACGGCCACATTTTTCGGCGCTCGAGAAACATGCTGTATTCCTCATCGGGGCACAAGGTCCGATCGGCCACGACACTGCCTTTCGCACCTTGCGTCAGCAGAAGGTCGCCCTTTGACGCCCGCAAGGCAAAGCGCGCGAGCCACCCTGGCAGACTGCACCCCAGAAGCAACAGCTTTTTAGATTTGAGCAGGTCGAACAGATTCGGCGGCCTCAAGTCGCGCGATTGCAGGCGATAGATATACTCGAGGATTTTTTCTTCCGTCAGGGCATAGTCGCCAGAAGCGTTGAACTTCCCCAACAGATGAAAGACCGTGGGACGCGGGGACGCGTCCCACTCGACGGGAAGATCCTGCATCTGAGCCTTCTCGGAGTACGACAATACAGCGGTACGCTTGGCGCCGCCGAAGCGTGTTTCATTCAACGCATCCGCCAGCAATGAATCGAAAGTAGTCGTGATAAACAGGTTCAGTCCACGGATTTCAGCCAAACGCCGCAGGGCTTTCGGAACGGGCCATCGGAGGTCGTTCCATATGTCTCTTACTTCGCGGAAAAGATCATCAGCTTCGTTTTCGGGATTCTGCAAGTAGAGGTTGGAAACATCCAGCAGTCTGTAGGCTCTGGGGAGAAGATCTTCTTTCAGACTCAATCGCCGAACCAGTTCGCGCGCCAAACGGTCATAGAGCGTCGTTTGATCGGGATCGTCCCCTCCCACAGCAAGTTCCGGCCCGACTACGACAATTACCTCTCCATCGTGGATGTCGGTTAGCAAGTTGCGCCATTGGCGATCCGTGAAAGATTTTTCTAGCCGGGACACGATAACGGGAGCCTCCGGTACATTATACTGGCTCAGCGTGAATTCGATGGACGCCCGGAAAGGGCACTGTCGCGAAACCCCTTGCCTCCAATGATGGGCCAGCATTCGGGGTCAACTTGCTGATTCGCCTAGTCTTACATGTCATTTCACGAGGGGACCCTGATATGGTGGGCCTATCGTAGAGTGGCCCAAACGTCTTCTGGGAACCGTCAGGCCGTCTCTGCTCGGATCGTTGTAGCCACTCGGAAGCCATCCAGGTTGACGCGTTAAACCGCCAAGCCTAAACCGGCGGCTCAACTGCCCAAACGACGATGTGGAAATCAGGTGACACAAGCCGGTTCGACGGACGGCAGGATCTTGCCAACTTTCTTGGCACGATTTGCCACTTTCTGAACTGACCCCCAAAAAGTGAGACATTCGGACATGTCACAACTTGCATCGAATGGGGAGGTCCGAATGCGGGGACATGGAAGAAGAGAACGCCGGAGTACTGGGCACGCCCGCTGTTGAAGCGAGTCGATGGATGTAGTTGTTAGCATTGAGGATACTCTTGTCCTAGCGTACTCAATCCGCACGGATCTATGGGACAAAAAAAGAAACCCGCTGATCGTCACTTCTGAGACGCGCACCCTGGCGTGGCGCTGACAGGTTGACAAGTTCCGCAGAGTCTGTTATGGTCACGCGATGCAATGTTTGAAACTCACAACTGTCTCAAGGGCCTTTTCACTATTGGCGGCGTTGGCTCTTGCGCAAGGGCTTAGGGCCGAGCTCGCCTGCAAAAACAGCGATTATCGAGGTGTATTCGGCGCCGTCGCCACAGGCGACTTCATCGCACCCCCGCCTGGAATTCCAGCAGGGCCGACCGTCCGCATCGGAAGGGTCGAGTCGGACGGAAATGGCAACGCTTCCATTCGCGCGACGCTAAGCCTGAACGGCGTCATCGTTAAGGAGGATTACGGCGGGACGTACACTGTAAACCCGGATTGCACGATGAACGTCGTCTTGCTCATCCCATTTCCGGGCGTACCGGCGCCGATTCCATTCAGGTTTTTCGGCATGCTGGCGGACGATGGACGGGAGCTGGCGATCCTTCTCCTGGAACCCGCCGGGAGTTCAGTCCGCATCGCGCTCCGGAAACAGCGTCGCGACGATTGTTCTAATGGCGACCTCTCAGGCGGCTACCTCCTCAACATGTCGGGATTCAATGCATTCCTCCCGGGGGTGACACCGGGGCAATTCGCGCGGCTAGGTAGGGTGAAATTCGACGGAAAGGGTGGATTCACGGCAAACACGCGCGTGAGCTATGCCGGGCGGATCGTGGAGGAGTCCTTCGCGGGCGTCTACTCGGTCGAGTCGTCCTGTACGGTTTCCCTGGTGTATACGCAGGGACAACAGTTCACCTGGAGCGGCATGATCAGGGACAATGCCACAGCCGTCGACTTCATGGTGAGCGAGCCGCAGGGAGCCGCGATCACCGGAAGCCTGAAAGCGCAGTAGGGCTTATCCGGCAATCTGCCGCAACACGTAGGGCAGAATACCGCCCGAGCGGAAGTATTCGATTTCCTGCGGCGTGTCGACTCGCACGATGGCGGTGAAGGTTTTCTCTCCGCCATCGGCGGCGACCGCGCGGACCGTGGCGCGGGCTGAACCTGCGAAAGCTTGCGCGATGCCATCCACGTGGAAGCTTTCGGTTCCCGAAAGGCCCAGGGACCCGCGAGTCTCGCCGGAGTCAAACTGTAGCGGGAGCACGCCCATTCCGACCAGATTCGTGCGGTGAATGCGCTCGAAACTCTCGGCGATCACTGCCTTTACGCCGAGCAGCGCTACGCCTTTCGCCGCCCAGTCGCGCGAGGACCCGGAGCCGTATTCCTTGCCCGCAATGATTATCAGGCCGACGCCTTCCGCTTGGTATTTCATGGAAGCGTCGTAGATCGACATCTGCTCTCCCGTCGGCGTATTGGCGGCCAGATGGATCGTCCAGCCGCCCTCGGTCCCCGGCGCCAGTTGATTACGGAGACGAATGTTTGCGAGCGTACCGCGCACCATTACTTCATGATTGCCGCGCCTCGCTCCGTAGGAATTGAAATCCCGCGGAGCGACCCCGAGCGAGATCAGGTACTTGCCCGCGGGGCTTTCGGATGAGAACGATCCGGCGGGTGAAATGTGGTCGGTCGTCACGGAGTCGCCCAGGACCGCAAGCGCCCGGAGATTCCGCAGATCTTCCACGGGCCGGTTGGGGTCGGCCATGTTGTCGAAATAGGGCGGCTTCTTAATATACGTGGACTTGGCGTCCCAGGCGTACCGCTGCCCTTCGGGACAAGCGATAGACCGCCAGTTTGCGTCGCCGTCGAAGACCGCGCCGTACTCCTGCTTGAACATTTCCGGAGTCTGATGCTCGCGCACCGCGGCCTGCACTTCTTCGGCGGAAGGCCAGATGTCGCGCAGGTAGACAGGGCCGCCGTCATTATGGCCGAGCGGTTCGGTTTCGAGATCGATATCCACCCGTCCGGCAAGTGCGTAGGCGACAACCAGAGGCGGCGAGGCCAGATAATTCGCCTTCACTTGCGCGTTTACGCGGCCCTCGAAATTGCGGTTGCCGCTCAACACCGCGGCGACGGTTAGACCATTCGCCTTCACCGCCGCCGACACCGCGTCAGGCAGCGGGCCGCTGTTGCCGATGCACGTCGTACAGCCGTACCCCACGAGATGGAAGTTCAGCTTTTCGAGATAAGGCATTAACCCGGCGTGCTGCAGGTAGTCGAACACCACTTTCGAGCCTGGCGCGAGACTTGTCTTTACCCAGGGTTTGACGGCAAGTCCTTTCTCGACGGCTTTCTTGGCAAGAAGTCCCGCCCCCATCATGACGGAAGGATTCGAAGTGTTCGTGCAACTGGTGATCGCCGCGATGACCACCGCACCGTTCTGCAACTTGGCTTCGGCGCTCTCGGGCGCGCCAAAAGCCGAGACGAAGTTCTGTTTGACGCCGCCTAGGTCGATGCGGTCCTGCGGACGCTTCGGACCGGCGAGCGACGGCGTAACCGTGGCCAGGTCGAGCTCGACGGTTTCGGCGAATACGGGATCGGGTGTCGAATCGGTGCGGAAGAGGCCCTGCTCCTTCGAATAGGCTTCGACAAGCGCGACTAGTGCCGCATCGCGGCCGGAGAACCGCAGGTAATTCAGGGTTTCGTCATCCACGGGGAAGAAGCCGATAGTCGCGCCGTACTCTGGCGCCATGTTGGCCACGGTGGCGCGGTCGGCAAGGCTCAACTGGCTCAGACCGGGTCCGTAAAACTCAACGAATTTACCGACAACGCCGCGCTTGCGCAGGATCTGGGTGACCGTGAGAACGAGATCGGTCGCAGTGCAGGCCGGGCGCAGCTTACCGGAGAGACGGAACCCGACCACTTTCGGGAGCAGCATCGAAACAGGCTGCCCCAGCATGCAGGCTTCGGCTTCGATGCCGCCTACGCCCCAGCCGACGACGCCGAGTCCGTTGATCATCGTGGTGTGCGAGTCCGTGCCCACGACGGTGTCCGGATAAGCAAACGTCACGCCGTCCCGGGCGGCTGAGAAAACGACCTTTGCGAGGTATTCAAGGTTGATCTGATGAACGATGCCGGTATCGGGCGGCACGACGGCGAAGTTCTGAAACGAAGTTTGCGCCCAGCGGAGGAAACTGTAGCGCTCCCGATTGCGTTGGTATTCGAGTATGGCGTTATCGGCGAAGGAACCGGCTTGGCCGAAAGAATCGACCTGGACGGAATGGTCGATCACCAACTCGGCGGGGAGCAGTGGGTTCGCGAGACCGGGGTCCTTACCCATGGCGGCGAGAGCGTCTCGCATCGCGGCGAGGTCAACCGCGCAGGGAACGCCGGTGAAATCCTGGAGCAGAACGCGCGCCGGCATGAAGCTGATTTCCTTGGCCTCAGCCTGTCCTGCGGAGCGCGCGACGTATTCGATGTCGGAGGCTGACACCTTGCGTCCGTCTTCCTGGCGAAGCAGGTTTTCGAGAAGAATTCGGACAGAAACTGGAAGGCGGGAGACGCCGGCGAGGCCAGTCTTTTCAAGGGCGGAGAGGCGGTAGATGCGAAACGTGGAGCCGCCTGCGTGGAGGTCGGAAAGGGCGCCGAATGTGTTTGATTGGGGCATGCCCCTTCATTCTATCAGGGCAGGCTGGACTCCCAGGTCCGCGAACTATCCGATACGAATGGTGTTGGGATCATGCCGGATGGAAAACTGACGTCGCGTTCAGTAATTCCGCCTCGAAAACGAGTATAACCCTGCCAGGAGCATCACCAAGCCGAACAGCGCCGAACTCCACACTGGCATCCAGTCCGTCACGGTGTGCCCAAGTACAATCTCGCGGCAGATCCTTCCGATATCAAACACCTTCGGAAGCGCAAAGTAGAAATACCGGACCGTATCTCGCGACCATTCCGAACTCAGCAGCCGCTCGATTAGGTGCCGCTGTGCAAGAATCGGGCTCACCAGCATAACCCCAAATGTCACCATCGTCGCGACCACGGCGGATTCCGAAAGCACGGCCACCAGCAGGACTAACGCAAGCAGAATCGCAAAGACGAAAACCGTGATCGCCGTGGAATACAAAAACTGGTGCGTCCAGACGCCCGTCTTGACTCCGAAGATGATCCACACCGCGAAAACCAGGTAGAACATGTTGGACGCGATCACGAGCACGTTCCCGACGTACCGGCCGAGTAGAATATGGTGCCGCGCGACCGGCTTCGAAAGCAGCAGTTCGATCCGGCCCGGTTCGAAGATCGTCGGAATCAGCCCCGCCGAGGCGAAAACGGAGAGAAACAGCCCGGCGGTGTAGAGAAACGCCGCGATACCGCCGTGAACTTCGCGAACAAGCCGGGTCAGGTCCATGGTACGGGCGTCTCTCCCGAAAATGGACATTGTGGCGAAAGCCCCTTCGACCACATCAATCTTCATGATGAATAGAAAGAACAGAATCAGCGCGCTCGAACAGCCGACGAACCCCCAGATAATTTTCCTGGCCATGGCCTCGCGGAAGGTATCCCGCACCAGCGCGGTGGTGAGGGCGATGTTACTTGCCATCGACGGTCCTCATGAAGACCTCTTCAAGCGTGCTCGCCGTGCGGATGACGGACTCGATCTCGCATGACTCCGATCGCAGCAGATCGACGCTGCGGTTCGCCGCTTCGCGCGTGCCGAACTGAAACTCGCGAAAGCCGTTCTGAGCGCCGGCGCCCGCGAACAGCGCCGCGCCCGTGGCCGTCAACTCCGCCGCCAACCGTTCCGGAACATGCTCCGCCTTCACGCGATAACCGCTCCCTGCGGTGAGATCTCGTACTTCGCCCTGGACGGCCAATTTCCCCCGGTGAATGATGGCGACGTCGCGGCAGAACGCCTCCACTTCCGCGAGCAGGTGGGAGTTGAGAAAGACCGTGACGCCCCGTTCCTCGAGCGCATGCAGCATATCGCGAATCTGGCGGCGGCCGATGGGGTCGACACCGTCGCTCGGCTCATCGAGGATCAGCAGCGCGGGTTCGTGCATCAGCGCCTGCGCCAGCCCGACGCGCTGCAGCATGCCCTTCGAGTACTTGCCGAGCCGAACGTCGCCCCATTTTTCGAGTCCGGTGAGTGCGAGCAGTTCGGGAATCCGCCGCTTGCGCGCGGCGCCGTCGAGCCCCGAGAGCGCGCCGTAGAAATCGAGCATGCCCGCGCCGGTCAGGTAGGTGGGGAAGCGGTGGTTTTCGGGAAGATAGCCGATAGGCTGACGGGCCGAAGGGTCCCGCCCGTCCTGACCGAAAATCAGCGCCCTTCCCTTCGTGGCGTGTGCAGCCGAAAGCAGCATCTTGACGAAGGTGGTCTTCCCTGCGCCATTCGGTCCGAGGAGTCCGAAGGTGGTGCCGCGGCGGACCCGCAGCGAGATGCCGTCAACAGCCACGAATTCGGCGCCGCTCCAGAAGTTGCGGAAGATCTTGGTCAAGCCTTCGGTTTCAATCGCGTAATCGGAGGGCATTCTGCGGCTTCAACAAAGATAACGCAGCCGCTGGGACGAATGTTCCGGCGGCGGGACCAGCCAGGCGTTACATCAACCCGGCTACAAGACGGCGTCGTCCCGTGATCGCGTGCGAACCCGGCGGAAGATCTACACGGCGGAACCAGCAATGACAGCGAGCCGATTACCGGCAGGCAGTTTGCTGCCGGCGGCGCGCTGGAGATTAGTCTACGGCCACCAGGGGAACCGCCGGGCCTGTAGTTGGACTTGTTACACCCAGGACCTTCAGGGTTACGGGCAGCTTGTCGCCTCGCTGGTGCGCTCCTGGCACCCGAACGACGATCTGGTTCAGTCCGACCTCGCCAGGCACCAGGCCGCTCCATTCGACGATCATCTCCGCCTCTCGATATCGCGGGTCTCCGAAATACACGGCCACTTTGTCCGTCACCGCAAGCGGGCTCGCGGGCGCCGGATTCCCCGCGCTCACCCTGCCGCCCTTGGTGGCGCCCATTCCAGTAGCGTAGATGATCAGCCTCTCGTCGCGTTTCGCGGGCCTATCCTTCGTCACTCGCCTTCCGTCCAAATGGAAAATAGCCGCCTGCCCGTTCGGGTCGACGAACACAGCCGGAGCCGCCTTCGCCACCGTCAAGGCGTAGTTCTGGGATGCCACCTGACGGTCAAAGGAGCGAACCATGAGCGTGTAACGTCCCGCGGCGAGTTCCGGCGGAATTTGAACGTTGATCTGCCCCGCGGAGGTAAGCAGAAGCGGTACTGGGCTTGTATTCAGAGTTACGCAAGCGCCGCCAAGCGTAGTTGGAAGAGGAGCGCCAGGACTGCGCGCTCCGTCGGTCGCTAGATTTTGGCCAAAAATCGCGGCAAGCGCGCCCGGGGCAACGGTAGGCAGGTAGCTAGCCGTGTTAACTACACCGTTCTGGCTGATCTGCGGGCGGTTCTGGGCATTCACCGGGTCCAGCGGAATGATACTCAGTCCGCTCGTGGTGAGCAGATACGCCGTCGTGCCAGAAGCATCGAGCGCCATCGTTCGCCCGTTGACGTTGACGCGCTGATTTCCGGTCTGCGCGGAAAGCGGACCCTCCAGCGCTGAGAACGATCGCAGCGTGTTACCGGTCGCGATATCGACCAAGTCGACGCTCGGCGGCGTCGTGGGGAGTTGATTCTGATTGGCACGGATCGGTTGCGCAAATCGGAGAAAGTTCTGGGCTCCCGCGCTCGCGACCGCAGCCACGGGAACTGACACCGTCGGAGTCGGAACGGTCACTCCGCCGCGCTCAGGTATGCCGCCGGGTAGCGTTCCAGGGATCCCAACGGTCCCTCCCCCGCCGCCGGGCAGCCCTACTCCGGGCAGGCCTCCGCCCACAGCCCCCGTTGTCGGTGGCGCGGTGACAGGAGTCAGGGATTCATTCAGCACGGTCCCGTTAGCGACGTAATACTGTCCGCGCGGTCCCGCCGCGACCGGCCCGTAGTAACCCTGGATTGGCGCGGAAAAGATCGTGCGGCCTACGATAAATTGATCCGTCAGAGCATCGTACAAATAGGCGTTGCCGTTGCCCGCCATCAATAGAATCCGCTCGCCGTTAGGCGTCGCCGCCATGGTTCGCGGCGCTGGAATCGTACGGGCTGTCCCAAAGACGTCCGAATTCAGATCGCGCGGAATCGCCTGGTCGCCAACCACTTTCCACAGCGTTCCATCCGACATGATCAATTGTGGGCCACGAAGGCCGGTCGCGATCAGGCTCGGCGTCACAACCGGGAAGTTGGCATTGAAGGGAATCGCCGGAAACTTGATGCGCCCTGTTATTACACCGCGATCCAGATCCACGATGCTGATGGACTCGCCTCCGCTGTTTGCGGCATAAAGAGTGTTCCCGTCAATTCCCAAAGCGAGCGAACGCGGCAATTGCCCCACTTTGATGGGATTGAGAAACCGCTTTTGCCGCATATCGAAGACCTCGACGCGATTCATCCCGGAGTTCGAGATATACAGGCGCTGCCTGACCGAGTCGGTGACCATATCGACAAGGCCTTCGTTGATGGAAGCGCCGAGTTGAACCGGCATCACATCGCCACGCGATTCCGCATTTCGGAAATTCTGGTAAACGCGCACATTCGAAGGAATGTTGATGGCGTCGGCCGATTGAATCAGGAAGTCGTGCGGAGCCACGGTCCCGGGCGCACGGCCCGCCAGCGCATTGAAGGCGAAGCTGATCCTGGTTCCGGTACCGGACGGCTGGGAGAGGACTTGCGGAGACGTCTGAACCGCCGCGCCCTGATTGCCGCCGGGAGCGGGACCGAATCCCTGTTGTGGAAAGCCCCCAGGGGCGGCGCCGCCTGCGCCCGGATTAAAGATCGGAGGCAAAACGATGATGATCGCGCCGCCGGGAGCGCCGCCCCCCGGCCCGCCAATTCCGCCAAGCCCGGGGACTACACCACCCTGCTGGGCGGGCAGCAACATCGCGGTAGCCCGGACGTTTCCGCGCCCGATGTTCAGGACGTCCACCGCCGCGATGCGCTTCGATGCCTGCACTCCGCATTGATCGTTCGCCAACAGAACGACCGGCGATTGCGGCATGGCGATCGGATTTTGGTTTATCGTCGAGATGGGCAAAATCATGAATCCCGACTCAGACAGCGCGTAGATATTGCGGCCATCCGAAGACATCACCATGTTGCCGACAAGGTTCTCCGGCAGTTGAAGGCCGAGCGTGATCAGTAAATTATCCGGGTCGTTCACTAGAAGCCGGCTGATATTGGCTCGGGCTGGGGGGCTCTGAACGGGCGCGATGTTAAAGGCGGCATACAAGGTGGCTCCGTCCGGAGAAAACACGCTTCCGCCCTGATTTTGCTGAGTATTAAAATTACCCGCGGCTCCGCCAGGAAAAGTGAACGGAGCATTTGCAGCGTTCTCCTGCGCGAGAATCGCCAGTGTCTCGGTGTCGAATAGGCTCAGGCCGGCCATGAATTTCGACCCGTCCGGCGAAACGGCGAGCACCGAGGAAAGCCCCGCGACGGTCCGGCTCCGCAACACTGTCGCGGATGCGACCTCATAGACGAAAACGCCCCTTGAAGTGGCGTTTGCGTTATTCACCCCGATGATGTGATTTCCATCGCGTGTGGTGGCAAGGCGACTACGAAACGCCAGGAAAATGCGGCCGGAAGGCGGTGGAAGCTGCGGCGGAGTTGGCGGTGGAACCGGAATGACCACGTTCGTCAAGGCAGCGTCGCCCACGGCTCTCGGATCGAAAACAAGGAGCGTGTTGGTCTGGTTGCCAGCGCCCGTTCCGATGGTTGTAATCAGCACGCGCCCGTCACCACCCACGGCCACGCCCTCGGGCTTGGCTGGAAGATTGACGCTTCGCGTAACCCTCGGCGTTGCGATCGTCAAATCAATGACGTCGAGCGATGAACCGTCGTAGCAGGTAACATAAAGAGCGCGGCCGTCGCGCGCCAGTGCCGCGCTGACGGGCGTTGCGGCGGTCCGAATTCCCGTCAGAAACGTCCGTCGCGAGATGGAGTAGACGTCGATCCTGCTGGCCCCTGGATTAACCAGATACAGGTTTCCGCGGGCTTCATCGAGGACGATGTCCGAGGCTCCGCCAGGCAGCGTAACCACCGTGCCGAAAGTTGCCGCCGCCGCGCCAGCCGCGAATAGAATAGCGTACAGGAACAGCGAAAAACGTAACCGTTGCAGCATAGCCATGGCGTTCCATAAGTATAACCCCTGCAGACCCTCAAAGTTTCTTCGTAGACAGGGGTCCTTGCCTGTCAGTAGCCTCGTTCGAGGCCGTTGCATGAAGAGGGCAAACGCAGTCTGGGAGTTTGCGGTCCGAAGTTCTTGCGGCCGAGCTACTTCAACATCGCCAACAGCTCGCCGGTTTGGCGCGCCAGATCCAGCTTCGCGCGCTCCACCGAATATTGGGCGTCATGAAAAGCGATCCACTTTTCGTTCTCCGCGAAGCGGGCTTCCTCAACCTGCCGCAGGGACGCTCTCCCCTCCTGCATCAGGGCCAAGGTAACGGAGAGTTGTTCGCGCGCCAGATCGAGATCCAGCCGCGCGAGGTCGGCCGCTCCCTTCCCCTGCTCGATCTCCGCAAAACCGCGCCCGACATCGAGCGAAACTCGATTGCGGGAGGCGGCAAGTTCGACGCGCAGGCGGGCGAGGTCGGTCTCGGCTTGGGAGGCGAGGGCCCCGGGCGCGGAACCCACGAATAAAGGCAGTTGAACGGAAACGCCGAGTTGACCGTTGTGCCGCTTAAAGCTCCGGAAGAAGTCCTCATAATTGTTGAACTTCGCGAATAAGCCGTATTGCGCCACAAGATCGACTCGTGGATTGCGCGCGGATCTCTGCGCGCGGACCTCCAGCGCCTTGGCGTCTATCGCGGATTGCAGCCGCCGCAACTCGGTGTTTGACTGAATCGCGCGCTCGACCAGGATGGATTCGTCCGCGAGCGAAGGACCCGTTGAAGCGCGTTCCTCGGCCACCGCCCTCACCCGGTCGGCCGGTGAAAACCCGAGCAGAATCGCAAGCGTGCGCTCCGCGTGAACCAGGTCCGCGTCAATTCGCTCCTTGCGCCGTTTCGTCTGGGCCTGACTCAAGGCGGCTTTGCGCAGTTCAAGCGGCAACTCGCGCCCTTCCTCGACGCGCGCGCGTACGAAATCCCCGGCCTTTGCCAGTTGTCCGGCTTGAAGAGATACAATCTCGCTGGCCTTCAGGGCTCGTTCGGAATCCAGATACAAAGAGGCGATTCTGTAAACGACTTCTTCTCTCTTTGCCTGTGAAGTGATGCCCGCTCCGCGAACATTCTCTTTCGCCTGATCCACTAGAAGCCGCTGTTGCTTGTTATAGATCGCCATGTTCACCCTGGCCTGAATCACGGACGGAGCCGCGCCTTCAATGCTCATGGGAAAGCCGCTGCTGTAGGCGAGTCCGCTCCCGGCGTAGACGTGGGGAGTGAAAGGATCCCGCGCGACATTGACGGCCGCCGACGCCTTCAACTCGTCGAAGCGGGCGAGCGCCAGATCGGGATTCTGCTTCTGCGCGAGTTCGACCGCCTGGCGCAGGGTCAGGGTGTGAATCCCGGCGCTTGCGGCTTGCGCAAGGAGCGCGAGCGTCAGTACGGGAAGCAACAGAAATTGGAGGCGCTTTACCATTACCTTAGTCTAGCTACTTTCCCACTTAAGATTCTGAAAGTGCCTCAGACCGCGTCTTCGCCTGCCGGTGACTGCCCAGACTATTGACTTTCGCGAGGAGTAGGCAGCAGTGGGTTGGGGGAGATCTGTTGGGGGTGGGGGTGCGGGGAGGGAGGTAAGGAGCGGTGGTGTATCGAATCGAGAGGGAACCTCAGCGCGAGCGCGCCTGCTCGGCCAAGTGGGTACCGATATGGATGAGGTTGTCAGAGATCACGCCGAGTCCGGCCCAGCGCCGGATGCCGTCCGGTCCTTTGTAGAGCGATCGCCGCAATCCATGCCGGCGATTAAGAACGCTGATGCGGCCTTCGCAGCCTTTGCCGCGAACCCCCTTTTTCGGAATCCTCTCTCAGCCGCCGCCAATGGACGGTCGTGGCGGTGATGGCTTGCTTCAGCTTGATGAGCTACGTGGACAGAACCGTTCTGTCGATCGCCGCCGCGCCGATCATCAAGGAATTGGGGATCTCTCAAACGCGGATGGGCACCGTCTTTTCCGCGTTCCTGCTCAGTTATACATTGTTGATGGTACCCGGCGGTTGGCTTGCTGACCACATCGGCCCAAGACGGGTGCTTGGGCTTCTCGGCGCAGGCGCGGCTGTATTCACGGGGCTGACGCCGTTGGCAGGAGCGCCGCTGGCGGCTGCCTCGTTCGGTGCTTGCCCCTGCTGCTGATGGTACGCTTCCTCCTCGGAGGCTTTTCCGCGCCGCTGTTTCCGGCGCTGGGCCGCTTGACCACAAACCGAATCCCTCGTGTTCACCGCGCGCATGTGCAAGGCTTAGTGCTCGGCGGTGCTCCCCTCGGAGCAGCGATCACCCCCCCTGGTATTTGCCGGCCTGATCGATCAAATGGGCTGGCGAATTGCACTCTATCTGGCGGCGCTGGCGACTGCCGCCGTTACCGCGCTCGGAATCTGGCTCATCCGCGATGATCCGGCGTTTTCAGCGGAAACGGTTGAGCCGCAAGCGGTGGCCAGCCGCGTCGCATGGCGGGGTCTGTTCCGCAATCGCAATCTGTTGCTGCTGGCGGCTGGCTACTTCACTATCAACTATTTTGAGTACATCTTCTTCTATTGGATCTACTACTACTTTGGCCAGATCCGTGGCATGAGCGTTCAGTCGAGCGCCGTGTACACAACAGTACTGTCACTGTCGATGATGGCGGGAACGCCACTGGGCGGCTGGCTGTGCGACCGGCTGACGCTGGTGACCGGCGCCGCGAAAAGCCGCCAAGCCGTGGCTGGCGGTGGCATGGTCCTCAGTGCGGTGTGCCTGTACGCCGGCACTATGATGACTTCGACGATACCGATGGTAGCGATGCTCTCTCTGGCCATTGGATTGGCTGCCGCCGCCGAAGGTCCGTTCTGGTCAGCCGCCATTGAGACCGGCGGAAGCAATGTCGGCGTGTCGTGCGGGATCATGAATGGCGTCGGCAACGTGGGGGGACTGCTGGCTCCGGTCTTAACGCCGTGGATTGCTCAAATGGCGGGCTGGTCCGTGAGCTTGCATTTTGCCAGTGCTTTGATCTTATTCGGCGCGTCAACCTGGCTTCTGAACCGGCCTCGGGCGGCCGAGTAGTCATCCATGTTTCTAGCATTGCCTGCGTACAAAACGCGTTTAGAATCCGGTAGAATCAATCCCCATCGAATCAGTTTGCTCGCGTCATTAGGCCCACGTGGTCATACCGTGTAACAATTGAACTGAGATGCAGACGAACCAGGACCGGATCGACGCCAACGCCCCAACGCCTATTGGACAACAGCTTCGGGCCATTCTGCTGAATCAGATCGAAGCGGGAGTCTACGCGCCCCGGCGGAAAGTACCGTCGGAACGCGTGCTGGCAGAACAGTTTGGCATTTCCCGCACATCCGTCCGGGAGGCCCTCACCCACCTCTTGAGCAAGGGCGTGCTCTGCCGGACCGTCGGCCGCGGCACCTATGTAGCGGATGTAGCTGAGAAGCGGGGGCAGCCGAAGAGCCGGCCAGTTACGGTGGGGCAGATCGGTTTTTGGATCGATAGCGACGTTTTCAATTTCATTCAGGCGGGGTACAACCGGATCCTGACGGGGGCGGGCGAAATCTGTCGGCAGCGCGGCTGGCGCTTGCAATTTCACCCGGTGGCCGTCGGCGGTCAATCGCTCGACCTGATCCTCGACGAGGACGTCAAGTCCGGTGGGCTAGACGGGAACATGGTGGTGGGCGGCCTCAACCACCACGAGTTGGCCCGCCTGCGGGATCTCGGCAGCCCGCTGCTGCTGGTCGATCTGATGACAACGAATGTGGAAACCGGCACAGTACGGATCGACTATGCCAGCGGCGTCCGCGCCGCTGTCGAGCACTTGCGGTCGCTGGGCCACAGGAGCATCGGCTTCATAGGCTTCCCGGGTTCGGAAAAATACGAGGCATATTGGCAATCGCTCGAAGCGGATGGGCTCTCCTACAACCCACGCCACGTCTGCCTGCTCTCTTCCACCGAACCGGCGCCCGGCATGGTGACAGGCTACCAGGCGGCGCGGAAACTGGCTGCCGGCGCGGACCTGCCGACCGCCCTGATCGTCACCAACGACCACGTTGCGATCGGAGCGATCGAGGCGCTCACTTTGGCTGGGATCGAGGTCCCGGAGGCGATGAGCGTGGTGGGGTGCGACGACCTGGGTGAGGGAACGCGGGCGTTAACCACCATCCGGGTGGATCTCATGGAGGTGGGACGGCAGGCCGCCAAAACCCTCCTGGACTCCATCGAACATGGTATCGACCCGCAGATCATTCTGATGCCAGCCCAGTTGGTGGTGCGAGGCACTACCGCCGTGCCCAGCCGAGTCGAGATCTCCAACACCCGCTCCTAAGGAACTCACCCCGCCACGTCGAGCGGAATGAGTGCGTAACCCATTGATTTTGCCTTGGCGTGGAGCTTGGCTTCCTGCCGCTTCTGATAGTGGAGTTGGTCGGCGGCGAACTTGGAGTCGTCGAATTCCTGGCGGGTCGAGATCAGATGGAAGATGATTCGAGCCAGCTTGTGGGCTGCCGCCGTGATGGCTTTCGGTGCGCCGAGTTTAGCCCGCATGCGGCGGCAGAAATCGCCCAGCGCGCTTTTGCTGTGGTGCAGCGCTTGGGCCGCCATGCGCAGGGCCAACGCGGCCCGGCACTTGACCTTGCGCGTTGCGACGAATAGCACCTTTCCCCCGCTGATGTCGTTGTCCGGGCACAATCCCATCCATGAGGCGAACGCCGAGGCGCTACGAAACTTGGTGAAGTCTGGGCCAATCTCGCCGAAGAGGGTCTGCGCGATGCCCGTGCGGATGCCGGGGATCTTGGTGAGATCGACACTCCAGACCCGCTGCAACTCGGATCGGAGCACGCCATCGCTGGGCTGCTTCTTCGTGGCTGCCTCCGCTTCGCTGACGGGCATCGGTGTGGTGGGCGGTCGCAAGCCTCGATCATCTTCTGGTAGCTGCGGTAGGCCTCCAGGGATTGCTTCAACGTGAACAAATGTTCGTGCCGGTAATCACCCACCAATGATTTCGCGATGACGGCCTCGCTGGCTTTGATCCGTTCGCCCCGCAGCTTCGCCAACTCCAATGGATCGCGCTGACCTGCCAGGATGGCGTCGACGATGGCCAGCCCCGTTTGCCCCACGATATCGCTGATGACGTGGTGCAGTTGCAGGTTCATTTGGTCCATGGCCTTCTGCATGTGATTCACGTGCGTCGCCGCCATCTGCACCAGGCTCTCGCGATGCCGTAGCAGGGATCGCACCGCGCACACCTCCTGCGCCGGACGATACGAGGCCTTCAGAAGACCCACCGAATGGAGGAACTGCAGCCACTGGCAATCGCATACATCCGTTCGCCTCCCTGGAACGTTCTTCACGTGCCGGGCGTTGACCAGGCACACCTCGAAGCCACGCTCCTCCAGAATCTGGAACAACGGAATCCAGTACACTCCCGTTGACTCCATCGCCACGGTTTGGATCCGGCATGCCTCGAGCCAATCGGCCAATGCATATAGGTCTTGTGTGAAGGTGGGAAATGAGCGCACGTTCTCCGCTGCACGATCCACAGGAACCGCCACAAAGATCTCCGTCGCGCCGATATCGATGCCCGCGGCGTCCGGCCGCATCACCGGCATCGCCGCATTGTTCGTTTTGCCGCCTTGCTTCCGCTTTCGCGCCATCGCGCCTCCTTTTCGGTGAGCAACCGGCGGCCCGAGTCGCGCAAAACGGGTACTCTCCTAATCGGGATCGCTGCGAGTCAAACTACGGCTCCCAAACGTCACCACTGCCTCGAGCACGAGACCTCGGAATCAGGCTAGCTACCGGGCTTGATTGATAGCTCCATTGCTCGGCCGACCTTAACTGTCGCCGATGCCCACCAACGCGATCATAACTGCTGCCCCCGTTCCTTGCCTGCAATGACCCGTTCAACGAGTCCCCGGGCTAGCAAGCGCTGGGGTCGGCCAGGCCCTCGATACGCCAGAGAAACAGCCAGCCATCGCTCGGGGACGAATCAGCTTGGCGGTCCCGTACTTGGGAGGATGGCAAAATTTCTCTTGCAATTCGAGAATGGCTGTGGTAGGGTCTCTGGTAATGGTAGCACCTGGTAGGACCTCAAATTCCCCATGAAATTGCATTGCGCTAAAAGGCGGTTCGGGCCGGGTCACCTGCAGTTCTCGGGCGCTGCATGGTACAACCAGGTTCGCTGATTAAGGAGCTTACGGTATGAGATTCAGCATCGCGTTGTTTGCCGCAGCCCTTTTCCTTCCGTCCGCGGTTGCGCAGTACACCACCGCCAGCTTGGGCGGCGCCGTCGGGGACTCGACCGGTGCATCGGTGCCCGAGGCCAAGGTGTCGCTGATATGGCGCCGCTAAACCGCCGTGAATGGCTGTCGAGACTCGGACTGGCCGCGGGCGCAGCCGGGGTGTTGGATCGCTTGGCCGCTCCGGCGCAGGCCTACCAAAGCGCCACGCGCGGCCTGCCGCCGCTGAAGATCACCAACGTGAAGGTGATACTAACCAACCCGCCATATGCGAACGGCAGTTTCTCGTTCATGCAGCGTCTGGTGATCGCGAAGGTCGAGACCAGTGAGCCCGGGCTCTACGGACTGGGCTGCGCATCGTTTGTGTTCCGTCCGGGGGCGGTGGCCGGCGTGATCGAAAAACACCTGAAGCCGTTGGTCGTCGGGAAGGACCCGGAAATGGTGGGCGATCACTTCCAAGCCATGCACGCCAGCGCGCTGTGGCGCGGCGGTCCCATCGACAATTACGCGGTGAGCGGGATTGACATGGCGCTGTGGGACATCAAGGGAAAGCGCGCCAAGATGCCGGTGTACCAGTTGCTTGGCGGCAAGGCACGTTCGGCCGTGCAGTGTTACGGCGACGCGGCCGGACGGGACGGCGCCGAGATGGCGGAAGGCGTCAAGAGGGCGATGCAAAAAGGCTTCCGCCACGTCCGACTGAATTACAGAGGGAAGACTGTGCCTGAGGGACCGGGGTTTGAGGGCATGCCGACCGACAACGTGGTGGATCCGGAGGAATGGGTGCGCGAGATTCCGCGGGTCTTCGAGCACGTCCGCAGGACGTGCGGCGAGGAGGTGGAACTGATGCAGCACCTGCACGGGCAGTTGCCCCCACAGGCGACCATCGGGATGGTGAAGCGCCTGGAGCCGTTTCGTCCCTACTTCTTCGAGGATCCGTTCTACCCGGAAGATATCGGGTACATGAAGAACCTGCGACAGGTTACCACTGTGCCCATCGCTATCGGCGAGAAATTCGTAAACGAACACGAATATGTGGGCCTGATAAAGAACCGATTGATGGATTTCATCCGCGTACATGTGCCGGCGATCGGCGGCCTTACGAAGGCCTGGAAGCTGGCGGTGCTGGGGGAGTGGTTTGCCGTGCGCACGGCCTGGCACGCTCCGGGCGATCTATCTCCGGTGGGACATGCGGCGAACGGACATCTGGATCTTGCGGCGCTTAATTTCGGTATTCAAGAGGGACCATTTGTCCACAGCGATGCGGTACGCGAGATTTTTCCGGGTACGCCCGTCGTTAAGGGCGGTTATCTCTATATCAACGAGGCGCCCGGCCTGGGTATAGACCTGAACGAGGCAGCGGCGGCCAAATACCCTTGCAATCTGGAAGGCGGCTATTTGGGACGGCGACGCAGCACGAACGGTTCGGTCCTTCGGAATTAGAGCTAGTACCTAGTTGCATAAGTCAGAGTACTTGGCTTTGGGGCCGGAAGGGAACACGACTGCCTTCTTCCATTCAAACGGCGCTGCCTTTTCGTTGTAGACTTCAACAAAGTCGTCGATCGCTTGCCGCACTTGCCGCG
>SYKU01000027.1 GCA_005808865.1 Acidobacteriota bacterium
GCCCACCATTCAGTCCATCATGTCGATGCTGCCCGCGTCGCGCCAGACGCTGTTCTTTTCGGCCACTATCGAGTCTTCAGTCAAGCACCTGGTCGACTCGCACGTCAAGAATCCCGTCCGGGTCGCGATCGGCTCCACATCGAAGCCCGTCGAACTGATCGACCTGCACCTCTATGAAGTGGAACCGGACCGGAAACTCGGGCTGCTACAGTTCCTGATGGAATCGGAGCAGGGCTCGTTCCTGGTATTCGCACGGACCAAGCATGGAGCGGACCGCCTCGCGAAGAAACTGAAGGCGCTCGGCGCGAAGGCGGCCGCCATCCACGGCGACCGCACCCAGAGCCAGCGGAATCAGGCGCTGAAGGGATTTCAGGACGGGTCGTACCGCGTGCTGGTCGCGACCGATGTCGCCGCGCGTGGAATTCACGTGGACGGCATCGCCCACGTCGTGAACTACGATCTGCCGCAGGCTCCTGAGGACTTTATCCATCGAGTGGGCCGCACGGGCCGCATGGGCGCCGTCGGCACGGCTTCGACTTTTGGAACGTCCAACGAGCGTGGAGACATCCGCCAGATAGAGCGCGCTCTCAGCCTCCGGTTGACGCGCCGCGACGTACCTTCCTCGATTCAGCGGGAAGTGAAGAACGCCGCGCCAGTCATTGTCATGCCAGCCCCCGAGTCGCGTTTTGCGCGCAAGAAACCGGCAGGCTTCCGCATGAAAACCGGCCGCGTCGCTCACGGCAGGCGCTAGGCTGTCAGCCTTGTGACGCCCTACTTCAGGGCTTCACCTTTAATACTGACGTTCCGGAAGGAACCCAGGTCGAAGAAACTGCCGATGCCGACTTTGCCGGCGCCCAGACTTAAGTCCACGGCGCGCATGGAGGGGGACGTCTTTCCGTCCACCCACGCTTCGGCCTTCCCTGTCACCCCGTCGTAGACGAAACGGACTTTGTGCCAGTCCTCGCCTATAAGCGTGGGAGGGCCTTCCTCCGAACTCATTCGCACGCGGTCGCCGCCGTAGACGTGGAAAAAGCCGTTGTGGACCGGCTGCTGCTTCGCCGCGTCGACGGAAAAGTGTACATAGTTGAAGTGGCCCGGGTCGCGATACGCGTAAACAAAGATGATCGAGGTATGGCGGTTGCGCTGCCGCGCGGGCTCCTGCTTGATCTCGGCTTCGATGGTCACGCGGTCGAAGGCAGGCGTGTCCGCCAGAGCAAACTGAATAGGCCTGCGCGGTTTGGGCGATGGCTGGGCGGGAGTCGGCACAACGAGGCTCAACGTCGGCACGCCGCCGGCGTCTTCGAGCTTCCAGTCTTTGAGCGCCGGCACGCGCCAGCGGAAACCAAACGCTTCGAGCGTATCGCCAGCCGTCACGGCAGCGGCTGAAAGAGCCATCAGAAGCGCGAATCGAAGCATGCCTGAACTCCTTCGGTCTACTGTATCGTACTCTGCCCCTCGACGCCCAGGTCGTTAGGTACGACGTTCTTGTTCTTGTGGTTGTCGAGATTAATGACGTAAGTCTCTTTAGCGTCAAGCAGAATAGGCGAATGGGTCGCGGCTATGACACGGAATCCCTTGCGATCAACCAGCTCCATCATCATCTTGAGAATGCGACGCTGGTTTGACTGAGATAGCGCCATTTCCGGTTCATCAAGGAGGAGAAAAGTGCCTTGCGGAAGGGCGGGGAAGTTCTCCTGAAACATGGAGAGCATCACTTGACCATGGCTCGCCATTTGGAGGAAAGCCTTGAGTTCAGGCTGCGCATCGAAGAACTCGAGCTGGGTGCGGGGGTTGTGCGCCTCGGCGTCAAACAGGAAAATCTCGCTGTGGGCCGGGCCCCCGGGTTCGAACCTGTAAATGAAGCCATCGGGGCTCTCGGTCTTGAGCGCGTAATAGATGGAGTGTAGCAAGGTGGACTTCCCCGAGCCGTTCTCACCGGCGAGCATGATAAGGGGATGCGAGAGATCCACGATCATGGGCATGTGGAAATTCAGGTTGGCGAAGATGGGGTGGGCCAGAATCTTTAGGAACATGGACTGATTTCAGGATAACAGGGCGCCGCCCCTAAACTTATCGTCCCGTTTGGCCGATTCTTTAGCTGTGAGGAAGAGTTGCACAAGTCAGGGGCGGGCGATAGGGAGCATCGCTGTCCTCCTGGCGTGGACGGGTACCGTGGTTGCCTCGCCGAAGGAATCGCGTCAGGCGGCGGTAGCGCTGCTGGTTTCCCCTACGGTTCTTTCGTTTACCTACGATCCTTCCCAGACTGCATTGCCGGCGGCTCAATCCGTGACGGTTAGCGGCGGGAGCGCCGTTTTTCCTTTTACGGCTGTTGCCGCGGTAATGACGCCCTCGGGAGGAGGGTGGCTGTCGGTTAGCCCGAATGGAGGATCGACGCCGCTCGGCCTCAGGGTGTCGGTGAACCCGGCCGGATTGCCGATCGGAAGCTATGCAGGCACGGTCACGGTGGCGGCTCCATCGGCCGCCAACGGCACGACAACGGTTGCCGTGGCTCTTACGGTACGAGCTCCGGCGGTGTCGCTCAACGTTGCTCCGGCGGCGTTGGCCTTCGTCTACACAGTAGGATCCACCTTGCCCGCGAACCAGTCGCTTACCGTGACCTCGAGCGGCTCGTTTCTGTCCTTTGCCGCTTCGGTGCGGGCTGGTGCGACGCCTTCGGCGGCAACCGGGGGAACGTGGCTTCGCGTCACGCCGGCTACGTCGTTGGCCTTTGCGGCCTTTCCTTCGACTCTAACCGCCTCTGTGAATCCGGCGGATCTTTACCCGGGATTGTATCAGGGTACGCTTACGATAACGTCCTCCGCCGCCGCGATTGCGACCCAGGCCTTTCCCGTAACGCTTACCATCACAGCGGGAACTCCCGTGCTAAGTACTCTTTGGCCCGTGGACCTTCCCCAGGGGGGCGGCGCGACAACCATCACGCTCACCGGGAGCGCGCTCTACAGCGGTTCGGTGGTGAAGGCGAACAACGGAGTAACGGATACGAACCTGGCCTCCACGGTGCTGAGTCCCACACTGATGACGGCTACAATCCCGGCAACCCTCATGGCCGCCGCGGGGACGCTGGCCATCCGCGTCTCGAACCCTGCGCCAGCCGGCGACTCGAACGTCGTGAACCTGCCGGTGGTCGCGCCCGGTCCGAAGATCTCGGCTTCGGGTACCGTGAGCGCGGCAAGCATGCAATCCGGCGCCATTGCTCCGGGCCAAATCCTGGTATTTTTCGGGTCGGGACTTGGGCCTTCGACGCTGACTGCCGCGTCCGGCGGTTTCGCCACCACACTGGCGGGTACACAGGTGTTGTTCGGAGCTACCGCCGCGCCGCTGATTTACACGCAAGCAAGGCAAGTGGCTGCAATTGTGCCCTATTCGGTGGCTGGCGCGACGACAGCGGTCACCGTTGTCTATAACGGAACCGCCTCGAACGCCTTTACGATGAACGTTGCCGCCGCCGCGCCGGCACTGTTCACCCTGAACGGCGCGGGAACCGGCGCCGTTGCGGCACTGAACTCTGACGGTACGATAAACAGCGACTCCAACCCTGCGAACCGGGGATCTATCGTTACATTGTTCGGAACCGGGGAGGGCGCGACGATTCCGGCCGGCGTGGATGGCCAAATAAACACCGGACCAACTTTTCCGCTTCCCGCGCTGCCGTTGGCGGTTTCGATTGGAGGGCAGCCGGCAACGGTTACGTACGCGGGAGGGGCCGGCGGCGCGGTCGCGGGACTACTTCAGATCAATGTGCGTGTACCCGACAACGTCACAGCCGGCTCGAATGTGCCCGTCGCGGCGGCTTTAGGGACGGCTCCGAGTCTGTTCTCGACTCCGGCGGGCACTACGATCTCGGTTCGTTGAGCAGGGCAACTGTCTTAGTTGGCCGCCGGCGTTTTCCAGAGATCTATCGTTTTCTCACCGGAAGTCATAGCCACCCACTTCCCATCAGGTGAAAACGCAAGCGAGACGACCCGGTGCGGGGACCTTACCGTGCGAATGATCTTGCCCGTGGCCATATCCCAAAAAGCCACTTTTACCGGGTTACGCGTCGTGACCACGTCGAAGCCGCCGGTGACAAGTGTGCGGCCGTCGGGCGAGATGGCGAGCGCTGAGATAGTTTCACCGTGGCCCTTCATCGACCTCACGGGTCCGAAGGACTTCGCGTCCCAGATGTAGACGGTTTCATCGAGGCCCGCCAAGACGAGGTGTTTACCGTCGGGCGTAAACTCGCCGGCGAACATCGCGCCGGTAAGGTCTTCCATCTTTCGAACAAGCTCGCCGGATTTCGCTTTCCAAACGCGAACATCGTTGTCGTAATTGGCGCTGACGATCAACTCGCCGTCCGGAGAGAAAACCAGCTCAGCGGCGCCGCCGATGCCGTCTTCGAGAGCGCGTCCCGGCTCGCCGGTTTCGAGGTTGAAGAGCCGCACTTTGCGCTCGTTGGCGTTTGCGACTGCGAGTTGCTTCCCGTTCGCGGACATGACCGTGCGCCCGTTCGGCGCGCCGTTGATGAGGCGGAGTTGCGCGCCCGCGGAAAGATCCCAGATGCGAACCGTGCCCTTCTCCGGGCGTTCAGCCGCACGCGTGGCGGAGAGGAGCGTCGTCCCGGTGGTGACGGGCTTGTCGCTGACGGCCTTACCGGTTGCCACGTCCCACGCCCGGATGTGGTTGTCGCGGCACAGTGCCGTGACGGTCTTGCCATCGGCGGAGAAGTGGATTTCGCCGGGAATGGCGTCGGCCGTGATGCTCCGGTCGGACTGGCCCGCGAGAGTCACGGCCGCGGCGAAGCAGATCAGGATTCGCATCTCAGGCCTTTTCGAGAACGATATCGAAAGTCACTTCAGTGTGGGGGCCCGTTTCAAAGAGCTTGACCGGTAAGACGAGCTCTTTGTTGGCAGCGATGCCACGCTTGTTCCAGTTCTTCTCGGGGTTTCCTTCGAAGAAAGGATCGGTAGCGAAATAGGCTTGAGTGATCAGCGTTTTGTGGCCTGGAGCGGCAATCAGGTAGTGGATGTGCTGCGCGGGGCGGTCGGAGTAGTGGCCGGGCATTACCGTCTCGACGCTGTACTCGCCCTTCCCGTTGGGGGTAAGCTTGGTGCGGTATTTATAGCCTCGCGTGTCGTAGAGGCCATTGTGGTCGGCGTGCCAGAGATCGACCTTGGCGCCTTCGACAAGTTGCCCTCTCGTGTTCAAGACACGGCCGGAGACCTTTAGCGGAAGGCCGGGGTCGCCCGGGGCGCGGAGGACCCTGGCATCGGGAGCGCCCTTACGAAAGAACGGGCCAAGGACCTCGGCATTCGTGGGTTTGTGCATCTGCGCCTCGGCTCCCTGCCATAAGGCGAGCAGCCGCGATTGGCTGGTGGATGCCGCGCCTGCGATCAGAAGGCTTCGCGAGATGCAAAGTTCGAGCATCCGGCGGCGGCCGTGTTTGGTATTGCTCATGTGTTCTCTCTTGGCTCTTCGCGCACGGAGTCCCCTTTATGATACGCCAAGGGCGGCTGCTGATTCTCCTCCGTAATTCTACTCGTTCTGATCAAACCATCACCTGGTCAATGCATTTTCGCGCCGGCGTGGATGCGGAACCTGAGCAAGGCTGCGGGACCCAGGAAGCGTCGAGCAGCCGTCCGGTCGATGATGCAGCCGCGGATATTGGCGCCTAGTGTCTAGTTGCATTCGTTCTGGTACTACTGTATGTTGAGTCATGCGCCGAAAGTCCGCGAAATTTCAGCTCAGCGACGAAGAGATGAAGACTTTAGAGGGATGGACCCGCCAAGGCAAGACGGAGCACCATTTGGTCGAGAGGGCGCGGATTGTTTTGCTTGCCAA
>SYKU01000312.1 GCA_005808865.1 Acidobacteriota bacterium
AATCCGGGAACGTTCGGGTTCGAGCGACAAAATGTTGATTCAACGGCTCGGCATTCGCGACAAAGTACGCTCAGCAGCCAAACGACGCCCCTCTGCTGTCAGAATGGATGTCCGAACTCCAGAATTTTGCAAGAGCCTCCTGGAAGATAAAGCCGATCTTCTCCCGCCGGAGGCGTGTCAGTTCGTCATCGGAAACGGCGCTGGTAGCTTGTCCGTCGATCCGGATCTCGCCGCCAGTCGGCCGGTCCAGCCCTCCAATCAGATTCAGCAACGTCGACTTGCCCGAACCCGACGGACCCACCAGGGAAACCATTTCTCCCCGTTCGATCTGGAGTTCGATGTTCTGGAGGACGGAAACTTTCCGCTTGCCGTCGAATTCCTTGGATACCCCCGCGACTGTGATCATTCTTTACCCGTCCACGCACGCATACCTACCCCCCGCCCTCGCGCAGTTCGCTGCGCGGACCGCCCGGATCACTGGCGTTTGAACCCCCCGAGCACAGTTGCGATACTCGGTTCGAGAATCATCACGAACGCCGCTTTCCCGCCGTCGATCAACACGCCTTTTAGCTTCACGCCGTCGTTCGGCCCCCGGCCTTCGTCCGCCGTGAAGTACTTCATCTCAAACAGGCACGTCGACGCGACCGTGTACGTTCCCGAGATCTTCTCCCCCACCGCGGTGAGGCCGCCGAAATTCGAGCCCAGCTTGCCGCTGAAACCTCCCGCCCCGTCGGCGGTAATCCGGCCCAGGGCGGAGAAGGGCACCCGGCTGCGGTCAGGTTGCAGGATGCTGCCGGCCATCTCGAACTGGAAGGTGCCGGCCAAATCGCGATTCGTGCATGCGCTCAGCTTCATTTTCCTTCCCGGGCCATGGATGACGAGTCCCGGCGGGCTCACAAAGAGGTCGCGCATCTCGTCTCCGTTATCGCTCAGCATGCCCTCAAAGTTGACGCGAAGGTTGATCGGATCGGGAAGAAACACCGTCGTGTTGAACGTGCAATCGGGATGCATTTTGTAGACGCCGGTGAAGTCCTGCGGGATCAGGATACCGTTAAAGCTCGCGGTACTGCTGAAAACCAGATTGCCGTTCCCGTCGCTCTCGAACCGCCCGAGGCGGGCGAAAGGACCCGTCAGGTCCGTCACGGGCGATCTAATCACGGTACCGGTACCGAAGAAGCCGAAGGCGCCGATGAAGTCGCGGTCAGTGCAGCCCTCTCTGGCTTGCGCCGGTGGGGCCAGCAGCAGCGGCAGAAGCATCATCAGGGCAGCGAGGACGCCGCGGAAAACCGCGCCGGAATTGCCTCCATGCCGAGCTGGGGGTAACGTTGGAGAGGAGGCTTGAATATCCACGATTTCCGTTCGGGGCCGACATCGGAGTCTAGCACAACCAGCTACGTTGAGGCTTCTGCCGGCGCGCGGGAGCGATAGCGCCCGCGCTTAGCCGGGGCACGATCTCAATGTTGCGCCCAGCCCGGGCGGCCGTTTCCCAGAGCACGGCTCTTAATGGCGAGGACCATGCTGCGCGGCATTCGTGTCGCCAGCAAGCAGGAGTTGATCGCCCGTATCCACCTCTATTACGACGAGATCAACGCTGACCCGGTCATCTTCCGCTGGACACACAAAATGGATGAGACTATCTGGCCGACCGCCGCGCATTTTGTTTCCTGGCTGGGACTGTGCCCCGACAATGACATCAGCGGAGGAAGGGTCTTATGACGAGGAGCCCGCCGAACTGAGAATCGCGCTGGGACGCTGTTCCGACTGGCGGCTCACGCATTGCATCGCGATCAGACGCCGATGGGTGATTATCTTCGCCGCATGAAAGCCAAACCTGGTCCGGCCGCCGCCACGACGGCAACGGCGCGGAAGATCGCCGTCGTCTTCTACACGATGGTGAGCAAGCAGGTCGAGTACGATGCCTCCCTTTGGGCACAACGCGATGTCCTGGGCGAGAAACGCATCGAAGCCAGGCTCCAAAAACAGGCCGCCCAACGCGGCTACTCCTCGCGGGAGTTTCGTCCACATGCGCGAGCTTCCATCCGCGTGTTCGAGCTAATTGTACATCCTCCTCGACGACGGGACCGGCGGCCGGGAGGCAGTCCGAAGGCCTTTCCTGTTCGCCCTTCGGTTGGAGTAGGTCTCGCCTCGCGGTCCTGCACCCGCAAGGAGGCTCGCCCGTCGCGGGATTTCACACGAGATCGGTCTGGCTTCTCGTCATAGCGAAGCGGAAATCGCTTCGACAATGATATCCGCTTCGCCTTCCGTCAGCGTCAGCGGCGGCGAGATCGTGAGCGTGTTGCACAGTCCGGGCGCGGTGTCATTGTTCCTGCCGACGATCACGCCACGATCGCGAATCGCCCGCTGAATCGAAATCACCTGCGCTTCCCGCATGGGCGTCCGCGTGCCCGCCTCCACCATTTCAAGGCCGAGAAGGAGACCCACCCCGCGAATTTCACCGACCGACGGCGCCCGCAACTCGATGAGCCGGTTCCGCAAGTACGCGCCGACGCGCGCGGAGTTCTCCCATAGCCGCTCCTCCGTGAGGATGTCGAGGTTCGCGAGCCCGGCGGCGCACGAACAGGGGTGCCCGCCAAATGTGCTGACCTGGGTAAACTTCGCGCTATCGTCCTCCGCGCTTGAGAACGCCTGGAAGACGCGATCGGTGGCGACAGTGGCCGCCAGGGGAAGGTACGCCGACGTTAATCCCTTGGCAAATGTAGCGATATCGGGCGTGACGCCGGAGTGCTCGAATCCGAATAGTTTGCCTGTCCTCCCGAAGCCTGTAATCACTTCGTCGATAATCAGCAGCACGCCGTAGCGATCGCAGATTTCGCGGACGCGGCGGATGTAGCCGTCGGGCGCGGGCAGCACGCCGCCCCCGCCGATAACGGGTTCCATGATGATCGCCGCAACGGTGTCAGGTCCTTCCATGCGGATCACGCGGTCGAACTCGTCCGCGCAGGCGAGGGTGCAACCGGGTTCGCGCGAGCAGAAATCGCAACGGTAAGGGTCGGGCGGCACGACGTGAAAAAAGCCGGGCACGAGCGGTTCGAAACCGCGCTTTCGGAACGCCTGGCCCGTGGCCGACATCGCGCCCATCGTAAAACCGTGATAGGCACGATAGCGCGAAATAATCTTGAACCGGTTCTCGCGCGGATGCAGGCGGCGGCTTGCCAGACGCGCAATCTTGAGCGCCGTCTCAACGGCTTCCGATCCGCTGTTGAGAAAGAAGACGCGGCCCAGTTCGGGCGGCAGCAGTCCGGCAAGACGCGCCGCGAGACGCGCGCCCGGGCCGTGGGATTGGGTCAAGGGATAATAGGGCATTTGCGCCATCTGAGCCGCGACGGCGTCGACGATCCGCCGCCTGCCATAGCCAACGTTGACGCACCATAGCCCAGCCATGCCGTCAAGATAGCGGCGGCCTTCGGCGTCCCAAATCCAGCAGCCATCCGCGCCCGCCACTTCAAGCGGCGGCCGCTGGTCAAGGCCATTGTGTTGGAGGTTGCCGTGCCAAAGATGTTCCAGATCGAGTTCCCGGTTTGAAGACAGCACCGTTTGTTCCATGGGTAGATTATGGCTCAGAACGGGTTGTCCGCGCCCGGTGCTTGCGGAGGTCCTGCCGCACGCGTCGGCGGCCGGCACTCAATTGCAGCGGCGACTGGCCCAAATCGAGACCGGACTCGACCGCCGTGCACACGCCGCCAAACTCGCCGCTTAAAGAGCCCTCAAGTCAAGGACACATCTTCCCCAGATCAAGACCCCGAACGAGACGCCGCCTTGGACCGGCGAGGTCTACTTCCAGGAACCCCGAAGCCTCGCGGATAATCTGAGAGTCGGCCCCGGCCGGGCAAAGAACCGGAAACCGGTTCTGTCATTGGATCGCAAGTCGGTGGGTGGTCCTGAAAGTCCGGGTGTCAGCCGGAGCCGAAAATGAGCGCACCGCGCAGCGTTGCGGAAGAGCAGGCCAACCACGTCACTCTGGAGGTGGAAGGGATCGACGGCAGTACTCGAATGCAAGGCAGCCCTCTTTCGATACCAGCGGGCCTTTCAGTTCGGGTGCATGATCAGCAAGACCTTCGTGGCCGCCACAGAAGCTCTCGCGCGCCTCCAGAATACTCCCGTGATTCAGTTTCGGTAGGGGCGCCGCAAGAGGCGATATCGCCGCGAGTTGCGGACGAGTTCGCCCGTCCCCTACGCCGTGTCGTTCCGCCGCTGCCGCTCGTAGGGCGCTTTCAGGTATTTCGCCGCTTCCTCCTGAGCGCCTTGTGTATTGTCTTTCGTGCGTATCGCCTGGTTGTATTCGTTCACCGCGCGTTCCCGCTGACCGGTGATATCGAAAATCTTGCCCAGATTGATGTGAGCCCACACTTCGGTCCACTTCGGCTCGATGTCTCCGTTCAACGTCTCGCGAAACTCGTTGGCGGCGGACTGGTAGTTGTTCTGGAGGAAAAACAACTCGCCGATCCGGTAATGCGCGAGCGAACTGAGACGGCTCGCTTCAAGCGCCTTTTGATACTCTTTCAGCGCGTCTCCAAATTCGCTCAGCTCGGCAAACTGCTCGCCGCGCCGGATCGCTACAGACAGGCGCACCTGATTGCTGAACCGCAGTACGCGCCCCGCCGGATCGAGCGTGATCGACTTCGGCTTTCCGAACGTCTCCACCGCAAACTCGGATGACGTTCCCACAACCTCGACACGCTTCTCTTCCGGATTGCCCTCCGTCTCTATCTTCAAATCGACCGGCATCCGGAACGTGTCCAGATCCTGCGAAATTTTCCCCATGACGCGGAAACCTTTCTGCGTCCGGAAAATCGTGTACTCCATCTTGAACTCGGGCGCGCCGCTCGATTCGATCCACTGAATGAAAAAGCCCTGCAAGTTGAGTTGCGACAGGGTCTCAGCCACTTTTCGCAAATCGTCCGTCGCGACGGGCTTCCAGGCGTTCTCTTTCGCAAAATCTTTCAGCGTCTTGAAGAAATTCTCATCGCCCACGACGTACCGCAGCATGTGGTAAATGGCCGCCCCCTTGCTCGCCGTCAGCGCCCATAACTCAGGTGCGTAGTCATCCAGGCGCGCGGCCTGAATCACGGGGACGTTGTCCACGGTCAATGCCTCGACGGCGGTTTCGCGGACCTCGGATTCAAGTGCGGATGGCCCATTCGCATGCTCCAGGTAGAGCATTTCCGAGTAGGCCGCGAGGCCGTTCGTCACCCACAGATGATTGCGGGTCGAAGGCGACAAGAGCACCCCCCACCACTGACGTGAAATCTGATTCGCTAACAGTTTCACGCCGACCTGCTTGCCGATGGCGCGAGGATTGAGGAAGACGACTCCGGGAGCCGCGTATCCGTTCGGCGCACCAGCCTCCGTTTCGACAACGGCAAGATTTGCACTCGGCGGGAGCCCGTACATGCTCGTGAAGTGCGTCATGATCTTGCCGGCCTCTGTGCCGTAAGCCCCAGCCATTTCCGCCTCCTCCCCGCGAAAGTAGAGGGTTGTCGTGACGCCTTCAGATGCTACAGGCACGCCGCCGCCGCGCACGACCGCGATACTGCCGGGAAATGAGGCGCGGTCGAATTGCAAGGTGTAAATCTTCTTGCCCGCCGCGTCTTTCGACGTATCGATGCCGCTGCCCAGAACCGAAGCGCCCGCCGGAACCGTCACGTTCAGAGTCGCGGCAAACCGGTCCGTCGTATATCCGGATACTGGAAACCAGCGCGCGGGATAAAGCAGGTATGCGAAATCGTTCTTGATCGCCGCGAACTTGATCCCATAGACAGGGGAGTCTTCGGAGCCGGTGAGCCGCCCGTCGTAGAAGAACGTCACAACCGTCGCCACTCCCTTCGTCAGGGGCTGGTCGAAACTCACCCGCACGCTAAAATCCTGCTGTGACCGCGAGGACGCGAGTTGAACGCCCTTCTCGTCGACCACCCTGGAGATACTCAGGGCATTATTCAGCTCAAACAATACGGATGTCGTATTGTCGTCGAGCGGCACAAAGCGCACCGCGGCCTTGGCGGCGAGCGTCTGCGTGTTCAATCCGATCTCTGCGTCGATCTCGTAGCGCTCGACGTCGATTCGCGAGCGCCGTTCCTGCGCAGGCAGCAGTACTGCCATGGCCAGGATCGCAATCACGGCCAGCGCGGCGAACAAAATATTACGAAACATGAGACACCTGCTCCTTCCTGTACTCTTCTCTCGCCAAGCCCCAAACCAGCGAGGCTGCCCTCTCGATCGGATCCTCCGCACTCGAAAGTGCGCGGGCCACCTCGGCCAAATCCGTCTTCATCCGTTCCCGCTCCCCTGCATTCCCCAGCAACCGCCTTGCCTCCTGAGCCAGACGCGAGCCTGTCATCTCCGCCTGCATCAATTCCGGAACGATCTTCCGCTCCGCCACCAGATTCACCATCGAATAATAGGGAATCCGCACCAACATCTTGCCCAGTAACCAGCTAAGGGCCGTAACCCTATAAAACGTCACCATCGGCGTTCCGAGCAGCGCCGCCTCCACGGTGACGGTTCCGCTTGCGGCCAGCGCTACATCGGCATGGGCCATCGCATCCCACGCTTCGCCGTCAATTACTTTGACGGGAGTTCGCCCGATGCGCGACTCGAAAAACTCCGCTCCCGCTGTGGCCGCCGCCGGAATCACGAAATTCAAAGCCCGCTCCCGATTCAGCAACTCCACCGCTTCGAGCAGCGCGGGCAAGTGCCTGGTTGCCTCGCCCTTCCGGCTTCCAGGCAGCATCGTTATAAGAGGACGGTCGGCGGACAATCTGTGTTTCCGGAAAAATTCCGTTTTCGTCAATTTCGGACGTACAAGGCGCGAAAGAGGATGGCCGATGTAGGCTGCGGGCACTCCGCGCCGCTCAAAGAACCCTTGTTCAAACGGAAAAATACAGAGCAACCGGTCCACGTACCTGCGTATTTGCTTGACACGGCCTTCCCTCCAGGCCCAAACCTGCGGAGCGACAAGGAAAACGACGGGAATTCCATCGCGCTTCAGGCGGCGGGCCACTCGAAGGTGAAAGTCCGGGGAATCCGTCAGTATCGCGAGAGTGGGTTTGCTCTCCCGCGCCGCGGCGAGCAACTTCCTGAACTCTCCGTGGATTCGGGGCAGATGCGCCAGGACTTCGACGAGACCGACCACGGCGAGATCAGCCGCGTCGACCACCGTTCGCACTCCCGCTTCACGCATGCGGGGTCCGGTGCAGCCGAAAAACTCAGCGTCCGGTTCCATGCGGCGAAGTTCCTCGACCAGGAGGGCAGCGTAGAGGTCTCCCGACGCCTCTCCGGCCGAGACCAGAATCTTGCGGCCCATATGAGAAGTCTAGCGCGGTTTCGCGCGCCAAGCTCCAGCCCTGACTGGACCAAACCCGGTGGACGTTCGCGATCGTCAGCATGAACATGAAAATTGACAACGCTTTGCCTGATACTGCTGTTCACGTTTCCTTCGGCGGCGCAGGATCCGTCTGAGATCCAGGCCTATGAACATGAATATGAGTACGTAACCGCGCCAAAGGGCATCTTGAACCTGGAGACGCACTTTTGCGACACGGGGCGCGCGGCACGTAGGTCTTCGAAGGACCCGTTGCGCCGGCGAACAACCAGTTCCACATGACGTACGAGTTGACACACGGAATCACGAAGAACTTTTGCGTGCGTGTTCTGGGATCGCGTCTATCTTCGGTTCGTGCCAACCGGCGAATCGACGATCTTGAGGGACTCGTTGACTTGTCTCCGCCTGATCGACTGCACCGTCCAAACGGAGCGAATTCTTTCGCAGGCGTCGCGTGAGTCGGCTTACGGAGCTTGGGAGCAAGCCCGCCAGGATATCTATGACGAATGGACGTTCGCGACCGATCCCGTCAATTTGCAGCCAAAGGTGAGGCCCGCTCTCAAGCGGGCAGCCGAAGCGGTTCGAAAGTTTCCGCCAAAAAAATCTGGACCAGGAGAGCATCGACAATTTCGCCATCACGCTTGAAGCACCCTGGGGCGCTGGAATCGAAAAGAAAATTCGAAGTGGGCGCACTCGCATTCCTGAAATCCCCCCGCACCGTTTTACGTCATGCTTTTGTCTCACCGCGTAGTTTGCGCATGATACCATTTGGCAGGGCAAGCACTCTCGCCGCCTGTCTGAATTCGTTACTATGCGGACTGATCCTTGGCGAGCGCGGGACGAGGAACGGCAACTGAGAACGACGGTCTGATCATGTCCAGGCAAACGCAAAAACCGGCCGCCGCGGGACCGCCGCGAATCGAGCAACTAAGAGTTGAAAACTATCGCGCCTTGCGCTCGATTGAGTTGAAGGAGATCGCACCCCTCACGGTTCTGCTCGGTCCGAACGGAAGCGGCAAGTCGACGGTGTTTGATGTGTTCAACTTCCTCTCTGAGTGTTTTCAGCATGGGCTGCGTCATGCGTGGGACCGGCGCGGGCGATCCAGGGAGTTGAAGACTCGCGGCCAGGCGGGGCCGGTCCTGATCGAACTTAAATACCGGGAACAGCCGGGCCAGCCCGTGATCACCTACCATATTGCAATTGACGAGGGACCGCGCGGTCCCTATGTCGCGGAGGAATGGCTTCAATGGCGGCGCGGGCGGCGGGGGCAGCCGTTTCGCTTCTTGGATTACAAGGAAGGCAAAGGGCGGGCAGTAAGCGGGGAATTGCCCGATGAACAGGATCAGCGCCTTGAGATTCCCCTGAAATCGCCGGATCTGGTCGCGGTCAACGCTTTGGGTCAGTTCGCCGAACATCCGCGCGTAGCGGCCCTCCGCGAGTTCGTCACCGACTGGTATGTCTCCTACCTGTCAATCGAAGATACGCGCAGCCAGCCGGAGGCGGGTCCCCAGGAGCGGTTGAGTAAAACGGGAGACAACCTGGCGAATGTGATTCAGTACTTGCGCGAGCGTTATCCCGAACAATTGAACCGGATCTTCGACGTGCTCCGGAGCCGGGTGCCGCGCCTGGAAAAAGTCCTTGCGGATCCGATGCCGGACGGGCGGCTGCTGCTGCAAATCAAGGATGCGCCCTTCGACCAACCGATCCTTTCGCGGTTTGCGTCCGACGGCACGCTCAAAATGCTGGCGTACTTGGCCGTCCTGTACGATCCCAGCCCGCCGCGGTTCATTGGGATCGAAGAACCGGAGAATTTCCTCCATCCGCGGCTATTGCCGGAACTGGGCGAGGAGTGCCGGAAGGCGACTGAACACTCGCAACTGCTCGTTACCACCCATTCCCCGTTCTTTTTGAATTCTGCCCACCCAAAGGAGGTCAGGGTTCTGTATAGGGACGACAGCGGCTACACCCAGGCGATTCGCGCTTCTGAGATTAACGGAGTTCGCGAGTTTGTCGAAGCGGGCGCCTCGATGGGGCACCTTTGGCTGGAGGGGCGGTTTGGCGTGGGCGATCCTTTGGTCAACGCCGGCGCTCCAAGGCTTGGTGCGGGTAGGGTCAAGCGGTGAGAGTTGCTCACATCGAGATCCTCGTGGAGGAGTTGTCGATGGAGCTGCATTGCGGTTGATCGTGCCCAGTATGATCGCGGACGTATCGTTTGAGGTGTACCCGTATCAGTGCAAACAAGATCTGCTGGCGAACCTACCCGCCCGCCTGAAGGGGTACTCCAAGTGGATTCCCAAGGACTGGCGGGTCCTGGTGATCGTGGACCGGGACAATGAAGGTTGCAGGAACCTCAAGAAGAGGTTGGAGAGAGCAGCCGGGGAAGCCAGTTTGGTCACTCGAACACAAGCGGCCGGGCGGAGCTATCAAGTGGTAAGCCGGCTGGCAATTGAAGAACTCGAAGCTTGGTATTTTGGCGACTGGGAAGCCGTGCGGGCGGCGTACCCGCAAGTGAATGCCGGGATTACACGTAAGCGTGGATTCCGGGACCCGGATGCGATTTCCCGGCGGGACATGGGAAGCGCTCGAGCGCCTCCTGCAGCGTGCCGGTTATTTCTCAACCGGACTGCGCAAGGTCGAGGCCGCGCGGGCGATTGCAC
>SYKU01000028.1 GCA_005808865.1 Acidobacteriota bacterium
CCGTTGATCCGATCCCCGAACTTTGCGCTAAACTCTTTCATGGCGTTCTCCTATCGATTGGATTCTTGTCGTCGAACAACAAACATCCTCTACGATAGTGGGAACGCCTTCATCTTTTGGTTGCGGCTATGCCGCGCTGTGTACTGGGCGTCTTCTGGCTGGGACCTGGGCATGCTCCTGGAATCCGGGGCGCCCCTGGATGCACTGAGGGCGTTCGCCGAACGGAACCCGGGTTTGCCCGATATCCGGCTCGTCAAGTATGCGCTGGCAGTTCGCCTGGCTCGGGAGGAACGATACCGTGAGTCGGCGGAGTTATACCGATCGATCCACGCATATCGGCGGGCGCAACGGATGCAACAACTCGCCAATCTCAGTCAAGCTTTGGACAGGCCCGGAATAACCGCGGAACGAAAGCTGGAGGCCCGCTACGCGCTGGCCGCGTTCATCGCGGCAAACCCTGACGGGATCTATTTCAACGATGCCCTCTGGTTTCGAATGCAACGATATGCTCTTCGCGCGGATGAGGACAGTCGGCTGACTGGAGCGGAGCGGCACGAGTTGAAGGAGGGCGAAAGAACTCTCAAGGACAGCCAGGAGGAGCGGTGGCGAGCCTATCTGATTTTGAACGAGGTGGCGCGGGATGCGGGAACGAGCCGGCTCGGGCGCCGGGCCGCTACGCTCGCGCTTACCTGCTTGCGCCGTATCAGTACCGATCGGTTCGGCCGGGAGGAAGAGATCCGTAGCGCGGATAACCAATTGTCGCAGTGGCTTCTCCATGCGGCAAAATAGACTGCGCTTAGTTTCCAGAAGCGTCCCTGGGCTGTGTCGGAAAATGGTGTCTGGACGGGAACTCCAGGCGTTCTCGCGGGCGTGCCCCTTACAGAGAATTACCGGCGCACTTATGGTGCTCCGTTCGAAGCGGTGTGTTGGGACGTTGGGAAGAGGCCTGCTGGTAGCCTGGAGAGATGTTGAAGAAGCCCGCTCAACCGGCGATTTTCAAGGGGCGTTGAATGAACCTGAGTGCATCCTGTGCGCGGTTCGTTGGTACCTGCGGTATTCGCTTTCGCTGCGTGATGTCGAGGAACTGTTCGCGTAGCGCGGCTTGGGGGCCGACCACCACCATCTGGCGCTGGGTTCAGCGCTACGGCCCGGAATTAGACCAGCGGTTGCGACGCCATCTCAAGCCGACCCATAAACGTGGCGGGTCGATGAGACCTACATCCGCGTGAGCGGGCGGCGGTGCTCCTGTATCGAGCGATCGATTCCAGCGGCGCCACGATCGACTTCCTATTGCCGGCGTTGCGCGATGCGGCAGCGGCCAAACGGCTGTTCCGCAAGGCGCTCAGTAACGCGTCCCATCCGCAACCTCGAGTGATCAACACCGGCGAGGCATCGATCTACAAATCGACGATTCCGGTGAAAGAGGAGGGGACACTGGGGAAGCGCTGTCGACACCGGCCAATGCAGTACCTGAATTAACGATCTGGAGCCGGATCATCGAGCGATCAAACGACGGGTGAAAGCGAGCCAGGGATTTCGGGAATGCCAGTCGGCGCACCGAACGATCCAGGGATACGAAGCGATGCACATTATCGGCAAAGGGCACGCGCGGTGGGTGAGCGTCAGCGACATTCGCCGGCAGAATCAGTTCATCGATCAACTCTACAAATTGAGGTAGGGCGGCAGCGGTCCCTGCCTCCGACGGGGAAGAGTTCAGTCGGCCGGACGCAGATGCAACACATCCACCATGATCGCCACTTTCAAGTCATCGGAAAAGGCCCACATAACGCCTCCTGTCCTAAAGATGACTGCAGTTGACGTTCCGCTGCACGGGAAAGTTGGCACTGCGCGTGCTGATAATCGTCAAATGACCCGCGGAACCGCCGGATGGGCGCGAGCCTCGTTTGAGGGCGGTGCGGTCAGTAGGCCCGCGGCGCCCCGGCCGCGCGGCCTTCAACAGCGCCACGGAAACGGATCGCGGTTCCGGGAGCGCCGATGCCGAGCGCCTCTACTTCGCCCAACCCCACAGTCGACGTTCCGAGCTTGTGACCCCTTTCCTCCAGACCTTGCCGCGTGTGGGGCGGGTATGACCGCTCGAGGACGAACTCGCCGGGCAGCCCCTGGTAATGGAAGCGCGGCGAATTGAGCGCCTGCTCGACGTCAATACCGAAATCGATCACGTCGACAAGGATTTGCGACGCAACCGTCATTCCTGCCGGTCCTCCGAGACCACAAAGTGCAAGCCGGGGCGCACCGGCCTTCAGGATGATTGCAGGCGCGGGGAGCCGCTGCGGATTCTTAAGCTCGTCGTTCAGCAGGAATCCGAGCCCGCTTGCCATGCCGGCGGATCCAAAGCGGCTTCCCATCGTGATCACGAGCACCGCCACGTTTCCGCGGGAGTCCGCCGCTACCGCCGCCGCACCGCCGTTTCCTTCCCTGGAAAGGTCGACGGTTGTTCGCGCGGCGAAAGCGCGACGAAAGAGTTCGCCACGGAGGTGAAGGGAAGCGGCGGTGTCGACCTCGTGCTTTTCGAAGCCGGATCCATCGAGAGCGGAGAGGATGTCGATCAAACCGGCTCCGCCCGCGAGCGGCGAGGGCGCGGACAGAATACGATGGCCTCGATACGCGCCCTCAAGCGGCTTGGATTCAGTCACCTTCACGGACTTGAGGTCCCCGGCGGTGATGGTGCTTCCCCCGGCCGCGAGCGCTTTCACCAGCTGGCGCGCTGTTTCTCCTTCGTAGAAATCCGAAGCGCCCCGAGCGGCGATTCGCTCCAGCGTCCGGGCCAGTTCAGGCTGCTCGAGTATCTCGTTGGTCATGAACTGCTTGCCGCTCTTGAGTAGAATCCGGAATGCCTCCGGGTCCTTTTTGAGCCGATCGGAAGCGGGCTTTTCCAGCAGTTCCGTCGATGCCGTTGGAAGGAGCTGAAATCCGCTGGAGGCAAGCTTGGCGGCCGGGCGAACCAATTCGGCCCATGTCTTGCTGCCGTGGTTCCTGGCCGCCACTTCGAGACCGCGCAGAAGGCCCGGGAGGGCGGCGCCGCGAATGCCCTCGCGGTCAGGGCTGGCTGTGGCAGGAGGTTTCGCGGTGAAATCGAGGAAGAAAGTTTGGCCATCCGCGCGCCGCAGCAACAGCGCTCCGCTGCCGCCGAGGCTCGCGGAGCCCGGAGCGGTTACGGCGAGGGTGAGGCCTGCGGCAATGACCGCATCCACCGCGTTGCCCCCCCGCGCGGAGTACCTCGACTCCGCCACGGCTGGCGTACACGTCGCGTGTGACAACGGCGCCATTGCGCCCCACGTTCGTTTCGGGGACTTCCGCCGGGAAAGCAAGGGAACCGGACAGCAGAACGACGCTCCACGAGTTCTTCATAATTATCGTTATGGCCCTATTATAGCTCCACTTCAGGCACTCCACATCTAGTACCGGTACCAAATGGCCGAAAGATACGCTCTTTACGGCCCGAAACCCTTTACATCCTGCTAAGGCAGAACTATAATCGCTTTGAGCTGCTTAGAACTTGTCCTACGGAGGAAGTCCTATTATGAAGACGCCACTCATTGTCGCAACCCTTGCGTTGCTCCCGGGAATTTTAGGGGCGCAGCCGGGTACGGCTAAGTATACTTTGGACGCAGATTTTGCCCTCGGTGCCTTGTTCAACGTGAACTTTAACGCACCGTTCAGCAACCAGCTTCAACTGACCTTCCCCGCCGAAACCTTCCCTTTCATCAATGTGGCGGCGTCGGACCGCGGCACGGTTGTCCGAATCAACACGGACACCGGTTCCGTGGTAGGTGAATACAAGACCGCTCCGGTGGGCCGCTCCCTGAATCCTTCCCGCACAACGGTCGATTTGCTGGGCAACGTCTGGACCGGCAGCCGCGACGAAGCGACCGGGGGACAGGGCTCCGTGACCAAGATCGGCGTCATTGTCGGCGGAACGAGGTCGAACGCCGCCGGAGCGCCGGACCCGCTGGGGGATTATTTGGCTCCTCCCTTTTTCTACAACACCTGCATTGATAAGGATACCGACGGGCTCATCCGGACGTCGCGGGCTCTAGTACCTAGTTGCATAAGTCAGAGTACTTGGCTTTGGGGCCGGAAGGGAACACGACTGCCTTCTTCCATTCAAACGGCGCTGCCTTTTCGTTGTAGACTTCAACAAAGTCGTCGATCGCTTGCCGCACTTGCCG
>SYKU01000313.1 GCA_005808865.1 Acidobacteriota bacterium
CGGCAAGTGCGGCAAGCGATCGACGACTTTGTTGAAGTCTACAACGAAAAGGCAGCGCCGTTTGAATGGAAGAAGGCAGTCGTGTTCCCTTCCGGCCCCAAAGCCAAGTACTCTGACTTATGCAACTAGGTACTAGCCGCCCTCGGCGTGTGTTGCGCCTTGTTCCTGAAGTGCAAGCCTGAGCGTCCTCAGCCTGGGTATGGCTTCGAGCGTTAGCGGACGGCTCGTGATGGTTGTCGCAGGCATCGCCGTCAGCCTGTTCGGCATTATGGGAATCCTCAATCCCGCCTACTTGAAGAACGCGATCTGGAGAAAGTGATCATGAAGAAACTAATCACTCTTGCATTCCTGACGCTGGCTCTTGCCACAACGAGCCTGTCCCAAGCGCCACCCGCCGCCGCCCCGCCGGCGGCAGCCCCGGCCGCTCCAGCGCCCGTGGCGATCACGGACGCGGACCTCAAGGCGATTGGGGCCCCGAAACCCGAGCTGCGATTAAAGGGAGACCCCGACGGCGGGCTAACTGGCTCGGTCGCCGATGTTGCCGTGGCCGACCCGATCACCGACAAGACTCCGAAGGCAAAGGGTCTTGCCATCGCCGATGTTGTGACCAGGTAGGCCAAAATAAGATCGGTATCAACTTCACTTGGACGCTGATGTGCGGTTTCCTCGTCATGTTCATGCAGGCAGGATTCGCGATCGTCGAAACCGGACTCTGCCGCGCGAAGAATGCGAACGATACCATGATGATGAACTTCGCGGTTTGTTACCGTCGGGCTGCTCGCATACTGGCTGATCGGCTTCGCCATTCAGATGGGCGGCGTCGGCGGAGTGGCCAATCTCGGCGGAGCGCCTCCCCTCAATTCTGAGTACGCCATTACGCTATTCGGCAAGGCGATGGGCCTGTTCGGACAAGGGCTTTTTCCTGACGCACAGCGGCGCCCATCGTGGTTTGGTTCGAAGCATCAGGAATGCGTAGGCCCTGGTTTGGTTTCTCTCCAGAGTCGATTGTGTGGCTCGAGTGTGAGAACGAAGTCGAGATCCTGCAGAAGAACGAGGATCGTGATGCAGCAGGGAACTCTCCCGATCGAGGTGGTCCTGAACTCGGCGGTGGGAGCGACGCAGCGGTAGCGAATGCTGTTATTATCTGAACCGGCCTCGGCTGTGTCTTGACCCGCCGAACGCCGTTATAATACCAGGAGCGACGGCGCACAGCATCGTCTTCGCCTGTGCACTTCAAAAAACTGCACTCGAAGAATAATCCGAAGTCTAAGCAGCGAGGCCACAATGATCGGTAAATTCATTAGCTCAACAGAGGTCAAACGCGAGGAATTGCAGTGGGGATCACTGGCTTGGTTCAGCAGTCCGGCCGCATCCAACGCGAAGGACCTGGTGGTCATTGAGGTGACGCTCAGTCCCGCCGGCGGGCACAACTTTCACAAACATCCCAATCAGGAGGAAGTGATTTACGTGATCGAGGGAGAAATCGAGCAGTGGATTGATCAAGAGAAGCGAATGCTCCGGTCCGGAGACTCCGCTTTCATAGGTGCTGATGTCGTGCACGCCTCCTTCAATGTCAGTGACCGGAAGGCCAAACTGCTAGCTATTTTGGGTCCCTGTGTCGGATCGGAAGGCTACGAACTCGTCGAGGTCGCCGAGCACGAACCCTGGGCCAGGCTGAGGAACGGTGGCCGTCAAACGTGAATGGCGGTGGACCACGAAGGTTCCCCGAGCGATCTCGCCTCGCGTCCATCCATCCTCAGCCAGCGACTTGAATGCAGCGGCCACGGTCGTCATACTCGTTCCCAACTAGGAGGCGAGCCGACGCACTGTGGGCAGCCGGCCGCCAGGTTTGAGCCGGCCTGAACGAATGGCCTGGCAAAAGGTGCTTGCAGTCTGTTCGTATCGGGGCGCGGCGCCGTTCACCTTAGGCAGGGGAAATTTTCGAGAGTGAAGATTGTACCGATATTGTTTATCATTGCATTGATGCGAAGGTTTTTATGAACGCACTGCCGAAGGTCAAAATTCGCAGATTGCACTCGAATTGATCCGATCAACGCTAATAGGACACGGCCCTTCGCGCAGGTTACGGGAGGAGCGGAATGAAAACGGTGGTCACGCCAGGCGCTCTCGACACGAAGGGTGCGGACTACGAGTTTCTCGTGCGCGGCATCCGATCCTACGGAGTCGACGCGCTGACAGTCGATTTCGGTGTGCTCGGCGATCCGCCTTTCATTCCTGATGTGACCAACGCGGAGGTGGCGCGGGCGGCCGGAGTGGAACTAAGCATTCTGCGTGAATCGAAGGACAAGACCCTGGCGATGCGTGTGATGGCGGAGGGCTTATCGCGCATCCTTTCGCGCTTGTACGAAGAGCAGCGCTTGGATGGTGTCTGTGGGATGGGCGGTACCGGCGGTACGACTATCCTCAGCGCCGGTGTGCGGGGATTGCCGATCGGAATTCCCAAGCTATTGATTTCGACCGCCGCCAGCGGTGATGTGTCTGCCTATGTCGGGTCAGCGGATGTGACTCTGATGCATTCGGTTGTCGATGTGGCGGGGCTAAACCGTATCAGCCGGGAAATCTACACGAACGCGGCAGCGGCAATTGCGGGCATGGTGCAAGCGGTCCGGCCGGAGCCGGCGGGAGAAAGGCCGCTTGTGGCAGCTTCGATGTTCGGCAACACGACGGCATGCATCGACCGTGCGCGTGGATCGCTCGACCGCGCCGGCTACGAGGTTCTCGTTTTCCACGCCACCGGGAGTGGCGGCAGGACGATGCAGCGGCTGGCAGCGGAGGGACTCCTGGCCGGCCTGCTCGATCTGACTACCACGGAATTGGCGGATGAGGTGTGTGGCGGAGTCTTCAGTGCCGGGCCGGAGCGGGTCCAGATCGGTGCGCCAAGCGCCATCCCCGTTGTGCTGGCGCCGGGCTGCGTCGACATGTGCAACTTTGGGCCGCGCGCATCGGTTCCGCGCGAATATAACTCCCGGCTGCTCTATGAATGGAACGCCAACGTGACGCTCATGCGCACAAACGTCGAAGAGAATCGCAGAATCGGCGGACTGATCGCCGAAACCGCGAATCGGTGCACTGGAGCAGCGGTGGTTCTGCTGCCGCTGCGCGGAGTCTCGATGCTGGATTCGCAAGGCGGGCAGTTTTGGGATCAAGCGGCTGACGCTGCATGCTTTGACGCGATTCGCTCCCAATTGAACAAAGGAATACCGGTGATCGAAGTCGACAGCAATATCAACGACCCCATCTTTGCCGATCGGGCGGTGGAGGTGTTCCTGGAACTGATCGGGCAGACGGGCGTAATGGCATCCCGCGCCGCCGGATCGAGGGTCACTTCGTAAGACGCTAGAACGTATGAAGACTGAAAAAACAGACTGGAAAGCCAAGCTACTAACGGCGGCCGCGCGCGGCGAACTCATTATCGGCGCCGGCGCAGGAACGGGCCTATCGGCCAAGTGCGCCGAAGAGGGTGGCGTAGACTTAATCATCATTTACAATTCCGGGCGCTTCCGGATGGCTGGGCGGGGCTCCCTTGCGGGGCTGATGCCGTACGGCGACGCCAACGCTATCGTCCTCGATATGGCGCGCGAAGTGCTGCCGATCGTGC
>SYKU01000314.1 GCA_005808865.1 Acidobacteriota bacterium
AGAGGACGGCGGTCGAGGAAACGGAATCAGGAGGAGGCGAGAAAAGATAGAGTCAATCCAATCGTAAAGGTCACGCGAGGATCACGCAGCGCCGACGAAGAGCCGACGCCGAAGGCTTTTTCGTGCATAATTCAGGTACCAAGGTGGTCACTGACACTCCATCGGGACGCCGCTTTGAATACGTGTCCACCAACCAGATCGACCCCGCCGTCATCACGGAGGTCTTCGGTTCGTAACGATGCGGCGTCTGATACTACTTCTGTTCGCGGCCGCTCCCCTCGGCGCGCAGGTCATCGATATCGGCTTTCCTGTGCCTTATCTGATCGCGGGACAACAGGAGCAGGCAACGGCCATCGCGCGCTCTCCAACCGGAGAGAGGCTTCAAATCGAGAAGTTCGACTGGGCTGCCTCCGACGCCTCCGTGCTCTCGATCGACGCGGATGGCAAGGTGACCGCGACCGGAATTGGGACCGCAAGAATCAAGGCTTCAGCCGCCTTGACGGGCGGCGCTTTCAGCGAACTGGAATTGCAGGTGGTTCCGAAGCGTTTGGAGATCACGCCTGCATCGAAGGAACTGCTCGTAGGCGATTCGTTTCAATTCACCGCTTCGGCGTTCAACATCCTCGACGCCCCGATTCCGGCTCCGTTCCAATGGGAACTCACCGGGCAGAATGGACGCGAAACCAGCGTCGCCACAATCTCTTCGGACGGCGTGTTGAAGGCCTCAGCCGCGGGCCGGATTTCGGTCCGCGCCTTGATTCCATACACGCCGCGCGATGGGAAGCCGCCACGCGTCGAAACGCTTGCCTCCGTCATTGTGAAGCCGCGGCCGGAATTCCGTCTGACCCGCCTGATCTCGAACGACGCCGCACAGGACTCGTTCCCGCTGCGCCCGTCGCCGGGAGCGTTTTCAGCCAACGACGCCGGCGAGCTGGCCTTCACGGCTTCGCTCGACTCCCTCTCCACAGGCGTGCTGTTATACACGAATGGCGGCTTCCGGCTTCTTGCGAGCACGGGCGCCCCGTCGCCATTTCCGGGCGGCGTGATCGCGCGCTTCCAGTCGCTCTCCCTGAACGCCCGGGGTCAAACGCTCATTAGCGTACCTGCGGGCGCGGCCCGGCGTGATGGCGGCCTGATGCTCAGTTCAGGAGGTGCCGCGAATTTCATTCTGCTTGACGGCGCCGGCTTCGGCGACCGAATCCTCGATCTCAGCTTCATGTACATCACGGCGAACTCGCTCAACGACAACGGCGATTTCGTCTTTCGCGCTCTCTATCGCGAACCTGAGGCGGCTTTTCGCGACGGCCTGTTTCGCTTTTCCAACGGTTCCGCGGAACTGATCTGGGATGCGGAGAGACCACTCCCCGGCGTCGCGGGCAGAGTGAACTTCATTCTCGACGCCACCGGGGAGCAGCCCGGATGGAGCGGCAATAACGGCTTCGGTATCGACAACCTGGGCACGGTCTATTTCATTGCGCATCAGGCTGCCGGAAACGCGCGCGGCCTCTTTCGAGCGCCAGTGGGAGCCGTGACGCCCACCAGGATCATGACCCTTGGCGACCCATTCCTGAAATCGACTGTCAAGGTTTTTACCGATCTCATCGTCCTCCCGAATGGCGATCTTGTTATGCGCGTCGATCTCAGCAACGGCGAGCAACACGTCGTTCGCTATACCGCGGCTGGCCGCTTCGAGACCGTTCAGATTCGCAACAGCCAGACCTTTCGCGTCCTCGCCGCGAACACCCGGGGAGGCGTTCTGTTCGTGGGAAACGCGCTCGGCACGGCTGGAAAAGGGGAGGGGCTTTATCTTTGGACGGGCGGCACGACGGTGACGAACGTGCTGCTGCTCACCGCGGCGAACCGCTACGTGCAAAGCGCGGCTCTTACAACCGGCGGCCAAGTCTATGCTGTGCTGCGTACCGATACGAACGATTTCGTGGTCCAGCAGCCCGGCGCGGCGAGGCCCACTTTGTTTCAGGCCGGCACCGTGATGAACGTCACGGCCAACCTGCACTTCAACGGTCTGGTCAGAGGAACTCGCGCCGCACTGCCTTACGTACGGTTGGGCGATCCTTCGAGCATCTTTCAGATTCAGGGTCGGGCCGGATCCTGGTCTCTCGCACCCAACTTGCGGCAGGGCGACCGCCTCGGCACGGGAGCGGTCTCGGTGGGTTTCGAGGGCGTGACCAGTGTTTTTGAAGACGCCTCGGGCAACCTGCAATTCGATGCGCGCGGCGCGCTCTATCGCCTTTCGGGTACCGCGCCTGTTCAACTGATGCCAAGCACTTCCACCGCGCCCGACAGGGTCAAGTTGCTCACGCCGAAGCCGTGGGCGGTTAACGGCCGCGGCGTGCAGGTGATCGAGACGAACACGGACGCGAATCACCGCCGCCTCTACCTTTTCGATAACGGGAATCTGACGCTCCTGATGCGCGCGGGAACTAAGAGCCCACACGATGGTGGAACCGTTGTGAACTGGACTCAAGTCGCGATCGACGAACAGAACCGCGTGATGGCCTACTTCGTGGTCACGGGCGGCGGGAATGGCTATTTTCTGTATTCGGGCGGAACCTGGCGAGCCGCAGGCTTCATGCAGGCGCTACGGATTCCCGTCTTCGGCGTCCCACAACTGGCTGTGGCGGCGGCGGATCTGAGATCAGCGGGCAACAGGTTCTTCGCCCGCTTCAGCTTGCGCGAAGAATACGCCGATTCCTCCGTCGCCGAGTACGTTTCCTTCAACAACTGGAAGGCGGTCGTCACTTCGGGCGAAACGCTGCCCACCGGATCAACTCTCGGCTACATCGATTCGTTCGATGTAAACGCAAGCGGCAAGGTGCTCTTTACCGCCGTCGTTCCGGCAACTGGCAGCCAGGTGCTGGGGTTGCGCGCCTCCGACGGCATCCGCATCGTCTTCATTAACAGCGACGTTACCGATTCGGGCGACTACCTGCTGCGCTTCAGCGACATCAATATCCGGGAAGACGACCGTATTTACTTTGGCGCCTTCGACGTCCATGACCGCAATCTGGTTTTTCAGGCACTGGCGGTCGAGCGCCCGGCGTTCGGTCTCGCGGTGCGGATCAAAGAGGTTTCTCCCCTTACCGTCGGCGCGGCGGACCCGGTCAACGTCCGCTAATCCGTCTCCGAACCCGGTGGAATGCCGGTACGTTTTCAGGAACCGTGTATCATTCAGGCACGCCGTCGATTTCCCGCGCGAATGCGGTGCTCAGCGCGGGAACGTTCGATCTTGTCAAAGGTGTGGCGCCCGATTTGGCTGCGGCGGGCAATCTCATTCCCCGCGGTCTCGCGCCCGGCAAATACTATGTTGGGACGATTATTCAGTCCTCCGGCGACACGAATCCGGCGGGACAATACGTCCGAAGCCCTGCCTGTTCCTGTGACAGCTCAGCGCGCTCCATTCGACATCGGCATCAGTGGTATTTCGATGACGCCGGCGGTCATCGCGCCGGGCCGGACGTTCGCCCTCGCCGGCGACATCAGGAACACTTCCAGATCGACAGGAATCTATCAACTGCGGATCTACTACCTGTCCCCGGATCAGACGATTACGTCCACCGGGCAACAGCTCAGCACCAATCTGTTCTCGCTCGCCGGCAGTGGCCGTCCGCTCGCGACGGCCGCAATCACACTCCCGTCATCCATCGCCGTTGGAAAGTATTTTGCCGGCGTGATTCTGGAGAGCCGGGGAGATTCCAATCCCGCGGACAACGTCTCGAACGCTTTTGCGATCCAGGTGGGAACTTCAGCGGGCCCCTCCGCAGCTTCGCTACACTCGGAGGATGGCGGAACCCCTGCATCTGCTTTTTCTTGAATTCGAAACGCGCAAGCTTCAGCAGTTGACCGGCCGCATCAAGGATTGTCTGAGCCGCCTCACGAACGAACAGATCTGGGCGCGCGGCGGCGATAACGAAAATGCCGTGGGCAACCTGGTGCTGCATCTAAGCGGCAACGTGCGACAGTGGATCATCGCGTCACTCGGCGGCCAAGCCGACCTCCGTGTTCGCGACCTGGAGTTCTCGACGCGTGGCGGCACTTCCGGCGCGGAACTGATTGAGTCGATCGAAAGCGTCGTGCGAGAGGCCCTTCCCGTTATCGCGTCGCTGTCCGCCGAACGTCTGGCGGAGCGCGTCGTGGTTCAAAAGTACGATGTCAGCGTGCTCGAAGCCGTGGCGCACGTCGTTGAGCATTTCGCCCAGCATACTGGTCAGATCATCTTCGCGACGAAATTGATGACCGGCGACGATCCCGGTTATTACGCGCATCTGAGCGGCTCGAAGCCGAAGCCGGAAAAGGCGGCCGGGCAGCCATGAACCTGAAATCCGAAGTTGGACACTTAAACCCATTATTTTCAGCGGCTTGCAGGCTGGAAAGCCAACTTCTCCGAAGTTGGCTTTCCACAGCGTAAACCATTCAAAATACGTCGGATAGTCTTTGAAATGATTGCAACTTCGGATTTCAGGTTTATGCGCCCTCCAAGGCCAATTTGGCGCGATAATCCCAATGCAGAAACGAAAGCAGGGGAAGGCCTGTGGAAAATTGACTCCCGAGCGGCGTTTGGACTCACCAGTCAGGTCTGTGAGACATGCGGGCTAGCCTCCCGTGCGACGGCTGTTTCAATTGGCGACGCACGCGGCCGATTTGCTGCCTGCCACCTGCCATTGGCGCCGCATGCAAGGCCCGCCACAGAGGCAATGCCCGCCCGGAAGCCGCCCGCTAGACAGCGCTCTTCACCAGCCAGCGGTCGAGAGCAGCCTTAAGATTCACTGGTTTGACGGGTTTGCTGATGTAGTCGTCCATTCCTGCCGCGAGGCACCGCTCCCGATCACCCTCCATAGCGTTCGCAGTCATCGCGATGATCGGAATCTCGCGCCCAAAGCGGCGGCGGATTTCGGCGGTCGCTTCGAACCCGTCAAGCTCCGGCATCTGGCAATCCATGAACACCAGATCGTACCCTCCGCCTTCAAGCATATCGATTGCTTGCCGGCCGTTGTCGGCAATGGCTACCTGGCAGCCAAGCCTTTCGAGCATCATCACTGCGACTTTCTGGTTGACGAGATTGTCCTCCGCCACCAAAACCCGCGCCCGGCACATTCCTGAAATCGGCTCGGCCACCGGAATCTCCGGCCCTATCGCGGCGGCCGGTAAATCGGCCTTCCCCCGCTTGTCGGTCCCCGTAAGCCCGACCCACGCAGTGCAGATACCGTCCAACAACTGCGACTGACGGGCCGGCTTCACGAGCGAGGCCGCGAAGCCCGCCGCAACAAGCTGCCCCTTTGTCGCCCATTGTCCGGAGGAACTGAGCAGAATCAGGCCGATCGTGCCGCGCAAAGAAGGTTCGGCCTGGATCGCCAGGCCGAGCGCCTCGCCATCCATTCCAGGCATCTGGTGGTCGATGATGCCGATGCGGAATGGGCTGCCCCCAAGCGATGCTTCCCTCAGTGCGCGCAGCGCATCGGGCGCCGATGGTACACACAGCGCGTCCAATTTCCACCGGAGCAATTGCTCTTCAAGCACCCTCCGGTTGACGGCGTTGTCGTCCACAACCAGGACTCGCAAGCCCGAGATATCCACCGCCGCGGGGCTGCACTCCTCCGCCGGCTCGACCGCGAGACGAATCTCAACCCAGAACGTCGATCCCAGATCCGGCTCGCTCGTCAGACCGATCGTCCCGCCCATCAGTTCCACCAGCTTTTTGCTGATGGCCAATCCCAGCCCGGTCCCACCGTATTTCCGCTTTGTCGAAGCATCAGCCTGTGTGAACTTTTCGAAGATGAGATCCGTCTTCGCGGCTGGAATGCCACTGCCCGTATCCTGCACTGAGAGCCTCATCAGGGCATCGCCGCCGGCTCTTTCCAGGCATTCGACTTCGATCAGAACATGACCGGCGTCGGTAAACTTCAACGCGTTGCCGACGAGGTTAATGACCACTTGACGGATCCGCCCCGCGTCTCCCTGGAACTCCTGCGGCGCCTCCGGATCGTACCGAAGTATCAGATCCAGCCCTTTTTCGTTGGACCTCAGGGCCAACATTTCGGTCACTTCCTCCGCGAGCAGACGCAGATTGAACGGTGCGATCTCGATGGCAAGCTTCCCCGCCTCGATCTTCGAGAAATCTAGAATGTCGTTAAGGATCGCGAGCAGCGCGTCGGCCGAGTGACTGATGGTTCCCGCAAGCTCCTGCTGCGCCGCAGTCAGGCCGCTCTCGAGCAGCAGGCTGGTCATACCCACGACGCCGTTCATCGGAGTCCGGATCTCGTGACTCATGTTCGCCAGAAACTCGCTTTTGAGCCTGCTGGCCTGCTCCGCTTCCTTAAGAAGACGGGCGATCTCGCGGTTTTGCTCCTCCACCTTCGCCTTTTCGCGCTCCGTTCGCGCCTTCTCCTCAAGCAATTCCCGCGTCCGGGCGAAGACCGCTACTTCCAACGCCTCCCTTTGACGGAAATGCCGCACTGAGAACGCCTGCGAGATCTTCCATGCCGCGGCGAGCAGGAAAACGACGGCCGAAAAAACGAACGGCCAAGTCCGCCACCATGGCGAGAGGATTCGGAACGGCACTTCCACCGGAGCGGGACTCCAGACTCCTGCCGCGCTCCGCGCCAATGCCTGAAACTTGTAATCGCCGGGCGCGAGGCCGGGGTACCGGATCTCCCGCAGGTCCGTCTCCGTCCAGCCGCTCTCAAGGCCCTCCAGCCGGCATGAAAAACGCACGTCCTGTTCGTTCAGAAAGGTGAGGGCCGCAATCTTGAAGGTCACCGCACGATCCCGGAACGGAACTTCGAGCGGACCTGAGAGATCCGCGGGAGTCGCGCCGAATCTCGCGCCGGTCAATATGACCGTAGGCGGAACGGGCGCGCTGTCCCGGCTTGGCATGAAACGCGAAAGGCCGCGGCCCGTGCCGATCCAGACGCTCCCGTCGGCGTCCGCGAAAAAAGCGTTGCCATTGCAGGAATCCCAGACCAGCCCGTCCGAGTATCCGTAATGCCGCCACCGCGAGCCGTCGAGCACGTCCACTCCCCGGTCCGTTCCGAACCAGAGCCAGCCGCGAACATCGTAAGTCAAGGATAGGATCTTATCCGAGCGCAGGCCGTTCCTTGAAGTGAAGTGCTTCGCGTCCAGCTTGTCTCCACGAATCACCAGACGCGATGCGCCAAGCGCCTCCGTATATCCTATCCAGATCGCGCCGTCGGGAGCCGCCGTGAGATACGATATCGCATCGACCTTCAACCCGTCGCGACTCGTGAACAGCGTCCATTTCCCGCTCTCCAGTCTGAACAAACCCCGGCTTGACGCCACCCAGAATCGTCCCGCGTCGTCGAAATGACTGCGGTGGAAAATCACGCCAGTCTGCCCGGCCGGGGCCACCCTTTCAAAACGCCTGACACTCCCAACCGGCGTGCTCCGAAAAAGGCCGTCGTCAGCAGCCACCCAGAGTCTGCGTTCATTGTCGAATAGGAGGCCTGTAATCCGGCTGCTGGCTAGACCCTCTTTGCTCCCGTAGGTGCGGATCGCATCCGAGACCGGATCGATTCGAACCAATCCGCCTGGGTACCCCCCTGTCCACATGGCGCCGTCTGGGCCTTCAGCCATGCCGCGCATGGCGTTACCCGGGAGGCCCTCCCGCGCGGTCCAGACTTTCCACGTTGCCTCGCCCTTACGCATCCTGTTCAGGCCATAGTCGGTGCCGATCCAGATGGCGCCCTTTGAATCCCGCCTGATCGCGCGAACGCTATCGTTGCTCAAGCCCTCCCGTTCGCCCCAGTTCTGCCACAGGTCCCGCCCGAGCCAGCGGGCAACGCCCGCCCCGCGCATGCCTATCCAGAGAGATCCCTCACGGTCCTGAAGCACGCTCGACACGAAACCACTCGTCAGGCCGTGTTTGGTGCCGATCGACTCCCAGCCCTCCCGCGTACGGCGGGCCAAGCCGCGATCGGTTGGCGCCCACAAGGTTCCATCCCGCGAAAGGTAGAGCCCGCCGAACAGGGTGGATTCCGCCAGCCCGCCAACCTCATCCACATGGCGCCGTGACCCTGGGGTTAGCGCTAACAATCGTGTGGAACTCCGAAGCCAAAGGAGGCCGGCGCGATCCGTCAGAATCGCGTCCCAACGCTCCCGGATGACTTCTCCGGACGCTCGCGCGATTAACGGCCAGGTGGCAACCTCCCCATCCTGCATTCGGCACAATTGCTGCCCGCACCCGAACCAAAGTACGCCCGCCGGGTCCATGTGAACGCTGTGAGACGGAGCTGAATTCATGGCACTGAAACGAACCTGCCCGCCCGGCTCGCCGGCTCCGGCCATCAGGCCGCGCGTCGTGGCGGCAAATACCATGCCGTCCTTTGTTGAGGTGATGGAAGACACGCGAGCCAGACCGCCTATGTCCGCGGCGGCGAACCTGTCCCCCATTCGCCTCGCAACACCAAACTCCGTGCCGGCCCAGAGAATGCCGTCCGCAGTCTCGTGAAGCGAAAAGATCCTCGTGCTGGGCAGCCCTTCCTCCGCGCCGAAGCGCTTGAAGCCCCCGCCGTCATAGCGGAACAGGCCGTTCTGTGTACCTACCCAAATGAACCCCGTCGAGTCTTGGAGCAGAGACATCACGACGAGGTTCCCAAGGCCCTCTTCCTGGAGGTAGCTCTTGAAGGCATAGCGCTGGGCCATGGCGGCCATCGGAACAACGGCCATCGCGACCGCCATAAAACAAACGGGTCGGAGCGTCCATCGGCCTTGGCTCTTGATGCGCATCATCAACAGTCTATCGGCACTTTCCTCTTTCCGCATTAGTCACCTGAAACATTCAGGGAATAGTGGGTCTGAATTTACATAAATTCAACAGGATTTTACGGCTTTATCGATTCAGCACGTTATTCAGCACCGATTGCCAGCACGCGCCGTTCGGTGAGGAGCGCTGAGTTCGCAACCCAAGGCTTTGAACCAGACTACCCCTATGGAAGCCCATTAAAATCGACGTATCACGGCGTGTCGAAGTCCCGTTGGCTCATCACGCCTGCTTGTGGTACAGTTCCAGCAAAGAGAGTTAATCTATGCGATCACTGATTCTGTTTCTCGCGATCCTCCCCGCCGGCCTCTATGCGCAGGGCCGCTCATCCATACTCGGCGCCATCACCGACGAATCCGGCGCGGCGATTCCGGGCGCGGCAATCACGGTAGTAAACACCGGCACGCAGCGCAACTGGACCGTTACATCGGGCGATGGCGGCAACTTTGAAGTCCCCGCCCTTGAGATCGGCAGCTACGAAGTTTCCGCCGAGGCAAGGGGTTTCCGCAGGATCACGGTGCGAGCCGTGACCCTTGAAGTGGATCAGCGGGCCCGTGTCGACATCAAGCTGCTCGTTGGCGAAGTGACGCAGCAGATCAGCGTCGACGCCCAGGCGCTATCCCTTCAGACCGATGATGCGACTCTCAGCACCGTGATCGACTCGGCCAAGATACGCGAACTCCCCTTGCCAGGCAACCGGAATCTCTTCCGTCTGGCGCTACTCGCCCCTGGCATGAGCCGCGGGCCGGCCTCGAGCGTAACTACCAGCGGTTTCGGCGCGGGATTCGGTATCGCCGCGATGGGCCAAAAGGTCCATAACAATGCAATCCTGCTCGACGGGGCTTCGCTCCGCACTTCGATCCACGGCGCCGTTCGCATGCGGCCGTCGGTCGAAGCCATTCAGGAATTCCGCGTCGAGGCGGGCTGGTACTCCGCCGAGTATGGTACGCAGTCCGGCGCGCAGATCGTCGCCACCATCCGGCCCGGAACGAACGAATACCACGGCGTCCTATTCCACTTCCTTCGTAACGACGCTTTGGACGCCCGGAATTTCTTCGAAAACCCGGCCCTGAAGAAGCAACCGCTGCGGCGCAATACGTTTGGGGGCGTGATCAGCGGGCCGATCCTCAAGAACCGCACGTTCTTCACCGCTAACGGTGAATTCTTCCGCGAGCGCAGAAGCACACAGGGCTTCGGCATCTATCCGAGCGACCGCATGAAGCGCGGAGATCTGACCGAGGAGTTTTTCCGGCGGGCCGACGGTTCCTTCATTCCGATTCAGGATCTGGATGGGCGCGCGCCGTTTCCCGGCAACCAGATTCCGGCCAGCCGCATTTCCCCCATCGCCCAGAAGCTGTTCGGATTCTGGCCGGCGCAGAATCTGGCGGGCGAATTTTCCGGGCGCAACAATTTCGCCGGCGCGTCCCGCAATCGCGATAACGACGATCAGGTCTTCGCTCGGATCGATCACAATTTCAACGACAAGAACCGGCTGTTCGGAAGATATGGAATCCAGGACGTGAACCTCCCGGTCTTTCCCATCAACACGAATCCGATCTTCGTCACGCGGCGGCCGCGGCGTCAGCAGAACGCGACCATGAACTACACCCGCGTTCTGGCTCCCACCATGTTGAACACCTTCAAAGTGTCCTACAATCGCGACATCTTCAAGACGGTGGATGATGTGAGCGGAACGAGTTTCAACATCCTGAAGGACCTGGGTATCCCCGGCCAAACGAATAACCCCCTTGACACGGGGCTTCCCAGCATCGGATTGGGGGGAACCGTAAGCGGCCTGGGCAACTCCGATATCAATACGATTTGGGACGAGTCGCGCCAGGCGTCCGAGCAAATTACCTGGACACGTGGTAAACACTCGGTAAAAATTGGTTCGGAATACACTTTATTAAGGCTCGACAGGCGCACGGTTTCGTTTGTCCGCGGCGCTTTCGATTTCTCCGGAACACACTCCGGCACGGCGGCCGGCGTGACCGGCGCGGAGCGCGGCCGTCTGGCGTGGGCGGACTTCCTGCTCGACCAACCGCAGCAGGTAAGGCTTGGCTTTACGAGCAGTTTGCCCGCCGGCGTGGATCCAGGCACATATCCAAAGACGCGCTTCTGGCGGTGGCACAACTACCTGACCGACGATTGGAAGCTCACACCGCGCCTCACGCTCAACATCGGGCTCCGCTACGAATACAATTCAGCTATCACGGATAAGGGCGGCCAGTCGCGGAATTTCGACTTCACGCGGCTCGCGCTCTACCCCGCCGTGGGACAGGCCGGAGCACTGAACGATCCCAGTAAGACGCTGTTGGCGCCGCGCGTTGGCTTCGCCTTCCGCCCCTTTGGCGGCACCAATACCGTAATCCGCGCCGGCTATGGCATTTTCTACAACGTAAACATGATGAACATGTTCGTTCCCGCGCTCGCGGCGAATCCGCCTAATAACCTCAATGTCAACGAACTCAACGCGGCCGGAACCGTTCGCATTCGTATGCGGAACGCGGATCAGGCCGCCGCGCTGAACATCAACAGTGAAATCAATTCGGCGGATACCCGGCGCGGTGTCGGCGACGTCCAGCAGTGGAATCTGAACATCCAGAGGATGCTGCCCAAGTCGATTGTGTTCGAAATCGGCTACGTGGGGTCGAAGTCCGCGCACTTCGATTCCCCGCGAACCGTAAACCCGTTCGTGCAAGGGACTTCGCAGCGGGTCTATCCGGCATGGGGACCGATTGAGAATATCTCGCTCGATGCGTCGGGCAATTATCACGGCCTGCTCATGAAGGGTGAGAAGCGGCTTTCGCGCGGTGTTACATTCCTCCAGACGTACGCCTTTTCGAAAACCATGTTCGACTCCTTCGCCTGCTGCGGGGCGCAGCGGCACAACAATCCTTACGCATGGGCGCTCGAACGGGGCCTTGGAGAGAGCGATCAGCGGCACCGCTCGACGACAGTGTTCCTATATGAACTGCCGTTCTTCAAAGGTAAGCGTGACCTGCGTGGGCAGGTGCTCGGCGGCTGGCAGTTCAATGGCACGCTTGTGATGGAGACCGGTATGCCCATTCACCCGGCCCAAGCGCTCAAGCCGGTGGACGATGGCTGCCCCCGGTGTAACCACCGGCCCGACCGTATCGCCGACGGCCGGCTGGGTGGCGATGTTCGCACGCTGCAACGGTGGTTTGACACGTCCGCATTCGTGACGGCGCGAGGCCGCTACGGCAACAGCGGAAGGAATATTCTCACGGCGCCCGGTCTGGTTAACATCGATTTCGCCGTATTCAAGAATTTTCCAGTCAGCGAACGGAAGGAAATCGAACTTCGGTGGGAGAGCTACAACTTCACCAACACACCGGCGTTCGATCCTCCGACTCTCGAAATCAGCTCGGGTAATTTCGGCCGCGTTACATCGGCGGGGCTCGGCAGGCAGATGCAGTTCGCGCTGCGCTTTCAGTTCTGACAGGACCGGCTGAAGAATATGGATTTGGAGCTTCGCGGACACGTGTCCGTCGTGACCGGCGGCGCGAGTGGAATTGGACTTGCCTGCGCGCGCAAACTCGCCGCGGAAGGCTGCCAAGTCGCGATTTGGGATCTGACGACCGGTGTCGATGTCAGCCGGCTTGCGGCGGTTGAATCCGCTGTTGCCGAGACCGAACGCACGCTGGGACCGATCGCGCACCTGGTCCATGCGGCGGCCGTGCCATCGGGAAAGTTCGGCTTTCCGTTCACCAACCTCGAACCGGGCGATTGGTCTCGCGTGCTCGAGGTCAACGTGATGGGCATGGTCCACGTGGCTCACGCCGTCGCACCAGGCATGATCTCGCGGCGGAACGGGACCATGGTGTTTATAGCGTCGGTCGCGGGGCAGATCGGTTCGCAGACCGATCCTCCCTACAGCGCGAGCAAGGCGGCCAACATCAATTTCGCGCAGTGTCTGGCGAAGGACATGGCGCAGTACGGCGTCCGGGTCAACACGGTGAATCCAGGCATGGTCCAGACGCCGCTGAACCGCCAAGTCTGGCAGGCATGGCATGACCAGCAGCCGCCGGAAAAGCGGCGTTCCTATGAAGATTGGGCGGGCGAAAAGATCCGGTCCGTAGCCCCGCTCGGCCGCTGGCAGCTACCAGAAGACATAGCGGACATGGCCGCATTCCTCTCCTCGGCCAGGGCAGCTCAAGTAACGGGCCAGACCATCAACGTGGACGGTGGTCAAGTGATGCATTGTTAGCCCGCACGATGCAAGCATTGACTCCATGCGCCGCATCGGGCTTGTTGATGTCGCTCTGGTGGTTCAACGGGTCGAAATCGCTTTCGCGCCGATCGTCATGTCCGGCACGGCGCACGTCTCTCGATGGCGAGGCTGGCGGCAATGGGCGTCCCGCACCGAGCGGCTCCAGTTGGTCCTATTCGCGCAGCCGGGACAGCGGAATCAACACCGGTAGCCGGGCAGGACGGGGCTTAGTTGGCGTTTTCGGCTTCCCCACGGCCCCCTCGTGGACGCGTTTCGAACTTTCACAGCCCGCCCGGAAACCATGGTTTCCACACAACCTCCCCGCCAACGCGCGACCCTGCCACTCACTCATCGGCATCATTTTCTGCCATACTCTCGTGCCGTCATGGAGCAGGAAGTAGAGCAATGAAGAACTTTCACCTGCCCCTCCCGGAGCATATCTACCTCCGTCTCCGGGTGGAGGCGGCACGGTCACAGGTCCCCGCCAGACCCTGGCACGCGAGGCCGTCGGCGAGTGGCTGCGGCAACAATCCCGTAAGGCAAGGGAAGACGCGATCGCGGCCTACGCCACGGAAAGGGCGGGAACATATCTCGATCTCGACGCCGACCTGGAGCCGGCGGGGATCGAGCACCTTGTGACAAGCTCGATGGTCGGATCACCCAGCAGTTTTCAACACGCAATCAGATGCTTGGCGCTCCGGGTTAACGAGGCGTTCAAGCGAGTTAACCCTGTAGCCGCCCGCGGCCGGGCAGCGCCGGTTGCTCCAGGTGGTTGTCGAAAATGCGGCTTGGCAGGACGGGGTGTTTCGGGCTGGGTGACCATCCGGTGCAACTCCATGGCGGATGCAAACGGAAAATTCGGAACGGTTTTCGCGAACTTCCTCACGGCCGCCTGTGGTGAAATAATTGATGCGGCAACACATTAAGAGATAATCGATAGCGGCACCAGCGCGGGACGCGTGAATGGACTCGACGAGCGCAAACCAGATCGTCTGCACGCTGTACCAGAACTGGCACAGTTCGTTGCTGGCCTACGTCTGCCGGGAGGTTGGAAGCCGGGCCGACGCCGAGGAAATCGTGCAGGAGGCGTTTCTCCTGCTGTACCGCCGATGCTGCCGGGGAGAGGCGATCGAGAACCCGCAAGGCTGGACGCTGCGGGTGGCGCGGCGGCTTGTGTGGAAGCGCCGCACGAGCGAGGAACGCGGTTGGCCGGCGGCGGGGGACCTCGCCGAGCGAATACCTGCTTTGGAACCGGACCCCGAGCGGCGCCTGCTGGACTCCCGGCTGACCCTCGATGGATACTTATCGCAGTTGACGGCGAGGGAAGCGGAAGTCGTCCTGCTCCGGCTCAACGGCTTGCGGTATCGGGAGATCGCGGCCGCCCTGAAAATCGGGAGTAGCTCGGTGAACACGCTGCTGGCGCGGGCGCTGGCGAAAATGCGGAAAGCCGTCCAGCAGGAGGCGGCCGGCGATTCAGCAACCCGCAGCTATCGATTCAGCAACCCGCAGTTATAAGGAGGAACGCCATTTCGGACCATTGCAGCGAAGAATTGCTGGTGAGCCTGCTCGAAGGCGAGTTGCCGTTTCACCAGCGGTGGATCGTCCGGCGGCACGTTCGCGGCTGTTGGGAATGCCGCGCCATGGTGCAGGACCTGGATCTCTCGATCCGGCAGCTGGTTCGGCTGCAAAACGAACACGCCGAAGATTTGCGAGGCGCGAGCTTCGTAGCTCAACGCCAGTTTCAAGCGTGGCGCGAGGATTATGATCAGCGCTGGCGGGCGCCGAGGCCCGTCCCCCACGGCCCGGGCTTGCTGCGCCCAGCAATCACGATGGCGGTGGCCCTGGTTGCGGCCGCGGGATTGTTTGTCCTGGGGCGCAAGCAGCCGTCAGGTCCGCTGCTGGAGCCGACGGTTGCGCGGGTCCGGCAGGCCGAAGCCAGACTGCGCGATGCGGGGGCGATCGTCCGGCAGGAGTTTTCGATCGAGATCACGCAAGTGCAGCCGGCAGGCCGGAAGCGGAGTAGCCGCCTGGAGGTCTGGGCGGACGGCGACCGGCGCTTTTCTGCACGGTGGGCGGTGCCGGAGGGGGGGCTGAAATTCGCGGCATGGCAGCCGGCGTCGTCGCGCCGGTACGTACTCGAACCGGCAGTTGCGGGCCGGGTGGTACCGGTCGCGGCGGCCGGTTCGGGTTCAGCGGCGCTTGCCGAGTGCCTTGGGGAAGCCGCTGACGGGGAGGCGATCGAAGCGGGCTTTCTACGATGGCTGCGCTCGCGGAAGTGGTCACCGGTCCTGCTCGGTGAAGACATGGCCGAATTGCGCTCGGGCGGCGGAGAGCGCGTTCGCATCGAGCGACTGGAGTCGGATGGTGCGACGGTGGTTCGCGTGTCCGCGTCGAGGAGCGGCTGGGGCGCGGAAGTGGAGGTCTTGTTCGAGATCGACCCGGCGACGGACCGGGTTCGCGTGCAACAAGTGCGGATCCGGGACCGATCGAGAGAGGCGGTGCTGCGGATTTCCGCGCACGACGTCAGGATGATCCCGGCGCGGGATGATCCGGCCACCGCAAGGGCGTTCGAGCCACCGCTGCCAGCGCTGCCCGTGGCGGCAAGAGAGCCTTCGCCGGCGGTGTCGTTCTCGTCGGCGGCAGAGGCGGCAGACGTGTCGCCGGGCGGGATTCTGGAAAGCCGGGTCGAACTGCTGGAACTCCTGCACCGGATCGGCGCCGAAGTAGGGGAGGAACTGGCAGTGGGCCGACGGCCCGATGGCGGCCTGATCATCGAGGGAATGGTGGACACCGCACGGCGGCGGGAACAGATTCAGGCGCTGGTTGAGAAACGGCTGGGACGAGACCTCGTCACCCTCCGTCTGAACGACGCCGAGACGGGCCCGTCGGCGGCGGAATTCCGCTCCCTGGCCTGGAATCCACCAGCTATTCCACAACCTGCTGAAGCCGCGGATGTGCTGCTCGGCGAGGCGATCGAACTGGTTCCCGGGGTCGTGGGCGCCGGCAGCCGGCAAGAATACGTGCGGCGGCTGGCCGAACTGCACTGGTCGGCGGTGACGGAAGTATGGTCGCTCCGGATGCTGAGCCAGGTGATGCTGCCATGGGAAGAAGCCCGCCTGACGGAGCCAACCCGCAACCGGCTCCGGCAGATGGTGGAATCGCACCGGTCCAGTCTCATCGACACCGCGAAGGAGCTGCATGCTAGTGTCTAGTTGCATTAGTTCTGGTACTACTGTATGTTGAGTCATGCGCCGAAAGTCCGCGAAATTTCAGCTCAGCGACGAAGAGATGAAGACCTTAGAGGGATGGACCCGCCAAGGCAAGACGGAGCACCGTTTG
>SYKU01000315.1 GCA_005808865.1 Acidobacteriota bacterium
CATCTCGGCTAGCGTGAGCCGTTCTAAGTTCTCCATGCGTAGTGTCATTCCTCCGCAGCATCCTACGCTTTGGTTTCAGGCTCACTCCGCATTGGAAACGAACTCCTCCTTCAGGCTCATTTCGCATTGGACAATTCTCGTGCTTGCGGGCCGCAGCGGGAAAACGTATACTGGCTGAAAAGGGGTTACGAAATGGAACCTGTGAAATCAGCCCTGCCTCGCGAGGCCGTACAACTCTATAACTTGTTCATTCACGGTGAAATCAGTCGCCGTACTTTCCTGGATAGCGTGCAGCGATTCGCCGTAGGAGGTCTGACGGCAGCAGCGATTGTTGAGGCCCTTATGCCGAACTACGCCTTGGGCCAGCAGGTATCCAGGGGCGATGACCGGATCAAAGCCACATACGAAACCGTCCCGTCGCCGCAAGGGAACGGGAGCATCAAAGGATACCTTGTCCGTCCTGTCAGCGCCGACTCGCGAGACGCGACTCCTTCGAGATTGCCCGGTATTATCGTCGTTCACGAGAATCGCGGTTTGAATCCTCATATCGAGGACATCGCGCGGCGGCTGGCCCTCGCCAACTTCATGGCGTTTGCTCCGGACGGACTCACCTCTCTGGGCGGCTTCCCCGGCGATGACTACAATGGGGGCGTGATGTTCAGAAGGATCAATGCCCAACTGATGACCGAGGATTTCGTCGCTGCCGCCATGTGGCTGAAAGACCGCCCGGACTGCACCGGGAAGATCGGTATCACGGGTTTCTGTTACGGCGGCGGTATCTCCAATATCATGGCCGTCCGGCTGGGATCCGATCTGGCGGCGGCCGTGCCCTTCTATGGCGCCGTTGCTCCCGCAGGCGACATTCCAAAGATCAAGGCCGCGATTCTGGTCCATCACGGGGAACTCGACACCAGACTGGCGGCTACATGGCCGGCCTACGGGGCGGACTTGACGGCAGCGAACGTTCCGAACGAAGGCTATATCTATCCGGGCGCTGTTCATGGCTTCAATTGTGACGCGACACCGGAGCGCTACAACAAAGCCGCCGCCGACCTGGCCTGGCAACGTACTGTTGATTGGTTCGCCAAATACGCGCGCGCCTGATTTCGTCCGCCAACGCCAGTTGCGTTGGGAGATTCCGTTCCCGGGGTAACAAAGCTCAAGGGCACTGGCATGCACGAAGGCTGACTCGTTGTGGTTCGTCATAATTGATCTCGACGCACGGTACGGAACCAGTTACGCTTCCAGGACGTTAGTGACGCGCAGCACGCCATGCAGGATGAACTTCCCGGCCGAGTCCGGTAACCCTACCGTGAACGTCGTATGCCACAAAGCAGCGGAGTGGTGCGCCCAAGTTGATCGCCGCGGAAGTAATGAGCCAGGCGCTGGTGAACGCGAAGGCGTGCAGAAGGCCGATCTGGAAGGCGGTCTGATTCTGGAATTGGGTTTGGCAGCCCCGACTGCATGGATGCTTTCGGGGTGGTGGACACCGCGAACGGCTGCCGCTGATTCGAGCGGCCATCTCAGGCGAAATCCCGGCCTCACTCGCCAGGTGAAAGGCCGGGTTCTTGCCTGGCACGTAACAGACCGCGATCTTTGCCGCCTACTGTGGCACGATCCGGGGGGCCGATCCGTCAAGTTCTCTCCCTCATCGAAGTGCCCGGAGCGGTCAAGGGCGCCAGCAGGCTCGGCGGGAGCGAATCCCGGCCGGCGAGGACGGTTCCGGCTCAGGAAGGAGGAGGGAGAGAACGTGCGAACTCGTGGGTCGTAATCCGCGGCCGGGTCGGGGCGAACGATCGCGGCCGGCCCGCCACGTGGACGAAGCGTCTGGCCCTGCGCGGCCGCAACGGGCCGTGATTGCGGGCCGCAGCGGGGAAAATATTCTCGCTGAAAAAGGGGTTCGACCGCGCCCCTGACCTCTCCGTGCCATGCTGGCGTGCAATGAAACCCACCCGCCGCCGCTTCCTCGGTTCCATGCTCGCCGCGCCCGCGCCGGCGCAGACCGCCCCCGCGGGCCTCAACGTCTACTTCGGCGACATTCATAACCACGGCAACGTCGGCTACGCACAAGGCTCTCTCCGCCGCGCCTTCGAGAACGCACGCAATCATCTCGACTTTTTCGCCTACACCCCGCATGCCTGGTGGAACGACATCTCCCACTAGAAGGCAACGTCGAGGACAAATGGATCAACGGCTTCGCCGTCACGCGCGCCCGTCGGCCGGAGGTCCTCAAACTCGCCCGCGAATTCGACGCGCCCGGCAAGTTCGCCGTTCTCGCGGGCTACGAATGGCACTCCACCAATTCCGGCGACTACCACGTCGTCTTCCCGACACTCGACGCCGAGCTGTATACCCCCAACGAACTGAAGCAGCTTCAGCAGTTCGTCAAGAAGAACGGCTGTATCATGATCCCTCACCACCGGGCCGTCCGCCAGGGACGCCGCGGCGCCAACATCGCACTTCGCGACCCGTCTGTTTCTCCCATCCTCGAGATGTACTCCGAATGGGGCAACGCCGAGCACGACCGCGCTCCTCTCCCCTACCTCGGCCACACCGAACCAGGCCGCTGGACAAAGAACACGCTTCAGTATTACCTCGCACAGGGACACCGCCTCGGCGTTATCGCCTCTACAGACGACCATCTCGGCTACCCAGGCGGATACGGCGAAGGGCTCGCCGCCGTGCTCGCGCCATCACTTACGCGCGAAGAGATCCACAAAGCACTGCTTGACCGCCGCACCTACGCCGTTACAGGCGACCGCATCGTCCTCGACTTTAAGATCAGCGGCGCTATCATGGGCCGCGAACTACCCTACACGAACACACGCGCCATCTCAGTTTCAGCAACCGGCTGGGATCAGATTGACCGCGTCGAGGTGCTCAGGAACAATCGCGTCATCCATCGCGACTTCCCGATGGACCGCCCAGCATCGCCGCAAAGCTTCTCCCGCCCCATTCTCCTGCGCTATGAATACGGCTGGGGACCCTGGGCCGCCCTCGGCATCACCCGCGTATGCGACTGGAATTTTCAGCTCGCCATCGATAAAGGCTCCATTGACGCGGTGCAGCCCTGCTTCACTCCCGGACCGCTCGACGAAGACCGGCGCGACCAAATCCTCGATCGAACACCGTCCAGTCTCCGCGTCAAATCTTTCACCGCCCTCCGCCAGCAAGTGGAGGACCGCTCGCAGAAAGCCGTCGTCCTGAAACTCCGCGGTGCACCCGATTCGAAAATCACGCTCACTCTCACGCAGCCGGTCAAGCGCGCGCAGACCTTCACCCTTCGTGACCTTGCCGATTCCAGCGAAGCCATCTACACCGGCGATTACCCCCGAGAATCCGGCCTGATGAACCGCATCGTGTTTGAAGAAAACTATCGCACCAGTTTCCAGTTCACCGATCAGGGCGACGGCGCGCAGACAGACTGGTACTACGTCCGCGTCGTGCAGGCGAACGGCCAGCTTGCCTGGTCCAGCCCCATCTGGGTTGAGAAAAAGTCCTAGCGAGCGCTTCGCAGCGGGATCTCCGCCCACCGCAAGCGTCACGGATAGATAGTAAATAGTAAGCTGATTTCATCTCGACCCCCTGAGGCCACCATTGTGATATATTCTTTGTGCGTGACAAGTCCTGTCCAGGAGGTGAACCGTGAACGTCTGGAAATTCGCAGCGACGTTGCTCCTCATCGTCTTCGCTGCCGCCGCCCAAACAACCTCGACTGAAATCCTCGGCGCCATCACCGATTCCTCCGGCGCCGTGATCCCCAGCGCCCAGGTGACGCTCCTGCGCGTCGCCACGGGCGAGCGCCGGGAGACACTGACCACCTCGACCGGCGACTACTCCTTCCCCCTCATCGACATCGGCGAGTACGTCGTCAGCGCCAAGGCGCCCGGATTCAACCCCCAGGAGAAGAAGGGCATCAGGCTTCAGTTGCAGCAGAAGGCGCGCGTGAACTTCGAGCTCTCCGTGGGAGAGACCCGCGAGACGGTCGAAGTTGTGGCGGCCAACGTGCAACTCAAGACCGAGGATGCCTCGGTGGGCCAAGTCATCGAGAACAAGCGCATCATCGAGCTGCCATTAAATGGCCGCAATATCTCCGCCCTGGCCGTCCTGACGCCCGGTGTGCAGTTCGGATTTCAACGCACCGGCGTCGACGGCACCGGCGGCCAGATCCCCGGCCGCATGGTGCAGGTCAGCGCTAATGGCCAGCGCGCCGTCAACCAGCAGGTGACCATCGATGGCGTCTCGGTCACCGGCGCACAGGTGAACATGGTCGCCTTTACTCCCTCCGTCGACGCCATCGAGGAATTCAAGGTGCAGACCAGCTCCTACTCGGCCGAGTACGGCCAGAACAGCGGCGCCGTGGTGCAGATTGCCATGAAGTCGGGAACCAACCAGTTCCGCGGGGCCCTCTACGAGTTTCTGCGGAGCGACAAGCTGGCTGCCAGCGACTACTTTCTGAACTTCCAACTTCCGGCCGGCGTTCGTCCCGGGGAGAAAAACCGGCTGCGGCGCAACCAGTTCGGAGCCTTCTTCAGCGGCCCGGTCTTCCTGCCCAGGGCGTACAACGGCAAGAACCGCACGTTCTGGAGCTTCAACTTCGAAGGGATGCGGGAAACGCGCGAGGTGGTCCGCGAGGCGTTCTGGTTCCCCAAGGCCTTCCGGGACGGAGATTTTTCGGCGCTGCTCACGCCGCTGGTCCGCGACGGCCGACCCATCCGCGCGCCGATCATTATTCACGACCCACTCAGCGGCGAGCCCTTCCGCGACGCCTCGGGCCGCATCAGCAACATCATTCCACCCAGCCGCATCAACCGGAACGCGCAGAACTTCATCAATACCTACCAGCCGCTTCCCATGTTCCAGCGGGAGGACATTCTCGACACCAACGTGTCCCTCTCCGTGCCCCTGGTGATCAGCTCCAACCAGGTGTTCTTCCGCCTGGATCACAATATCGGCAACCGCGACAAGATCTTCGTTCGCTGGATCGGCGACCGCGAGAAGAGCCAGCCGTTCGACATCAATCCCCACTTTCCGCGCACCTACGAGATGAATCCCTCCAATTGGGCGGCGCAATGGGTGCACATCGTCAACCCCAGGGTCCTCAACGAAGCGCGTTTCGGCTGGTATCACTCCGAGGAAGGCAACTACAGCTCGCGGAGCAATACCGACTTCGACCTGGATTCGCTGGGCATCGGGTTGTTCCGCATGGTGTCGCAGGGCAATCGAAAGCTCACCCGGCGGGAAACCGGAATCCCCGACACTCTCATCGGCGGCGACCGCGACCGCTCCGAGCCCGGCTACGCCGACGCCCACGTCTTCCAGGTGAACGACAACCTAGCCATTGTTCACGGCAGCCATGGTTTCAAGATGGGCTTCGACTTCCGCCGGCCGACCCTGGACGCCGCTTCCAGTAATACTCCAAGGGGCAGTCTCGGCTGCTGTCCGGGCGGATACAATTTGGCCGGCTGGCTGTTGGGGTACCTGAATTCCAGCCAGACGCCGGAAGGGCTGGCCTACAATGAGGCGCGCCAGAACCGCTGGAGCGCCTACTTTCTGGACGACTGGAAAGCCACGCGCAAGCTGACGCTCAACCTGGGCCTGCGCTGGGACTTCTTCCAGGCGCCTTACGACAAGTTCGGCGGCTGGCGCAACCTGCGGCTCGATAACCTCTCCACCGGCGCCGACCGACGCCAGTGGCCCACCTACGTTCCCGCGCCTTACACCAAGGGCGTTCGTATCACCCAAAGCGACAACCGCTACTTCATGCCGCGCGTCGGCCTGGCTTATCGCGCCACCGACAGTTGGGTCATTCGCAGCGGCTTCGGGTGGTTCGTCAACAGCCAACAACTCGAGAACTTCAACATCATGGCCCGCAATCCGCCCAACGGCGGCACTTTCGGCTTCAATCAGGTTACGGACGTAGCCCAGACGATCCCCTACCAATACGCCGGACAAAACTACAACATCCAGACGCGCCGGATCCGGTCCGGAACCAGTGTTCTTACGCTCGACAATCCCTTCCCGACGGTGCGGCCCGGCGACCAGCGCGCCAACCTCTTGCTGATACCCTATGACAACCGGCACACCAACCACGTCCAGTGGAGCCTGGACATCCAGAGGGCCCTGCCCTGGAGCACCTTCCTGACCGTCGCCTACGTGGGCAGCAAGACCAGCCACATTGACAACAGCATCGCCAATTTCAACAGCCCGGACCCGTCGCCGAATACCGATATCAACGCCCTCCGTCCGTTTCAGGCCTACGTCAGCCAGGGCGAAGGCAACGCCGTGCTGCCGCTCGGGACCATCCGCTATCTGGACAGTTACGCCGACGGCCGCTATCACGCCTTGCAGGTGACGGTCGAAAAACGCCACAGCTCCGGGCTCACCGCCGGACTGGCTTACGCCTACAGCAAGTCCTTAGGCGTCGGCGGAGACCGCAACGGAGGTGACGCTGCCTATCAGAATCCCCGCGACCGGCGCAGCGAGATGGCCCGCTACCCCTTCGACATCACCCACAACGCCGTGGTCAATTTCGTCTACGAGATGCCGTTCCTCCAGCGATTCAAAGGGATCGCCGGCGCCTTCCTCGGCGGATGGCAAACCAACGGCATTGTCACTCTACGCACAGGGTTCCCCATCAGCGTCGCCGGCGGAAACCTGAACACCGGCTCCGCCAGCCGGCCTGATCGCATCGCTGACGGCCGCATCAGCGACCCCACGCGCGCGAAGTATTTCGACCCCACCGCTTTTCGCCGCACCGACTGCAACCTGCCGCGCAACCCGGAGCTTTGTCATTACGGCAATGCCGGTCCCTACATCTTGAATTCACCCGGCGCGCAAACCTTTGACCTGTCGCTCTACAAGAACTGGTCGGTTCGGCCCCTTGGCGATGCGGGCCGCGTGCAGTTCCGCGCGGAGTTCTTCAACGCCTTCAACACGCCGCAGTTCGGCGTGCCCAACGGGATCGGTTGGGTAACGCTTGATTCGCTGATCCCTGACGCACCGCGCATGGGCGAGATCCGGGGCCTGCGTCTGCCGATGCGCGTGATCCAGTTTGGGATGAAGCTGTATTTCTAGCAGGGTGCTGAAAAGCCGCTCCGGAGTATGAAACCTATGGTAAACGCAGATGGACGCAGATTGAAAAGAAAGCAGTTATCGGCTGATACCATACCACAGGCGGCAACCCTATGAAACGCAGATCCTTCCTGCAATCCTCCCTGATCGGTTCCGGCCTGGCATTCACGGCGCGGGCGGCGACCCCCAAAATGAAGATCACCCGGGTCCGCTACTACCACGTCACAACTTCACGCCCCATGTTCAACCAAAGCGCGCACATCGTGACGGTGGAGACCGACCAGGGCATCACCGGGATCGGCGAAGGCGGCTCCAAAGACACCATCGAGCAGTGCGCCGCCTTGCTGATCGGCGAAGACCCCTCCCGCATCGAGCACTTGTGGCAACTGATGTATCGCGGCTACTTCTACCCGCCCGGCCGCGAAAAGCTGCACGCCCAGGGCGCGCTGGACATGGCCCTGTGGGACATCAGAGGCAAGGCGTTCGGCGTACCGGTTCACGAACTGCTGGGGGGCCTGACGCGGGAGCATGTGGAGTGCTACTCGACAGGGTTCCCCGGAAAAGGCCTGCGCGAGGCCTCGCGCGCCTGCATCGAGGCCGGATTCAGAGCCTTCCGCACTTCGGTGTCGGCCCCCGGCGGTGCCAATGCGCCCGTCAATTCGCGCCACATGGTCCAGAAGGCCCACGAGCAGTGCGTCGAGATCCGCGAAGGCGTGGGCAAGGGCGGCGACTGGGCCATCGACTACCACACCCGCCTGGACCTGCCCGACGCGGTGCGCTTGAGCACCTTGCTCGAGCCGCTAGAGCCCTACTTCGTCGAGGACCTGGTGCGCTCGGAGAATCCCGGCGTCTATAAGAACGTGCGCGAGCAGGTGAAGGTCCCCATCGCAGTCGGCGAGCAGTTCGGCGACCGCTGGGACATCAACGAGCTGGTCGAGCAGCGGCTCATCGACTATTCGCGTACCTCGATCCCCAACTGCGGCGGCCTGACCGAGTTTGTGAAGCTCGCCGCCATTTGCGAGACCCATTACGTCGGGCTGATACCCCACTTCACCGGCCCGGTTTCAACGGCGGCTCTGGTGCACGCCTGCGGGGTGTTCTCCGGCCCGGTGCTGATGGAGATGACCGGCGCGGGCCCCCGCAGCGAGCCTCATCTGCCGCAGCACTTCGACTTCAAGAACGGCAAGCTGTGGCCCAACTCCCGGCCCGGCCTGGGCGTGGAGTTCGATCCCGCCCGCGCCAAGCTGGTGGCGGAAGTCACCCAGCGGTCGCAGCCCATCCCCCTCTATCGCCGGCCGGACGGCTCCATTACCAACTGGTAGTCCGCCTGCTAGGCCGGTGACCAAGGTTTTCTCCCCCTAATTGACTACTCAATCGGTAAGGCAAAACACGAGAAGAAACCGTCCAAGGAAGACGCGGAGAACCTGAGGCGAATTTCGGACTTGCCACGTTGAACAAGTCCGATGTATGCGTCGATGCGCTGGACAAAGTACGTGAAGTGGGGAGGCTGACCCCCACGACGCCACGACGGTTGACAGCCCTAACGTTCAATGATAGGCCATTTTCCGCACTGTTTTTGAAGAATGTGTATGACATCAGTGGGTTAGGAGCGTGCCCGGCTATTTTTCGTCACTACAATCGTCAACCGGTTCGAATAGGGTCGGCTCCTCGGGAAGCGCCAGATCCAGACGGTCCAAGCGAATACGCGGCCGCGGCAGCGCCACGTTCAGCGAGTGCAGCGCCACCGAAGCAGTAGACCTAGATGTAATCGCTCGATTCGTCGCCGTCTTCACCCCCATCGTAAAAACGCTCGCCGGCGCTTGAAACGCACGTTCTCGCCGCTAAGTGACGAATAACGCTGAAACTCCAACGGCTTCCCGCGAGCGAGGCGTGGCGAGACGCCGGGATGCCCGAGGTTCGCGGCCCATGGCAACTTCAGGGAAGGTCGTCGTACATCCGCGACCTCCCACATCCCGATTCTCTCTGATCCGGCGGTTCAAAGGCCCGCTTGCCTCCGCCCGTGAAGCCGCGCCGTAGCCAGGCCTGTGGAACCGCCACCGTCAGGTCAGAGCCGGGTTCTGGCGAGGGCGACCGCGAGGAAAAAGGAAAAGCGAAGCGCGTTTTGGAAACCGGTGCGCCGGGGAGCCGACGAAGACCAGAGGGCCGCTATCGATTCGCGCCAGACGACGCGCTCCGGAGGCCGTTCGGTGGCCGATGACGCCAAGCACAAGAGTGCTGCCGACAAGAAGATCGACAAGAATACCGCTCGACAGGCGGTGCCGAAAACAGCCGCCCTACTTCTCCTTCACCAAATCCAGAAACGCCTTCGCCGCGTGGCTCAGCGCGCGCCGCACCGCATACACCAGCCGTATCTTCCGCTCCACGTTCAATTCCTTCACCTTCACCGCGCGCAACAGGTTATGGTCGAGTTCGTGCTCCACGCACATGCGCGGCATGAATGCCACGCCCTGATTGTCTTGTACTAGACGTCGAATGGTTTCAACGGTCGGCATCTCGACATCCATATTGAGGGGAACGCGGTGTGCCTGAAATTCCCGCAGCACGGCCTCGCGATAGGGCGACACCACGTTATGCGCGATGAATGTCTCCATGCCGAGTTCGGTGATCGAAACCGAAGTGCGATTCGCGAAACGGTGCGTCGGAGAAACCACGAAAACGAGCGCATCGCTGTAAATCACGCGAGAGACGATGCGCTCGTCGGCCGGCGCGTAGCTGATAACGCCAAGCTCGAGGTTGCCATCGAGCAGATCGGCCGGGATCTTGCTCGACAGGCTCCGCCGCACCTGGATCTTCACTTTCGGATATAGCCGCCGGTACTTTTCGATGTGCTTCAGCAGGTAGAGCGTGGTCGATTCGTTGGCGCCGATGGTGAGCCGGCCGGCCGAATTGTCCCGCAGTTCGGCAAGCGCGTTCGACATCTCGTTGTTCAGGTTCTCGAAGCGGCGGGCATAGTCCAGAACCGCACGACCCGCGTCCGTCAGAACGAGTTCCCGGCCGCTGCGGTCGATCAACTTTTCGCCAAGTTCGCTTTCAAGTCTCTGTAAGGCCAGTGACACGGCGGGTTGAGTGCGGAACAGCTTTTCCGCCGCCCGCGAGAAGCTGCGTTCATTCGCTACCGTGAGAAAGACCTGAAGCGGATATAGTTCCATACTCACCTCGTCAAGTATAAACGGCTATTATGTGATACGATAGCATTATTAATTTGGCAAATCGACTACGCCCCCTCATAATCGAGGGAGTGGAGATTTCATGACCAACCGAGTCTACATTTTCG
>SYKU01000316.1 GCA_005808865.1 Acidobacteriota bacterium
CGATGCCGCCTCCGCATCTCCCAGGAGCACACGTGCGCAACGAAACTCCGCATTGAGTATCCGCCGCCCTTTGAGGCGCGGCGCGAGCGATCGCACGATGGTTTCGACTTCAGGTAGTTCCGGCAAGTTCAGGTACTTGAACCAGAATGCTACGGCGGTTTCGGTCCGTGCAACTGTTTAGCTTCCGTCACGACTCCCTGACTGTGGACGCCTGCCTGAGGAGGAGTAGTTCTTCCGGCGTCGGCTGTGGGCAAGTGCCTCCCTGCGACGCGCGGCCTGCCGGCATTCTCCAAAGGGCGCGAAAAACAGCATGGAGCGGTAGCCGGCACGAACTCCTCCGCACCGGAGGTACCCCAAAGTGACAGGCTAACCTGCTAAAGGGTATTTCGCTGCTAGAATCGACTGATAGCCGAAGACCGAAAATGCTCGAAGTACGCAATCTCTCCAAGACCTACGCCTCCCCGGCTGGTGATCTCCCGATACTGTCCAATGTCTCGCTCTCCCTCGCCAGAGGAGATTCCATCGCGATCATGGGGCCATCGGGCAGCGGAAAGAGCACGCTCCTTTATATCCTGGGCACGCTCGAAACACCATCGTCGGGAACGGTGATGCTCGATGGGCGCGATCCTTTTACGCTCCCGGACAGAACGCTTGCGGGCTTTCGCAATAGGGAAATCGGCTTCGTGTTTCAGGATCATTGCCTGTTGGCGCAGTGTTCGGTGCTCGAGAACATTCTGATTCCCACGCTCGCGGCCGAGGCTGGCGCTGCCCGGGACGGAGCGATGGAACGCGCGAGAACGCTACTCACGGAAGTTGGCTTGGGGGCCCGGCTGAATCACCGGCCGGCCGAACTATCCGGTGGAGAGAAGCAGAGAGTCGCGCTGGCACGGGCGCTGATATCAAAGCCCCTGCTGCTGCTTTGCGACGAGCCCACAGGCAATCTGGATCGCAAAGCGGCGGACTCCGTGATGTCTATACTCCTCGACCTGCACCGCGAGCAGCAGACTATCCTCGTGCTGGTCACTCATAGCATGGAAATGGCGGCGCGGCTTCCCGTGCAATATGAATTGACCGGCGGACAATTGTGCAGACCTCAACGCTGATTCTCCGGAATCTGAAATATTACGCGCGGACGAACCTGGCCGTCGTGCTCGGAGTGGCCACAGGTACAGCCGTTCTTGCGGGATCGTTACTGGTAGGGGATTCGGTGCGCGGGAGTCTGCGCGACCTTGTGACGTCTCGCCTCGGACGCGCGGAGACGGTGATTGCGTCCTCCGGGTTTTTCCGCGAGGCGCTCGCGGCGGAGTTCGACGGGGCGTGCCCTCTGATCGCAATGGAGTCGTTCGTAACCCATGAACCGAGCGGACGCCGGGCGTCGCGCGTTCAGGTGTACGGCGTGGACGAGCGCTTCTGGAAGTTCCACGGCCGCGAGGGATCGGCGAAAGCGCCCCAGAATCGAGAAGCTCTGCTGAGCGGAGCGCTGGCCCAGGAGTTGGGCGCGAAGCCAGGCGACTCGATTCTGTTGCGCGTGCCCAAGCCTTCGGATATTCCCGTGGAGTCATTGCACGGGCGGAAGGACGACACAGGCAGGACTCTTCGTCTCACCGCCAGGCAAACGCTCTCCGCGGACGCAATGGGCGAATTTTCGATTCGGCCGCAACAGGCCCCGTCACGCACTGTGTTCGTCTCGCTATCGCGACTGCAGCGGGACCTGGAGCGGGCGCGTCGCGCGAATGCGATTCTCGTCCCGGCGGCGCTAAGGGACAAGCGGGACCTTGCCCGGGCGTGGAAACTGGAGGACGCAGGCGTCAAGATTCGAGTCATCGAAGCGGCGAACTCGCTTTCGGTTGAAGCGGAGGGCGCACTCGTGAACGACGCGCTGTCCGGAGCCGCGCGCGAAGTTGCCCAAAAGCTCGGCATGGCCACCACGCCGCTGTTCACTTACCTTGCGAACTCTCTGCGTGTGGGAGGGCGAGAAGTACCGTATTCACTCGTGACGGCGATGCCCCGCGGGCCGGGCGATCCAGGGAACTCCATTGTCCTCAATGACTGGGCCGCCGGCGATCTGAACGCCCGCGTGGGTGACAAAGTCCAAATCGAATACTATTTGTGGACTCCAGACGGGAGCCTTGCGACGGAAACCGCGGACTTCCACTTGAGCCGCGTTGTACCCATGCGCGGCATCTACGCCGATCGGGATCTGGCGCCGGAATATCCCGGCATCACCGCGACAAAGAGCCTTCACGACTGGGACCCGCCGTTTCCGATGAACCTTGGCCGGGTCCGTCCGCGCGACGAGGATTATTGGGACCGGTTTCGCACGACGCCGAAGGCTTTCATCCCGATCGAGCGGGGGCAAGATCTGTGGCAGTCGCGTTTCGGAAGACTGACGTCGCTACGGGTCGCGCCGCCCGCCGGCATGAGTCTTGAATCCGCGCAGGCCGCTTTTTCCAGGTCGCTGAGGGACGCGATCGATCCTTCGCGCATGGGCCTTGCGGCGCATGCCGTGCGGGCGCAGGGCGTCGAGGCCTCCGAAGGCTCGACGGATTTCGGAGAGTATTTTGTCTACTTCAGTTTCTTCCTGGTGGTTTCCGCGCTCATGCTCACGGGGCTTTTCTTCAAGCTCGGAATCGAGCAGCGCCTGCGGGAGATCGGCACGCTCCGGGCCGCGGGATTTTCGGCGGCCAAAATCCGGAACATGTTCCTGTGCGAGGGCGCGGCGCTTGCTGTGGCGGGGAGTCTGATTGGAATCGTTGCCGCCTCCGCATACGCGGGCCTGATTCTCGTGGGATTGCGAACGTGGTGGATCGAGGCCGTGGGCACGCGTTTGCTCACATTGCACATTGCCGTGAAGCCTCTGGTGTACGGAGCGGTTGGCGGCGTCGCTTCGTCGCTCTTCGCGATTGCGTTCACTCTGAGGGGCCTAAGGGACGTGACGCCACGCGGATTGCTTGGGGGCCCGTCCGGCCTGCAAAGCGGAAAGAGGCGGCGCCGGCTACCTGTGCTTGTGGCCGCCGGCGCGCTGGGCTGTGTGATCGCGGCAGCCACGGACCGGATTCCCGCCGCAGGGGGCTTCTTCGGTGGGGGTGCGCTACTCTTGATTGCGACGCTTCAGGCGGTCTGGCTGTGGCTCACGGCGCCTGGCGGCCGGCTGCTTACATCGGTTGCGGGCCTCGGCTTCCGAAACGCGGCGTCGAGGCCCGGACGCAGCGTGATGTGCATAGCGCTTATTGCGTCGGCCACTTTTTTGATCGTCGCCATAGAGTCTTTCCGAAGGCCCCCCATGAAGGATTATTCCTCGGACAGCGGAACGGGAGGGTATCCGTACCTGGCGGAGTCGCTACTGCCCGTAGTCCACAATCCGGCGACGGCGGCCGGAAAAGAGGCCCTCAACCTGACGCCGTTCGCGGAAGTGAAATTCGTCCCGTTCCGTTTGAAGGCCGGAGACGACGCGAGCTGCCTGAATCTTTACGCGCCTCGCAATCCACGTGTGCTAGGTGCTCCCACCGCGTTTCTGCGGACGGCGGGATTCGCCTTCGCGGATTCGCTCGCCAAGGGCGAGGCAAGAACCAAGCCATGGATGCTGCTCGAATCCGACGCCTCTGATGGCGCGATCCCTGCGGCGGCCGACGCGAATTCGATGGCGTACGTGCTGCATCGCAAATTGGGTGACGAGATTGTGGTCGACAACGGCGGCGCGCCGGTCCGATTGCGCCTTGTGGCCGCACTCGATGACAGCGTGTTTCAGGGCGAGATCATCATCGCGGAGAAGAATTTCGTACGCGCGTTTCAGGGCGAGCAGGGGTATCGATTTTTCCTGATCGACGTCCCCCGCAAAGCCGGCGAGCAGACCGCCGGTCTGCTGGAGGCAGCGCTCTCGGACTACGACCTCGACGTTCAATCGACGGCAGAAAGGCTCGAAGGCTTTCACCGCGTGGAGAACACCTACCTTTCCACGTTTCAGTCTTTGGGCGGACTCGGACTGGCGCTCGGTACCGTTGGGCTAGCTGCCGTGCTGTTGCGAAACGTGCTCGAGAGAAGGCGGGAACTGGCTCTTCTGCGCGCTGCGGGTTTCGCAACACGGGATCTTGCCATTGCCGTCGCCGCGGAAAGCGCTTTGCTGCTTGCGAGTGGCCTGGCAATTGGAACAGTGTGCGCCCTGATTGCGATCGCTCCCACGATCGGCGCTCGCGGCGGCCAGTTTTCCGCGGCTGGGGCCGGATGGCTTCTGGCGGCTGTTTTCGGTACGGGAGTGATTTCCTCGTTGCTCGCGACCGTTGCCGTAATTCGTTCGCCGTTGCTGCCTGCACTGCGCGCGGAGTAGCGCGCTCGCAACTGCTAACCGCTCCAAACGCGAAAAGGCTTCACGAGGTCGAACCGGAACCCCACTTTAGGCCGAAGTTCTCACTACTAAAACCCTGAAACGGCTTGTTTTGATGAAGTTATCCCCGTTTCAGGTCTATTGTGTAGGCATGTAACTAGTTGCTGTCATATTGACAAGCTCTGCTTTGTATGATATAGTTGTAAGCATGTACG
>SYKU01000317.1 GCA_005808865.1 Acidobacteriota bacterium
AAGTTGACTTTTGCTTTGCGGATTTGAGTCGGCGCATCAGCGTCGTCTCAGCACTCTATTATTAGCACACTTCGCCTAGGAGTGACAATACTTTTTTGTAAGTTATTGATAATAAATATTGTTTAAAAGAGAAATAATCGCGAAGGACCCGCCACGTAGCGTCGAAAGCCGTCTGGCGGCAATCGGTCAAGCGGCTTCGGAGAGCCAAGTTTCGGGTGGGGTTTTGCGTGGAGAAGGCAGGCCACTAACGACGATGGCCTGCCGTGCCGTTCCACGCGACTTCACGACCCGGGTTGGGGCTCACTGGAAGTAAGGCGAGCCGTCGGAACGGAAGCTCGTGCCGCGCCGCCACGGGGCAGGAGGCATGTGCTTGAAGGCTTCCTCGTTCAGTTCGACGCCCCAGCCGGGCTTGTTCGGAATTTCCAGGTAGCCGTCTTTCTTGACCATCAGCGGTTCCTTGAGCACGTCCTTGCGTGCGCCGGAATCGGGAGCCGCGTATTCGAGAATGAAGAAATTCGGCGTCGATGCCGCAAAGTGCACGTTAACGGCGGTGGCGAGCGGGCTCATCGGGTTGTGTGGAGCAACCATGATGAACTGCGCTTCCGCCATGGCCGCAATTTTTTTCATGGTGAGAACGCCGCCGCAACAGCAAATGTCGGGCTGCACAAAATCGAGGGCCTGGAGTTCGATTAGAGGGCGGAACTCGTGAATCATGTAATTGCATTCGCCGCTCGCGAGCGGGATGTTGACATGATCGGAGACTTTCTTCATGGCGGCGAAGTTTTCCGTGCGAATCGACTCTTCCATCCACATGGGGTTGAACGGCTCAATCGCGTGGCCGAGCCGGATGGCCCGCGCCGCCTCGAAGAACTTTGCATGAACATCGACGCCGATGTCGACATCGGGGCCGACAGCCTCGCGAACAGCCCGCACGTGCGCGACAGTCTCGCGTGTCGCCCGGTTGTAGGGCATTTCGCCTGGGGCCTGGATTCCCATTTTGAGAGCGGTGTACCCGTAGGTCTCGACCATCTTCTTCGCGTTCTCGCCCGCCTGCTGGGGCGTGGCGCCTCCAGTGCTCTGGTAGGTGCGAATCTTGTTGCGCATTCGCCCACCGATCAGCGCCCAGACCGGTACGCCGGCGGACTTTCCTGCAATGTCCCAGAGAGCGTGCTCGATGCCGCTGATGGCGGAGTTGACGATCAGACCGCCGGGGAATCGCGTGGTGTTGTACATCACGTCGAAGAGGTACTGCACGTTACGGGGGTCCTGGCCGACAAGCCAGGTCGCGAAGTCTTCGATCACCTTGATCGTGGCTTCGTCGGGACCGGCGGAGTAGGCTTCTCCAATTCCATAAATGCCCTGGTCCGTGAGGACCTTCACGTAGACCCAATTGCGGCCGCCCGCGCCGACGAGAAAGGTCTTGATGCCCGTTATTTTCATCGGTCCGGTGTTGCCGATTTTTCCGCCATCGAGAGGCTGCAAGCCACCCGGGAATCCGCTGCTGGCGGATCGCATTCCGCCACGGGCGCGCGGGCCGGCTGATCCGGACGGCTGCTGTGCCTGGGCGAAGCCGGCGGCCGCGAAGCCGGCGGCCGAAAGAAATTGTCGTCTCCTCATTGGTTGCCTCCACTGCGAATCGGCGCGGTGCGTTTCAAATCTTCCGGCCCGCCATAGTATACAACAATGCACCGGGGCCGATGCCTCAAGGTTGAAGAGTTAAAAACGCCGCAGGCAGTTGACCGCGCCGGCGGAGATAGCGAGGTGGCGACTGGGAACGCCAGACGAAGAGGCCACTGCCTGCAAAGAGCAAAGAGAGCCGTCCTCCTCCCGCGGGAGGCCAGTTGGCGTACACGATGCTCGTCCTCCCCCCGCCGGTAATGATTGTGATGTGAAGTACTCAGTGAGCCGAAATCACGGTTTTGCGCCGCCTTCGACTTTGTCCCAAAGATCTTTCCTTTTCAGGGCCTCCAAGCGCGGTGCGGATTGTCGATCTGCATCACGCACGCCAACACCTGCGGTAGTGCGTCTGCCCCAACCGGGGGAAATAGAAAAAGCATGTATCCGCACTTCGCTCCATCGTCTCCACCAATTCCGAAGCGGCCGGGAAGATCCGCATCAAGGCGGACTACTTTATAGAGAAACGCCGCGCGCATCCAATATCCAAAGTTCCGCCTCCAGCACCTATTCGCCGGCACTGGTGCGATCGGAGCCGGCTGCAGACCGTGACCGGCTCCCGGCTCAAACAGCCGGGAATGCTCTGCACACTCCCAGGGGTCAACGCAATCATCACCCCGCAATGCTGTGTTCTCAACAAGCGGTTTGAGGATCACCGGAAAACTCCCCGCGTGGATTGATCTCCGCTTCTTATGTCGCACACGCGGCCGCCCTGTCCTCCGCTCTGAGCGCGTGGATATTGGCGGCAAGCGCTACGCGCCGATTTCCCGGCGGATGGCGTCAGCAATGAGATCGGTGTGGTGTTCCACCTGAGGCATATCGGGGCCTTCCACCATCACGCGGGCCAGCGGCTCGGTACCCGAAAAACGGATAAGCACCCGGCCGGACGCGCCGAACGCGCGTTCGCACTCGCGGACTTCGCGCATGACGGAGGCCATATCTTCGAGCGGCCTTCGCTCCTTCACGCGGACGTTGACCAGCCGCTGCGGGTACGCCACGAGATCAGCCGTCAATTCGTCGAGTCCAAGACCAGTTCTGCGGACGATTTCGAGCACGCGCAAGGCGGTGAGCATTCCGTCACCAGTGGTGGCGAAATCGCGGAATATGACGTGTCCGGACTGCTCACCGCCGAGAACGGCGTCCGAACGCAGCATCTCTTCGAGTACATACTTGTCGCCCACCGGCGTGCGGAGAAGACGGATTCCCTCGCGCTCGAGCGCCCGTTCCAAACCCAGATTCGACATGACCGTGGCAACCACGGTTTCGCCGGAAAGGCGGCCCGCAACCTTCAGGGAACGACCGGCAATGAGCAGGACCGCGTCGCCGTCCACGATCTTTCCGCTTCTGCCCACGAAAATGGCGCGGTCCGCGTCGCCATCGAAGGCAACGCCAAGCTCCGCTCCTTGTGCGACCACTTCCCGGCTCAAGAGATCCATGTGCAGCGCGCCGCAATTGAGGTTGATGTTGCGGCCGTCCGGCGAACAGCCGACGGTCTCGACGCACGCGCCGAGTCGCTCGAACAGCGCCGGGCCAAGCGGCGAGGCCGCGCCATGGCCGCAATCGAGTACAATTCTCATCCCTTCGAGCGGCACCGGTTCGGCGGACGCGAGAAAATCGATGTAACGCATGTCGAGTTCGCGGTCCACTTCAAGCCGAACTGGCTCAGGTTCGATTTCGTTATCGAGAAGGCGGAAGATCTCCTGTTCGATCTCGCGCTCCGCGGCGTCCGGCAGCTTGTAGCCTTCGTGGCTAAAGACTTTGATCCCGTTGTCGTGGTACGGATTGTGCGAGGCGGAAATCATGACGCCGGCCGCGAAAACATCGGTACGGGCGAGGTAGGCGACGCCCGGCGTCGTGACAATTCCCGCGAAACGCGAACGCACGCCGCGCCGTGCCAGTCCTCCTGCGACTTGCGCGGCGATCCAGGGACCGGACTCGCGCGTGTCCATTCCGATCACGACTTCGGCGTCTTCCGCGCCACGCGCAATGGATCTTCCCAGAGCCATTCCAAGCGCATGCACCGTGCGCTCATCGAGGGGAGGCTCTCCGGCAACACCCCGAATTCCGTCGGTTCCAAACAACCGCTTCGGCAAATTATTTCTTCTCCATTTCAATTCGGACAACGACGCGCGATGAGGATTCGAAGCGAACATGCGGATCACCTACGAATGTATTCACGCGGAACTCTTTCACGTCCTCGACGGACGACAAATCCACCGAATCCGTTACAGCTGAATCCACCAGGACAACGCGGCTCTCCGGCCCCACAACCCTGACCGAATCGGGGACCACCGTCTGCCTGCCGACGCGATAACCGTTCGATGGGTCGCCTGCCACGCGAATCTTCACCGGAACATCTCGAACGATGCTCCTTTCAAACCGGAACCTCAGTTGTGACGGAATGGAGCGCAGCAGCGAGGCTCCGAGCGGCAACTTCACGTTGCTCGGGTCAATATCGAAGGTGCGTTCGCCGGCGGCCGCGACGGGCGAAAAATCAAGGAGGACAGCGGAGCGGGTACCGGTGACCTTATCGAGGGCCCTTGAACCGCCCCGCAATTCGAGCGTCACCGACGCCGCACTGTCCGAACTGATTTCGAGACCGGAACGAAGGCCCTTATAGGTCACGGGTGCGTTGTAGAAAAAAGTCAACTGCTGGTCCCCGGCGAAAGTTGCCCATACGAGGACCGCGGCGACCAGCGAGAGCACCTTCCAGCCCCAGTTCCGCGTAAGCAGTTGGATCACTGTTCGAAAGCCTTTTCACGGCGGCTCACGCGCTCTTCGGCGGCCTCTTCCAATGCCGTTTCATCGGTGGCGCCTATGAGTTTAACTTCGCCGAAGTGACCGAGGACCCGCTCACGCAGCCGTTTCAGATCGTTGCACTTCTCTATCTCCCCGCTCACCGCCACCGAAATATCTCCGGTTTCTTCGGAGACGACGATCGATACGCAATCGCTCTCCTCGGTGATGCCGATCGCGGCCCTGTGGCGCGTTCCAAGCTGCAAGGACACCGACGGATTCATGGTCAGCGGCAGGAAACAGGCGGCCGCGCTGACGCGGTCCTTTTGCAAAATCACTGCCCCGTCGTGGAGCGCCTGTCCTTTCTGGAAAACGGACAGAAGCAGGTCGCGCGAAACGCGGGCGTCGAGCGGAACGCCGGATTCGATGAAGGTCCGCAGGCCTATATTGCGCTCCATCACGATGAGCGCGCCCGTCTTCGTTTCCGATAGCTTTCCGACCGCGAGCATGATCTCCTCGATTGACTCCCGCCTTCGCGCGCTTCGGCCGAATCGTTTCCGGCCAACTCTGGCTAGCGCCCGGCGGATTTCCGGATGAAAAAGGACGACCACGGCAATTGCCGTATAGGGCATCAAACCGGAGAGGATGGACTGCAGAACTTCGAGGCGTGCCCAGATAGCGACGTTGTAGACGAGCCCGATGACAATGATGCCAATCAGGATATGCGCTGCCCGCGTTCCACGAATCAGGATCGCGACCTGGTAGATCAGAAAAGCGACAACGAGGATGTCGATGACCGCTGTAAGGGACAGTTCGGGCAAGCGGGTTGCGATCCACGAATCCACGTACCATCTTAACACCGCGCAGCGGGATTAAGTACCAGTACCGCCTTGACTTTTTGTTGGAATGGCATTAGCTTCAATGAATCACCCGGTATTTCAGGAGGGACCATGATACGAAAACCGCTGGCAGTTGCCACATTGTGCATCGCGGCACTCAGTTCGTCCGCTGCAATTGGCGCCGCCGTCGAATCACTGAGCGCAAGCTTGCCGCCAGTTGGCGGGCAGTATGTCGCTGATCAGCTTTGCTACTTTGGTGGGGCATTTTGCGCCACTGATCTCGTTTTTACGAATTTCACAAGCGCAGCCAGCTCCTTCGGCGGACCTGGTCAGCATGTGACGTTCGGCACGAATATGAACGCCAACGTGTCGATTCCGGGGTACTCGGGGCCCGTGGTATTTACGGGTTCGATTGGTATCTTGATTTTCGGACGAGCTGCCGAGAGCGATACGGGAGTCTTTGCGGCGGAAATGCTTTCCCTGCACCTCACGGATCCGTTCGGCGCGATCGTTCGGGAATCTCCGACACTGACTTCATCCGGCGTGACGAGTATTACGACGATTCCGGGCGGCTTCCAAATCAGCAGCTTCTTCGACATCTTTCCGGAACTGAGTATTGATGGCGGACAGAGCTGGATTCCGGAAGACGGTGGTCCAGGCGGCCCTGTTCACCTGATGTTAACGCCCACTCCCGAACCGTCAAGTTTGACGATGATGATGGCAGGCGCCGGCCTGATTGCCATCGTTCGCCGGAGGAGGCGCGCGAACCGCTAACTCTCCGCGCGACCGCGAGGCCGCAATGCTAGCATGAAGAACGGAACATGGTTGGGAATCCGTTCATGCGGCAGGTTATCGGACTCGCGATCGAGAACGTCCGATCAGGCAGAGGCGGGCCATTTGGCGCGCTGATTGTCCGTGACGGTGTTCCTGTTGCTTCCGGGACTAACCTCGTAACCGCTTCAAACGATCCGACGGCTCACGCCGAAGTCGTGGCCATCCGAAATGCCTGCGCGGCACTGGGCACGTTTCAGCTTGCCGGTTGCGAGATATTCTCAAGCTGCGAGCCTTGCCCGATGTGCCTGGGAGCGATCTACTGGGCGCGTCTTTCCCGTGTCACTTTCGGATGTACACACAAAGACGCGGCCGAGGCCGGGTTTGACGACTCGCTCATATACTCCCAGTTCAAGGTCCCTCCCGGCAAGAGGCACATTCCTATGTCCGGACTCATGCGCGAAGAGGCGCTCGCGTGCTTCCGTGAGTGGGAGCGGAAGCCAGACAGGATTGCCTACTAGTCGATGCAAACGTCACTGACCCCGGAAGCGAGGGAGCGGATCGGCGGGCGCCTGAAGTCCGCGAACGTGGAGTTTGCGGCGAAGTACCCCGGGGAATCGAGCGCACGCCAACCCGTGCACACCGTCTAC
>SYKU01000318.1 GCA_005808865.1 Acidobacteriota bacterium
CCAAACGGTGCTCCGTCTTGCCTTGGCGGGTCCATCCCTCTAAGGTCTTCATCTCTTCGTCGCTGAGCTGAAATTTCGCGGACTTTCGGCGCATGACTCAACATACAGTAGTACCAGAACTAATGCAACTAGACACTAGGTTGCCGAGCAAAGATATTCGCCTTCATCGAGCAGAGCCGCCGGTGGATCGGCCCGGCATACGCGACATATGGATGATGACGTGATGGAGGCAGCCAGAGAAATGGCCATGCTTAGGAATCAGGGGATTGGCGGGGCAAGCCCCGACCTCGCCAGGCGCGTCCTGACGCCGGTTTCCTCCCCGGCGGTGGAAGTTCAGAACGGCATCCCGGTATGGACGCACGGTCTCGGAGCGGTTTCGCGTCTGAGCTACCCGAATGTGCGGTTGTCCCCAACCATGGCGCTCGAATCGCTGGCCCGGTTTAAGGCTGGGTTTCCGGGTATTCACCGTTTTTGGCCGGACGTTATCAGCCTGACCTGACGGAAACGGCATTGTTCGATCTCACCTTCCCGACCGGGTCCCGCCAAACAACGGATGACTACTACGGGCGGGCGCCTTGCGACTCCGTAGGGAGGCACTCCATGGCAAGCCGTCCGCAGTGCGGATTCGAGACTGGTCGAGAGAAAAAACCGCTGATCATGTCCGGTATTGCATCGCGGGCCGATAACCTTGGCAAACTACCACGCCGAACTTCGAGTTCGCGGCGATTTTCCTTTTTTAGGTTTTTAGGTACAGTTCCGAGCTTTTCCTGAGCCCCGGTGCACCTCCTCGCCGAAATCGGGCAGCCCCGCGGAAGAAATCGCCGACATTCCCGCGGTCATCATGACGGAGCACGCATTGACCGAGCGATTCGCGGCCCCAGACCTGGGGCTGACGTGCTTGATCTCCGTGATTCGGTGGGATCAGCTTCAGCTATTGGGAGGGCAGCTCCGGCCAGGAAGCGGGCGAAGGCCCCGCCCGCGACTTCGCCAACCTCGACCCACCGAAACAGCCTGGAGCGGGACATCGCGGAGTTGCTCACGCGCCCCGTATGGAGGCCGAGCCACGAGCCGGTGGTCTGGAACAAGAGCTTCCTCTATCGGGCGCCCAGTTGGAAGACGGCGCGCCGGGTGGCGGCAAAGATGGAATTCCAGTGGCTGCGGGTTGTTCCCTCGAGAAAGGAAGTTTGAGCGGAGAGATGTCGAGAAAACAGTCGAACAAAGGCACGTTGCCGGTTCTCGTTTTTCGCGAGATGGCTGAAGTATCCATTCGCAGGCACCGGCCCGTGCCCGAAAGGGACCTCGTCAGCATGGTCAGCGACTCCAGCATCAGGGTGAGGCGGGTTGGTGTATACTTGCTGAGCTTGGGAGACCCAAAGCGGAAAATGTCCTTGATAAAGTAGAAAACGAGCGTCGAAGGGATTTGGAGGGAGGGACGGTTCAATGACGAGCATGCCGGCATTGCAGGTTTCGAGACGAAAGCTGCTGGAACTCTCGGGCCTCGGAATGGGATCGGTCGCGCTCCAGGCGCTGCTACAGGCCGAGCCGCGGGCCCCGATGGACCTCAAGCCGCGCCCTACGCACCACACCCCACGGGCCAGGGCCGTGATTCAGTTCGTCATGAACGGCGGCCCTAGCCAAATGGATCTTTTCGACCCCAAGCCGGAGTTGACCAAGCGGTCCGGACAGGCGCATCCGGACGGCGTCGAGATCCACCAGCCCAACAACGCGAACGTACTGATGGGTAGCCCGTTCCAGTTTCATAAAGCCGGCCAGTCCGGCATTGAGATTTCGGAAGCTCTGCCCCAATTGGCCACGGTGGCGGACGACCTATGCATGATCCGCTCGATGTACTCCGAACACAACAATCATCCGGAGGGCCTCAATCAGCTCCAAACGTGCCACATCTTCCCGGGCCGCCCGGTGCTGGGCTCCTGGATCAGCTATGCGCTCGGGAGCGTGAACCAGAATCTGCCGGCGTTCATTGTCCTGCGGGATCCGGAAGGTTACCCGGTGAGCGGCAAGCAATTGTGGTCCAGCGGTTGGCTGCCGGCGCTGTTTCAGGGAGTGGAGTTCAACGCCGCCGGCACGCCCGTTCGTAATCTGAATCCATTGAAACCGCTGCCGCCCGGCGTGCAGCGGGAGGATCTCAATTTTCTCGCGCAACTCAATCGACGCCACCTGCGCAACCACGCCGGCGATACCGAGCTGGAAGCCCGCATCGAGAACTACGAACTGGCGGCACGCATGCAATTAGCCGCGGCCGATGTGCTGGACCTGACGCGTGAGACAGACGCCACGAGAAAACTCTACGGCCTGGACAACGCAGTGACGTCGCCGTTCGGCACACGCTGCCTGATGGCGCGGCGGCTGGTGGAATCGGGCGTGCGGTTCGTACAGATTTTCTCCGGTCCCGGCCAGCCGTGGGACCATCACTCCAAGATCAAGACCGACCTGCCGAAAATCTGCGCCAAAACCGACCAACCCGTGGTGGGGCTCATCAAGGATCTGCAAAGCCGCGGCTTGTTCGACAGCACCATCGTTCTATGGAGCGGTGAGTTTGGCCGGCTGCCCACCACGCAGAACTCGGACGGGCGCGATCACAACCGCAACGCCTTCAGCCTGTTTCTGGCCGGTGGCGGTTTCAAGCGCGGCTTCTCATACGGAGAAACGGACGACTTTGGCTACAAGGCAACCGTCAACCGCATGGGCACGCCGGATTTGCAGGCCACGATTCTGCACGCCCTCGGGCTCGATCACATGAAGATCACGTTCCACGAAGGCGGCCGCGATCAGAACCCAACCGACGCCGCGGTTACCGGCGCAAAGATGGTCCGGGCGCTATTGACATGAAACGCTACTGGCTGCTTCTCCCCATCCTCAGCGGTGCGGCGGGCGCGCAAAGCGGGCCGATGTTTGAGAGAGACATCCTGCCGATCCTCACGGCCAACTGCTTCAGTTGCCACGGCGGCACTTCCATGGTGGGCCTCGATTTGCGCACGCGCGCATCCATTCTTCGCGGCAGCCACCAGGGCAAGGTGCTGACGCCGGGCGACTCTGCCAAGAGCCTGCTTTATGAGAAGGTGAAATCGAAATCGATGCCGCCGCCCGCCTTCAATTTCAAACTCACCGACGCACAGATTGAGCAGATCAAATCGTGGATCGATAGCGGCGCACAGGGCGAGCATAAGAAAGTGGAGGTAGCGCGCGAGCACGTCGACCGGTTCGACAAGGAGGCCAGACCGATCCTGGCCAAGCGTTGTGTTTCGTGCCACGGAGCCGGCAATCCCGCGGCGGGGCTGGACCTGCGTTCGCTCGAGGGCGTTCTCAGCGGGAGCGCCAGCGGCCCGGTGATTGCGCAGGGCGCCTCGGATAAGAGCATTCTGATTCGAAAGATCATGAGCCGGGCGATGCCGCCGCCCGCAGCCGCTCAACCCGTTGTACCTGAAGCCGAGCTACAGAGCTTGCGTCAGTGGATCGATACGTCGCGCTTCAACGTGCGTCTGGAACATCCGGTGGAATTGCGCGACTCGTTTACCGAAGCCGAGGCAAAGCCCATCAGTCTGGCGGATCGCCAGTCATGGGCGTTTCGCCGGCCAGTCGCCGGGGCCATCCCTGTGGTCCGCAACAAGAGCCGGGCGCGAACTGCCATTGACCAGTTTCTGCTCGCGAGGCTGGAGACCGAGGGCCTGGGGTTCTCTCCCGACGCCCCACCGCACACGCTCGTGCGCCGCGCCTATCTCGACCTGCTGGGTCTGCCTCCCACCGAGCAGGAGACGAAATCGTTTCTGGCGGACTCATCGCCGGGAGCCTGGGAGAGGCTCGTGGACAAACTGCTCGAATCGCCCCACTACGGAGAGCGGTGGGGGCGCCACTGGCTGGACGCGGCCGGCTACGTGGATGTCGCCGGCTTCGACAACGACCTGGTTGGCATGGAAGTATTCGAAGGCATCTGGCGGTATCGCGACTACGTGGTGAAGTCGTTCAACAATGACAAGCCGTTTGATCGATTCGTGGTGGAACAGTTGGCGGGAGACGAACTGACCGATTGGCGCAAGGCCGGCAAGTACACGCCAGAGACGATCGAGTTACTGACGGCCACCGGGTACCTGCGCAGCGTGTTCGACCGCACCGATCCCGATATTGTCAACCTGCCCGGCGAGCGGTTCGATGTGCTGTTCCACCTGATGGAGAAGGTGTCGACGAACCTCATGGGCCTCACCGTAGGTTGCGCGCGCTGCCACAGTCACCGGTACGATCCAATACCGCAGCGGGACTATTACCGGATGCTTGCCGTCTTCACGCCTTCCTTTAATCCGTGGAACTGGAAGCAGCCGAAGAATCGCTTCCTGCTCGATGCGGCACCGCCGGAAGTGGAGAAAACCACCGCTCACAATGGCGAGTTGGACAAGGCACTGGCAAGACTGAAAGAAGAGCTGGGGCGTTTACGGAAGCCGTACACGGAGAAACTGTTGGAAGCCAATCTGGGGCGGCTGCCGGAAAACATCCGCACCGAGGTGCGTGAGGCTTTGGCGACGCCGGATGCCGTGCGGGACGAAGTACAGAAATTCCTGATGAGGAAGTTCGAAAAGCAAGTCCGGCCACCAGAAACCGATGCCGACAAGGCGATGAACGAGGCCGATCAGGCAGCGCGCGAGCGCCTGACCGGACAGGTGAAGACGCTCGAAAGCTACCGTCGCAAACACGAGAAGGTCCAGGCGTTGTGGGACGTGGGCTCGGCGCCGGTAACCCGGCTTCTCCAGCGGGGCATGGTGGAATCACCGGGTCCGAAGGTCACACCCGGCGGTCTGGCTGTCCTCGGCGGCGGCTCGCTGAGCAAGCCTGCCGAGGCACATGGCGAGACTACGGGATACCGGCTTGCATTTGCGAAATGGCTCACCAGCGCCGAACACCCCCTGACAGCGCGTGTAATGGTAAATCGTGTCTGGCAACATCACTTCGGTGTTGGCATCGTAGCCACGCCGGACAATTTCGGCAAGATGGGCTCGCCGCCCACGCATCCGGAACTACTCGACTGGCTGGCTGCGGATTTCATGAGGAGCGGCTGGAAACTGAAGCGGCTCCACCGGCAGATTATGCTTTCGAGCGCCTACCGCCAGTCGTCGCGTGTAGTGAGCGGCGAGGCGACCATGGCGGCCCAGGCCGACCCAGACAACAAACTGCTCTGGCGGATGAACCTCCGGCGGCTGGAGGCCGAAGCGTTGCGCGACGCGATCCTCACGGCCAGCGGGAAGATCGACCTGGCCGCCGGCGGCCCAGCCCTGCTTCTCAAACCACAGCCGGACGGCGCACAAACGTTGGAAGCATCGCCATTATCCCGTTCCGTTAACCGCCGCAGCCTTTATATCGCGGCTCGGCGAAACTATCCGCACCAACTCCTTCAGGTGTTCGATTTTCCGGTCATGCAGGTGAATTGCAACCGGCGCGTCAACTCGGCTACTCCGCTCCAATCGCTGGCGCTGATGAACGATGAGTTCGTGGTCGAGCAGGCCGGCCTGTTGGCGGCGCGATTGGCCGAGGCCACATCAGAGCCCTCGGCGCAGATTGACCGGGCGTGGATGTTGACACTGTCCCGCCCGGCGGATGAGGAGGAGAAGCGTCTCGCTCTGGCACACTTGAAAAGCCAGCGGCAGCACTATCTGTTTGCCAATGCGCCGGAATCCAAAGCCGCACTGAGCGCGCTGGCGAACATGTGCCAGATGCTTTTTTCAACCAACGAGTTTCTCTATATCGAATAGACCCCGCACCTGCTTCACACGCAGGAGGCCACAGGTTCGAGTCCTGTCGCGAAGCCCATAAGGGGGCTGGCAAACGACTGTCCTCCGGAGTTGAACCGCCGGGCACACCTCTTCGCGGCTGAAATCGAGCAATACACGGAGCCGCCGGTGCGCCGTCCCGGCGGGGCCTACGGCTTCCTTGCCGTCGCGGCATCAGCCTTCGGATCGACTTCTGTGCCGTCAACCGCGGCCGGCATAGGAGCTTGCAAGCTCCAGGAGTAACTCCCGTACGCGGAACTTCGAATTGCGAAAGCGTTCGAATGTTTTCTGAATCACGGGACGGTCGGCAGCGTTTTCCTGGCGGCCGTGGGCGAAGCGGAACAATTGGCGGACCACGCATTCCTGGCACTGGGGAGTTCGCGCCAATATCTCGCCAATCTGTTTAGGTGAGGAGAAGTCGGAATTGGCGATTCCCGCGATACTGCCGGTCGTGTCAAGATCGAGATCCACCTTGACGGCTTCCTTCTTCCTGTCTTTACGCCCGGGGAAAAACGTAAGGCCGAGCTTTTCGCGGCGCACGCCAGCAGCATCGAATTTCTCGAATCCAAATCCTATCGGATCCATTAGCCTGTGGCAGCCGGCGCAGGTCTCGCGCGTCAGGTGCACATCAAGCCGCTGCCGGTTGGTTTGAGGTTGAGCCTCGGTAAGGGCCGGGAGGTTACTGTTCGTTCCGGGGGGCGGATCAGGCACGTGCTGACAAAGAAATTGCTCGCGAACAAACAATCCCCGCGCCGTGGGTGAGGTATCGGCGGGCTTGCTGGTCATGGCCAGGAACGATCCATGGCCGAGAATTCCCGCCCGCTCGGAGTCGGCGGGATAGGCGGATTTTTCAAATTCAGCCGCCGGGCCCTTCAGCACGTAGAACGAGGCCAGGTCGGAATTCAGGAACGTATAGCCGGCCGTAAAGACGGTCATGAAATCGCGATCGTTCCAAACCGCGTCGTTGAGCAGCAACCGGGTCTCTTCGGTCATCGCGGCTGCCAGTTCGGGTGTGAAGGCGGGCCACAGACGCCTGTCCTTTACCATTCCCGCCAGACGGTCGAAGCGCAACCACTGCGACGCGAATTCGTCGAATGCTTCCCTGGCGCGCCCGTCCGTGAGCATCGTCCGAGCCGCTTCTTCGATGTTGTCGCGCGAGTCCAGCTTGCCCTGAGCCGCCTTGCGAAACAGGTCCGCGTCCGGCATGGTGTCCCACAGGAAGTACGACAGCCGGCTCGCGGTTTCGTACGCTCGCCATTCGGGATCGGACGGACGCTCGACGCGGAAGAGGAAATTAGGGGACTGTAGCATCGCTTCGACAACCAACTGGGCGCCCCTGAGGAATTCTTTTTCCTGCGTGAACAATTTCTGATAACGCTGCAACTCCTTGTCGAGGAGAGGGCGGCGGAAGGCACGAAGCCCAAACGTCTTCACGAATTCCAAGCGGCACCCCGGCACCGCCGGCTTGCACGGAATCAGGTGATTCGAATCGCCGCCGCGAAAGGCGTTGCGCGCCAGACGCTCGGCCGCCGCGCCATAGGCCTCGGCGAGCAGAGTCGGTATGCCTTGAGCCTCGGCCTGGTTCTTGAAACCGTTGACGAAATCCTCCTGTGGGAATTGCGAGGCCGGATTCGTCTGCTCACCCAGCAAGTCCCTCACAGTGTGGTTGTACTGGCTGTGCGTGAGCCGACGCATCACCACGGGTGTCCCGGCTTCGGGGTGGATGCCGGCCATTTCGGGGGATGTTTGCCCCGCCGGAAGCCGAACCAGATTCGCGACCCATCCCATTAGCGCGCTCTCCTCCGGGCTTCCAGGCGAGATCAATGCGCCACCGGTATGCTTGTCGCGATTCGTGGGTTTCAGCAGAAGCGGGGATCGCTCCGGTTGCGCGCGGTCCACTAGCGCGCCGAGACTGCGCCCGAAGGCTTCGATCGCTTGAGCCGACGCGCCCGCGGGCGGGAACCGCAGCCGCGTGGCCGCGGCGATTCCGTTCTCGACATGGCAGGCGCGGCAGTTTGCCTTTTGGAGAACCGGATAGAGACCTTCAGAAAACGTGTCCGCGCCGGGTGCAGCCAAAGCGCAGGCGAGCGTAGCAAGGAGATTTCGTACAGCGGCCATCGCTGTTATGATAACCGACTCAGGTACGAGGTGAGTTTCCGCAGGGCCGCGCCGCGATGGCTCGCGCTGAATTTCCGCTCCGCGGGGACCTCCGCGAAGGTGCAGCCAAACGGGGGATAAAAGAAGAGCGGATCATATCCAAAACCGCCTTCGCCTCGCGGAGACGAGAGAATTTGCCCCTCCACTTCGCCGCGAAATGTATCGACAAGCCTGCCCGCCCGGGCCAGTGCGATCACGCAGACGTAGCGCGCGGTCCGATTCTCAGAACCGCGAAGCCTTTCGATGAGTAAGCCGTTGTTCGCCGAGTCGTTGGCGGAAGGCCCGGCGAAACGCGCCGAATACACTCCCGGAGCACCGCCTAGTGCGTCGACTTCAAGTCCGGAATCCTCGGCGAAGAGCAAGCCGCCGGCAAGAGCGCCGTACCCGAGGGCCTTCAGGATCGCATTCTCCTCGAACGTGGCTCCGGTTTCTTCGACCGGCGGAAGAGACGCGAAGTTCGCGAGGGGCTCGATTTCAAACGCCGGATCCGCCAGCGCGAATTCGCGGATTTTCCCGGGGTTTCCGGTGGCGCAATACAGCTTCACCCGATCCGCACCATTCGCCTCTGCAACTCAATCAGATCCGCGATGCCCGTACGCGCAAGCGAAACCAGGCGCGCCATCTGTCCGTCGTCAAAAGGCTCCAGTTCCGCGGTGGCCTGCAACTCAATAAAGCGTCCGCTGCCCGTCATGACGACATTCATATCCACTTCCGCCCGGGAATCCTCCTCGTAGCACAAATCGAGCAGGGGTTCGCCCTTCAGTACGCCTACGCTGGTAGCGGCCAGATAATCCCGAAGCGGATTCTTCTTGAGTAGCCTGAATTCAACCAGTTTCCCGATCGCCTCGGCGAGCGCTACGAAGGCCCCTGTGATAGACGCCGTGCGAGTCCCCCCGTCCGCCTGAAGAACGTCGCAATCGAGAATCACGGTCCGCTCGCCGAGCGCCTTCATATCGACGACCGCACGCAAGGAGCGCCCTATCAGCCGCTGGATCTCCTGCGTTCTGCCCGAGACCTTGCCCTTCATAGATTCGCGCGGGGTGCGCTTTACGGTGGCTCGGGGCAGCATCGAATACTCGGCGGTCACCCAGCCCTTGCCGCTCCCCTTGAGAAAATGGGGAACGGTCTCCTCCACCGAAGCAGTGCACAGGACGCGCGTATTGCCGACCGTGATGTTCGCGGATCCCTCGGCCGTCTTCAGATACCCGGCGGTAATATCGACGGGGCGCATTTCATCGGCCTTTCGGCCATCGCTACGCATTCTTCATCACCATGTAGAGCACAAGAGCGGTTCCAATCATCGCGAGGAGGACCAGTATGAGGCACGGAAGACCTTGAGGTGGTGTGCCCGACGCTTTCTTTTTACCGCGCGCCGGCTTGAATTTTCCCATTATTTACCTATTATCGCAGGCTATGATCGAAGAGCCCGCGCGGCTTCGTGAAAAAAGCTGTCGAGCGCGTCAAGCGACCTGGCGCCCAGGTCTTTCACGACCAACCGCACCACAGGCCGGCCTTTCTCCGACAGAGCGAGCGTCGTGGCCAGGAATTGCGCAAGATGGTAATCGGGGCCATAGCCCGCCGCCGGAATGTGCTCCTGCTTTTCCGAGAGCAGCACCGTGGTGAAACACTTTCCGTGACCGATAATCATTTCGTGATAGGAATGATTCATGGCAGGGCCTTCGTAGACGTCGGCGGGCATCTTGAGCCGGACGCGAAAAAGGGCGTCCGCGGCGCGTTCCATAACAGCACGGACGGCGCGCCCGGAAGGCGAATAGCGTGTGTCGCCGAAGAAAGTGAGTTCTCCGTATTCCACTTGTCCGGCGGCCGCCAGTTGTTTGAGGAAGCCGGCGTAGATCGCCGGCGCATCGCCTTTGGCGGGCGCTCCCTTTAGCTGGTCGTAGTAGAGCGTGACGGCCTTGTTCCAAACGGTCTTGCGGGGCGTGGAATGCAATTGCTTCCATGTCCTGGCGCCGGCAAGCGAACCCGCCTTCGCCGCCTGAGCGAACAACCTGTTCGTGATTGCCTTGTAGAGTTCCACCGAAGGCTGCGTCACGAAGTTCATGTTCCGCAAGTAGCCAAGGCCGCATACCACGTAGTGAATGAACTGCATGTATCGAGAGAGCGCGTCGCCGGGAGCCATCCTGATCAAAGCGCACGGATAACCGTGCCGCCGCATTGCCGCGAACGCCGCCGCATCCGGGGACTTCCCGCCGTCCGTCTGAACGGAAAGGAACAAGCGGTCCTGCCTGGAATCCGATGGCTCACGATAATAGGAAAGCTTCGGCCGCTCCTGAATTACGATCTTCAGCCCGATGTCCTCGCTTTTCCCCAGGCTCTCTTCGAAGTTTTGCTTGGTCCAGATGCCCGCGGCCGCCATCGCCTTCGGAAGCAACAATGTTACTTTATCGCGGCCCGCCTCTCCTTGTGCGTGAAGAAACGCGGAGAGCTTCCATGCCGCCTGAACCTCCTCGTCGCCAAGATTCGCACCCTGAATCCACCGCTGGAGATTGACACCCGCGAGCGCCAGCGGGTAGAGGCTTCCTCTGGTGAGGGGCCCGCTGTGACGCCCCGCGGTCGAGTTCTCGCCGTCAAGTTGCAGCGGAACCCGGCGGTATCCGAGTGGCCCGGCAAATTGATCGAGCAGAGACCCGGGCAAAGTCATATAGAGGAAGTTCGGCCGTGCGTCGATCCTGTACTTCTTGTACAGAGCGGACAACTTCTCCATGTTCACGACGGGCTCGTAGGACGTCATGCCCATCGCCATGCCCACAACGAGGGTCCCGCGCAATACCAGAGGCAGCGGCAGGCCGGAACGTCGAGTCATGTCGTCGAGGATGGATTTCAGCTTGACGGGGTCGGTTGAATCGAGAGCGTAGAACCGTGGGCGGCCTTTCAGCAATCCCAGGGCGTTGTACATCGATTTATCTTCGATCGAGCCGCCCATTCCGGCCCAAATCAGAAACCGTAGTTTCGACCCCTGCGTTTCACGAATCGCGTCACGGATCGACTCCACCTCGGCCGCCACGGTGGTCGCCCACTCGGGATGCTCCTTCGCTCGCCACGCCAGATTCAACACGCCATAGGAATTCTTCGTCACGGCGCCGGCGGCGTCTGTTTCCGTGCCGATTCGAACCAGGGGATCAGCCGTGGCATCGAGAGCGGCCAGTCCGCCTCGCCTTGCCGCGGCGTCGATCTCGCGGAGACGGCCCAGGACATTGTCCTGGGCGAAGCGATTGAGATGGGATGCCGACGAGCCCGAACAGGCGTCGTTGTAAAAGGAAGTTAACACCTCCCCGTTGTATCCTAGTCGGCCGGAGATGCGCAAGATGAAACGGGCGCATTCAGCGGCGTTGGGCACTCGCGCAAGCGGGACTCCGCACGCTATGATTCAAGCATGGACGATGTGCGCGAGGTGACACTCATCTCTACAGTGACGGTGGGATCACGCCGCAAAGGATGGCGTCCGAGGGTGCTCGTCGAGAAGGGCGATTGGGTACATCGGGGCGGATCTATTAAAGGCCCGTCAGGAAATAGCGGTTCCAAGTCCGCGCACGGAACTAATGCGGTGGCAGGACAGGGCATCGTTGTTTATGGCCGGTCATTTCGACCGAAAACGGCAGGCGGCCGAAGGCGATCGCCTGCCCCGCCGGTCTCGTTTCCCGGCTTGACCGGCCGTGAAGGAGCGAAGCGCCGGTGCGCTCTGGTGGGATGAAAGCCGATTCCTCAGTAATGTTCTCCACGTGGCGTACCGGCGCGTTCGGAATCATGATACTCTTGTGGGCTTGCGGAGGCGTCCGAACACCGGCACCGGCGCTGTTCCCGTCCGTCGCCGCCGAGTCCTGGAAGCTGAAGGAGTCGGTAGTGCAACCGGTTTCGAGCGCGCCGGAAAATGTCCGCCGGCTTGGCCTGAAGCGCGCCGAACGAGCCATCTACGAGGGTGAGGGAACGATCACGGTGGACGTTTACGAGCTTACAACATCGGCCGGCGGACTCGAACTCGTTCAGACATGGCGGCCAGCGGCGGACACAGTGTTCTTCTACAAGGAGACGTACTTCGCCGTCGTGAAATGGGAAAGGGCAGGAAAACCGGCGGTTACGGCGTTTGTTCGAGATCTGGAGAAGCGTCTTGGCGAGCGACGTTGATTTCGCGAGCCGACCATTCCGCCCCCGCCAGCACGACCATCGCGGCGACGAAGGTCCAGAGCACGATGCTTACGGAAATATAAAACGGCCCGTATTCTTTCTGCAGTTTCTCCTTCAATAGCGGCCACGTCAGCAGGTTGATGTATTTCAACAACTCGAGCGCGAGCCCGATTACCGCCGCCACGGGCAGCATCCTCCGAACGGGAACACGGCGATTAGGCAAAAGCCAATACATCAGGAACAGTCCGAGGATCGAGGCAGGAATCGCCGCGAGCTTAAAGAGCACGGGCAGCACCGACTTGAGTAAATCCGCCTCCATGGCAAGAGTTTTCGTAAGGAAGTCCTGATTAATGGCGGTCAGAACGAACGAGAGGAGCGAAAGGCCGCCGCAGAGGAAGATAAGCCCCAAGCTGACGATTTGATTCTTCAGGAAGCTACGGTTGGTCCGGACGCCCCACACGCGGTTCAGCGCCACTTCAAATGGTTCGAAAACGCCGTTCGCCGTAAACAGCAGGAGGAAAATCGAAGCGAACTGCATCGGTCCGCGCGACTGCACGACGACCTTCAGATTGCGGGCAATGAACCTGCCGATCTCATCGGGAAAGTAATCGTTCAGAGAAAGATAAATGGCGCTCGCCATCGCCGGCCAGTGAAACACATAGGTGCAGAGCGACACCATCACGATAAGAAATGGGAAGAACGAGAGCAGCACGCTCGCCGCAACCGACAGCGCATAGACGTGGACTTCAGTTTCGAGCCAATAGCGAAAGGTTGGCCGGCACAGTCTCGCCAGGCGAACCAGGCGGCTCTCCTCTTCGATGGAAAATTCGGGTACGCTGCCCACCATTCCTTCGAGCTTACGCTAGTTGCGGCGTCTGGTGGCGGGCTTTGGCAGAAGCGCACGCGCCGTGGATGGCCTTACCGAACCAGCAGCGAGTCCGTGTAACGCGTTCCGGACGCGGGATCAATGTCAGCCGATGTCAAGGTTGTCGAGTTGCCCCCTGTAACCGTGCGCAGGTTGGCCCTGAAGCCGTCATCAGGCTTCCGCCAGTTGCAACGTCTGCCGGAGGCTTGGGTCGCTTCGCACTCGCCAGATCCGGCTATCAAGGTAGTAGTGCGTGAGACCGAAACCAGCAAAGAAACCGAAAGCCAGATCCGACATCCGGCCAAGCTGGAAGCCAGGAATGCGGTAGGCGGCGCTGAAGATCAGGGCAATCAGGGCGTAGCTCGCGAGGCTCGTGGTGACCGCGGCGGGAATTCGGCCGTGCTTCGACACCGAGCCTTCCGCCGAATACTTGTTGCGGTTGTGGAACCAAATGAGCGCGTGATACTGGAGGTTGTGGACAATCGTCACAGTGGGCACGGCTGCCTGCCAACTCATGGTCGCGAAGGTGATCCAGTGCAGCGGAAACACCGCACCGAAGAGGAGGAATTTCGGCACGTTGAGCGAGTCGCCTTCCCGCGCGCGCTGAATTTGTCTGCCCGCAAAGACCACGCACGACAACGCGACCACCAGCCACATTAGCGGTTCGAAGCCGGGAAAACGGGTGTCGAACGCCCACCGCGCGGGCATTCCGAGCTCTTGGGGATGATGAACGAAAAAGCGGTGGAATGGCGGAACCACCATCATGACGCCCAGGAACACGCGGTCGAGTACAGCGTCCAGCGGCCGCAGGTCCTGGTTCTTTACCTTGTAGAGCACCATGAACCCGTAATGCTGCCTGATGACGTGATAGTAGGCCCACACAGCGACAATCATGGCGAGCAGCGGTTTGGCTCCGGCGAGCACCATCGCCGGTCCAAGCGAGAAAAAGAACGCCGCGCTTCCGAACAGCAGGGCGCGGTCCGTCCTGCGCGCCTCGCTGTCGAAGAAGGTGCGCGACGCCGTCCCAAAGATGTGCGTACCGTCGAATCCCACGGACCAGAACCACCACAGGAACGAAATCGGCACTTGCAGAACCAGATTCAGAAAGAGATACAGATACCCTGCAACAGAACTGCCGATGATGAAGGTCAGGTCGACGTTGCGGCCGATGATCCACCGCTTTGTCAGCGGCAAATCAGCTTACCTTGATCCCGAGCTTTGTCTCGATATATTTCCGGCTGATCCGCGCGCTTTCCTTCGGGGGCCGCGCGGGCGAGGAATCCAGTTCAACGGTCAACCAGCCTTGCCAGCCGATCTGGTCGAGATACTTCTTGATCGCCGGGAAGTCCACGCCGCCCTTCCCGAGTTCGAAGAAAATCGGGTCTTTCATCACGTCGTTGCGTTCGCGTCGCTGTTTCGCGCCGCCGCGGTGCTCGGGCATCGTGTCCTTCATGTGGAATTCGATGATGCGGTGCCCCAGTCTCTTCGTCAACTCGACCGGGTCCATGCCAGCCATGGTGACGTGCCCGGTGTCGAGGACGAACTGGACGTACTTCGGATTGGTGGCATCCATGACGCTGTCCACTTCCTTACGGTTCTCAAACTGGGTCCACATGTGCGCGTGGACACCGAAATTGAGACCCTCATCGTGGATCTGCTTCCCGAGTTCGTCAAGTGTGGCGGCGATATTCTTCAAGTCCTCCGCGGTGCTTCCCTCGGGCCGCCGCGGGCCGGTATTAATCTTAAGATGATCGCACCCAAACAGCTTGATGAAGCGGACGAGACGCATGTGATCGGCAATCAGCTTTTTCCGTCTCGACGGATCTTCGAAATGCGTTTCCATGCCGCCGCCGTTCGAAATGGTGACAAACTTCACACCAATTTCATCGATCTTCTTCCGCAGGGCGTCGGGCTTATCGAAATATTCCGTAAAGTAGTTCACGAACGATTCGACATAGTTGTAGCCAACCTCATGGGCTTCGCGGAACGAGTGAAAAACATCGCTCTCCCAGCCGCCCCGGGTGTTTGTTGTGATGCCTAGGGTGTACTTTGGAGCCGCTCCGGCTCCCGGCGCCACTTGCGCCAGTGGAGCTGCCGCAAAAGCGGTCAGAATCTCTCTTCGCGTCCAGTTCATCTCATACCTCCTGCGATCAATACGCCTTGTTACCAGCGATCAGC
>SYKU01000319.1 GCA_005808865.1 Acidobacteriota bacterium
AATCCGGGAACGTTCGGGTTCGAGCGACAAAATGTTGATTCAACGGCTCGGCATTCGCGACAAAGTACGCTCAGCAGCCAAACGACGCCCCTCTGCTGTCAGAATGGATGTCCGAACTCCAGAATTTTGCAAGAGCCTCCTACGCGATGGTCTACACGGCGGACCCGTCGAGGCAGGGAATTCTGGATGCAATCAGGAAACGTCATACCTATGGAGCGACGGACAACATTGTGCTGGATGTCCGCATGGGCGAGCACTTCATGGGTGACGAGTTCAAACTGACCGAGGCGCAACCGATTAAGGTAAAGGTAAGAGGAACGAGCGCGGTGGCGCGAGTGGACATCATCAAAGACAGCAAGGTGATCTATTCGACTACGCCGAAAAGGCAGAATGTGGAATTCGAATTCACGGACAAAGGAGGCGTCAGCGGGCGTCACTACTATTACGTTCGCGTGCGTCAGGACGACGAGATGATTGCGTGGTCGTCGCCGATGTTTGTCAATTACCCGTGAAAGATATCCTGCGAGTGGCAGCGGGCTTCGTGCTCGTCATTGTCGGGACCGTAGGGCTGTTAGTGCCCGTGATGCCCGGGTGGATCTTTCTGATTCCGGGATTGATCATTCTGGGTGAACGCTTCGCATGGGCGCGGCGGCTGGTGGAGTGGGCAAAGCACAAAGCGTCGCTCGCGAAAGAAAAGTTAAAATAGCGGCCATGGCGAATATTCCAGTGGGCGCGGTTCGTGAAGAGAAACTGTTGGTGACAGGCGAGGTGGCGATCGACTTCCTTGGGCTTGACGAGGCACGGGTGTTGTCCACGCCTAACATGATCGGCTGGATGGAGCGCACGGCGCGCAACCTGGCGAAGGAATATCTTGAAGACGGCCTGGACACCGTGGGGACACACGTCAATGTGGCGCACATGGCGGCGGCGCTGATCGGCACGAACGTGACGTTTCGCGCCGAGGTGGCGTCGGTCGAGGAGAAGCGCGTGAACTTCAAGGTCGAAGCCGTGGACGAGTTCGGGGAGAAACTGGGAGAGGGATCGCACCAGCGGGGCATTATCAACGTGGCGAGGTTCGCGGCGAAACTGGCGGAGAAACGGGCGAAGGCGCGGGGGTAGGGGGCGGTGTGGTTACGCCCGATTTTCTGGAAGTTGTTGCGAGCGTCGAGGACAACCGGCGCGGGTTCATCGAGGAGCGACGAACGAGGGTTTTGTTGCGGCCGCGATCGTCGCCCGCGGAACCTCCGGCTGCACGCAAATTTCCCCTGGCGTGGCCGAGGCGGGGCGAAGTGCAGTGGGACGTCCCCGACAGGCTGCGACGTTTGGCCCGGAGGGCGCGCCCATCCCTTAAGCCAGCAGGGGATTTTCGCAGGGCCAGACCTGTTGCGAGCCTGCCGGCTATCGGGCCGCCTTTGCCGCCGCGGCGGATTTCTTTGACACCTTTCAGATGAGCGGCTTTCGGCGTCTCAGACTCGTCCTCATCCACAGCTAATATACTTTTTATCAATCATTTGCCGTCGCCTGCCCACGTGCGCGGCCTAGTTGCGAGCACGAGGTTGCGATCAGATTCCGCCGGGCTTCGCGAGCCACATTTCCAGAAAGAATGCCTGTGCCTCGGGCGCTACCGTAAACGCTTGTAAACACGCTTGTAATGTGCCACGGAACCTACTACAATCAAGCCGATTGGCAGATTGCGCGTAATCTTTCCGCCCTACAGGGATAACCTTTAGCGGACAGCCAGCGTCTTCTCCAATGAGATAGGCTGCAAGCTCGATGAGGTGGATACTATGCAATCGCAGATGAGCGGAGCTCAGGCATCGCCGGCAACGTTGGGCAGTCCCGCCCCGCTGAGTCCTCAAACCCTTCCTCAGGTGACCACTCCGGCGCCCGGAAAACCACGCCGGTTCGGCTGGTTGCTGATCCTTATACTCGCGGCCTCGGCTGGAATCGGTGCGTGGCTATACCTGAATAAGGCGTCCACTGGCGGCGACTCAGGCAAGACGGAAACGGCTTCCGTCCGGACAGCCAGCGTGACCTCTGGCGACGTCGTCAAGACCATCCGCATCTCTGGCGACATTTCCGCGGAACGTTCGGCCTCGCTGATCGCCCCGCAGATGTTCGGCAGCCGGAGCGATCGAAGCCTCGGCGGGAGTGGTGGCAGCAGCCGCGGTGGAGGGGGGAGCAGCAGTGGCAGTGGCAGCAGCAGTGGCAGCAGCCGAGGGAGCGGATCGAGCGCGTCCATGGGTGGTTCATCCGATGGCGGCGGTTCATCATCAGGTTCGAGATCGGGTTCCTCCTCAAGCTCATCCGGCAGTTCCTCTTCCACGACATCGAGTTCGTCATCCCCCTCCCGGATGGGTTCTTCCTCGGGCGGGGTCTCCGAATCGACGATCTCCAGCCTTGGTTCCAGCCGCGGCGAAAGCAGGAACCGTTTCAGCAGTTCCTCCTCGCCGAGCAAATCATCGTCGAGATCTTCGTCCTCCGCGCTGAGCGGCGCCGAGGGCACTATGGGTTCCGGGACCGGCTCGACGGCGAGTTCGCTTCCTTCAACCGGCGGTGGCGGCGGCAGCAGTAGTGGCAGAGGGAGCGGCGGTTCAAGCACGTTCATGCTGGTGCTCCTGGACGTTGCGAAGCCGGGCGTTCTGGTTAAAAAGGGCGATGTGGTGGCGGAATTCGACCGCCAGTACCAGATCAACCGGATCGACGACTACAAGGCGGCACTGGTCCAGGCGGAAGCGAATATCAAGCAGGTTCAAGCGACGCTTTCCGTGGCTAAGGAGTCGCACAATCAGTTGATCCGAGTTGCCAGGGCGGATCTTGATAAGGCGCTTCTGGATCAGAAGAAAACGGAAGTGGTTTCGGCGATTGACGCGGAGCGGCTGAAACTCGCGGTGGATGAAGCGACGGCCAAGCATAAGCAGCTTCTCGAAGAAGTGAGACTGGTCGAGATTTCCCAGAAAGCTCAGATTCGCATCGCCGAAATCAGCCGCGACGAGTCGAAACTGCAATTGCAGAAAGCGGAGTTGAACGCGAACCGGATGATAATGAAGGCTCCGATCGACGGGTTGGTGGTGATGGAGCGCGTTTTCCGCGGCGGCGAATTCGCTCAGATCCAGCAGGGCGACCAGATCTATCCCGGCCAGTTGTTCATGAAGATCGTCGACCCGAGTTCGATGGTAATCAACGCGACTGTAAGCCAGGTGGACGCCGAGGCTCTGCGAATCGGGCTCAAGGCCACCATTGGCATCGACGCCTATCCGAACCTGTCGCTTCCGGCCCACGTGTTTTCGATTGGCGCTATTTCGAAGCCGCGGATGTTCCGGCCAAACTGGGTGCAGGACATAGCGGTCCGGCTCAAGCTGGACAAGATGTCGCCGGAAGTAATTCCAGATCTGTCCGCGAGCGCCGATATCGAACTGGGCGCGGAGAAGCATGCCGCCGTGGTGCCGCTCGGCGGCGTCTTCCGGGAGCCTTCTACCGATCCGAAGCAGCCGTACGTTCAGGTTGCTTACGTTCGCAATGAAGCCACCGGCTGGGAGCGACGCGTTGTGGAACTGGGCTTTCGGAACAATCTGGTGGCCGAGGTAAAGTCCGGACTCAAGGCTGGCGATGTAGTAGCGGCGCAGCCCCCGTTCAGTTCTGACAGGGATAAGGACGATAAAGACAAGGAACAGAAGGATCAAGAGTAGTCATGTCCAAGGACATCAAACCGAAACAGCGGCTCGGGCAGCAGTCTTCACCCCGGAAGCGGATCATTATCTGGACGCTGCTGCTTTCCACTTGCGGCGGCGGCGGATACGCGGCGTACCGGTACAACGCCGGGAACACGGAAATCGATATCGCAGTGGCGAAGGCGCGGCGCGGCGATTTCGTGATCAGCGTCCGGACGCGTGGGGAGGTCCGCAGCACGAGATCCGTGCTCCTCACCGCGCCTCAAGTTCCCGATCCACGCATCGTGAAACTCGCGGAATCGGGGAGGATGATCAAGAAGGGCGAAGTCGTGATTGAATTCGATGCCGTCCAGCAGGAGCAGAACTTCATTGAGCGCAATACGACGGTGCGCACGGCGGACAGTGAAATCGTTCAGACCAAGGCCTCCCACAAGATGGTGGACGAATCCGACGCCATGAACCTCATGCAGGCGCAGTACAACGTGGAACGGGCGAAACTTGAAGCGAGCAAAGCGGAGATTTTGTCCGAGATCGATGGCGCAAAGAACCGGATCAACGTCGGGATTTCGGAAGGCGAGCTGAAGCAGGTGGATACGACGATCGAGTCGCACAAGGTAACTCAGGAAGTTGACCTTGACCGGCTGAACCAGCGGCGCGACAAGACCGTGCGTGACATGGAACTGGCGAAATCGTACATATCGAAGATGGTGGTCAGGTCTCCGATCGACGGACTTGTGAACGTCCTGTCGAATTTTCGCGCGGGCGGCTCGTTCGGATCGTCGCCTCCGCCATTCAAAGAAGGCGACCGGGTGTGGACGGGCGCAACCATCGCCGAGATTCCGGATCTCTCCGAAATGCGCATCGAGCTGAAGTTGGACGAAGTCGACCGGGGCAAGCTTCAGCTTGGGCAAGCGGTCAAGGTGCGGGTGGACGCGATTCTCGAAAAGGAATTCACCGCCGACTTGGATTGGATCAGCCCGATTGCAGCGATCACGTATAAGGGCTTTGGCCTCTCGGAGAAGACGTTTCCGGCCCGGGCGACTCTGAAAAATCTCGATCCGCGGCTCCGGCCGGGGATGAGCGCATCGGCCGAGGTGATCATCGAGAGGCAACAGAACGCTTTGCTGATACCCGCCCGCGGCAGCTTTGTCCGCGGCGGCAAGCCCGCCGTGTATATCCAGAAAGGCCAGCAGTTCCTGCCGCGCCAGATCGAAGTCGGGAAACGCAACGAAGAGGATATTGTCGTGATCAGCGGCCTCAAGGAAGGCGAAGTTGTGACGCTGGAGAATCCGGCGGAAGCACTGAAGCGCGCCAAGAAGAAACTGTAGGCGGTAGCAATGTGGCCGGCCATTTCGTTTGAGGCTCGTCCCGTGTGTAGAAGACCGGAAACAAGACAATGAAGAAAATAATCGTCCGATTCGTGCTACTGGCTATCGTTGCCGGCGGCGGCTACTACGGGTACTGGAAAGTCAAGAACATGCCGCAGAGGCAGCAGCAGGTTGCCACGTCTGTCGCCCGCAAAGGCGACGTGGTGATTCGCACGTACTCTCGCGGGGAGTTGCGGGCTGTTCGCTCCGTCACGCTGGTGACACCGAATCTCTTCTCGGCCGTTCAGGTCACACGGCTTGCGCCGCTCGGCAGTCTCGCTCACGAAAAAGATCTCATCGTCGAGTTCGACGATTCTGAACGCCGCGCCGCGCTTGAAGAAGCGGAACTCGAAGTAGAACAGATCGACGAGCAGGTGAAGAAAGCAAGGGCTGACCTGGACACCCGCGACAATCAGGACAAGGTGGATCTGTTGAAGGCGCGCTACGCCGTCCGCCGCTCGGAGCTTGAAGTAAAGCGGAACGAATTGATCTCGGCCATCGACGCGCGCAGGAACGTTCTCAATCTTGAAGAGGCCAAGCGCCGCCTGAAGCAGCTTGAGAGCGACGTAAAGTCGCGGCAGGAGCAGGCGCTGGCTGAGCTTGCGGTCTATCGCGAGAAGCGCAACAAGGCCCTGATTGACGTTTCACGCGAGAAGCAGCGCATTGCGCAATCGAAAGTCCTCTCGCCCATGACCGGGCTCGTTTCCATCAAGCAAAACCGGTCAAGTGTGATGTTCTTTGGCCAGACGATGCCTGACATCCGCGAGGGCGACACGCTCCAACCGGGTATACCGGTCGCCGACGTTCTCGACCTCTCCGAACTCGAAGTTGTCGCCAAGGTGGGTGAACTCGACCGCGCGAATCTCGTTGAAGGGCAGGACGTCGTCGTGCAACTGGACGCCGTTCCAGACAAGAAATTCAACGGCAAGATCAAGGGCATGAGTGGAACCGCCAGTTCAAACGTCTTCGGCGGCGACGTCGCGAAGAAGTTCGATGTCATCTTCTCTCTTGATATGAAAACGCTGCTGAGCGAGCTCGGAGCTACTCCGGAGCAGGTAAAGCGCATCATGGAGACAGCTGAAAAGAACGCGAAGAAGGCTCCACCCGCCTCCGCGGCGGGCATGGGGTTTGGCGGACCGGGTGGTGCGATGATGATGGGCGGGCAGCCTGGCGGCGCTCCGGGTGGAATGATGGCGGCAGGTGGAGGCCAGGCTGGCGGTCCAGATGGACCGGGCGGCCAGCGGTTTGGCGGTGGACCGGATGGCGCCGGCGCCGGCGGCTTTCAGCGCGGCGCCGGTGGTGGTGGCAGCGCGATGGCCAATATGTCCGAGGCGGATCGCACCAAGTTCCGCGAAGCCATGCAGAAAGAGCTCGGCGGAAAGAGCATGCAGGATCTGACGCCGGAGGAGCGCACCAAACTTTTCGAAAAACTCCGCGCCTCGACGCCGGCGGGAACAGGAGCGCCGGGCGCTCCAGGCGCGAAGCCGGTACCTGGCGCCAAGCCGGCTGATGGCGCAAACCCCGCAGCCGGACAGCAGGCCGCCGAAGGTGGTCGCGGCGGAAGGCGCGGCGGCAGCCCGGGCGGTCCTGGAGGGCCGGGAGGATTCCCCGGGATGGGCGGCTTCCCAACCCAGGACAGCGAAGCGGACCGCGCGAAGGCAAAGCTGCCTCCCGCGCCTGAAGAGGACGCGCAACTCGAAGCCCTTTTGCGTCCGGGCTTGCTTGCCGACGTCGAAATCATCGTCGAGAAGATTCCAAACGCGATCCACGTCCCAGTGCAGGCCGTTTTTGAAAAGGAAGGCAAGCAGGTCGTCTACGTCAAGGTTGGGGGCCGTTTTGAGGAGCGCCGCGTAAAACTGTCCAAGCGGAGCGAGTCCGCGATGGTGATTTCCGAGGGCGTCAATCCGGGCGACATCGTGGCTATGGCGGATCCGTACGCGAAGAAGGCTGACAAGAACGACAAGACGAAGAGTGGCGGGGCTGGACCGGGCATGCCTGGAATGCCTTCGGGCGGAAGCAAAGGAGGCGCATAATGGCAAACCTGAGCGGCATCCTTCCGGAACTCTACATGGGGCTTTCGAGCCTACTTGTCCACAAACTTCGCAGCTTGTTGACGATGCTCGGGATGATCTTCGGCGTCGGCGCGGTAGTTGCCATGCTCTCCATCACCGCCGGCGCCCAGAAGGAGATGATGAGTTTCATCGACCAATTGGGCGTTAACAACATCATCATCGAAGCGCGCGAGGCAGTCGACCGGAACGAACTCCAGACTGTCCGTGCCATATCTCCCGGTCTCACCTTTCGCGATTTTCGGGCGATCTCCGAGAACGTACAGGGGATTGAAGCGCTAACGCCGCGCAAGCGCTTCAAACCTGGTAAGGTACTGCCAAAGACCACGGCGGAGGTTCCCATGTTAATCGGGGTGCTTCCGAACTTCGTGGAAATCAACAGCCTGAAAATCGTTTCCGGACGGTTCTTTACCGAGGAGGAGAACCTCCACTCAGCCGCCGTGTGCGTTCTTGGAGAATCGTCCAAGGTGAACCTGCTTGGGTACAACGATGCCGTCGGGAAGTTTGTCAAGGTCAACGATGTCTGGCTTCAGGTGATCGGTGTTCTCGCCTCGCAGTCCGGGGGGGATGGCGACGTCGAAGGACTCCAGGCGATGAACCGCAACAACATGATCATCGCTCCCTTGAACTCCGTCATGCGCCGTTTCGAGGATAACAACAGCTATCTCAAAGACGAGATCGACGGCGTATACATTAAGGTCACCTCCGGCACGGACTCGATCGAAACGGCTAGCGTAGTCCGCGCAATCCTCGCCTCCACCCACAAGGATGCAGGCGATTTCACCGTCATTGTCCCCGCGGACCTGCTTGAACAGCGCCGTCAGACGCAATTCATCTTCAGCGTCGTCATGATTTGTATTGCCGGCATCTCC
>SYKU01000320.1 GCA_005808865.1 Acidobacteriota bacterium
AATTCCCGCCGTCCGCCGTCACAGCACTTGAACTATTTTCCTCACTGATCCCAAAGCCTCTGGCCGCATCCCAACCAGCCTCCCGGACCCGGACTTGTATAATTCGAACGGAGGAACCAGTGACAGGCCTTCGCGCACACCCCAACCGAAAAGCGAAAATAAATTCTCTGCGTCACCCCCCTTTGAAGTACATGATAAAAAGTAACTTACAAGTCAGCAGGAACTGCCTTGGTGGAGCAGCCGGTTCCAGTTACCTGCCGTGCGAAGCGCGGCCGGGTCTCGCTGTCCGCCTCCACGCCGCTAAATTCCCGCCGTCCGCCGTCACAGCACTTGAACTATTTTCCTCACTGATCCCAAAGCCTTTAGCCGAATCCCAACCAGCCTCCCGGACCCGGACGTATATAATGCGAACGGAGGAACCAGTGACCGGCCTTCGCGCACGCCCCGCCGGAAAAGCAAAAATAAATTCTCTGCGTCACCCCCCTTTGAAGTACATGATAAAACGTAACTTACAAGTCAGATTCTCCCTGCCTGCCGTGCGAAGCGCGGCCCGCCGCAGGTTTCGATTGAGGGCCGGACAAGTGTTCGAACAAGCGGCGCATCGCTCCAGAGGGCGCGGAAATCAACAGGGAGCAGCGCCCGGCACGGACCCTCCCTCACATCGGTTGAGTACCGGCGTGCGCGGGGCCAGCGCTTGTTCTTGGCTGGTTTGTGACCGGCGGGTGATATTATGAGGAACCGCGCCCGTGAAAGCTCCCGATTTCTACTGCCGCGAATTGTCGGAGAGAGACGATTTGAGTTCTCTGCCCGAGGATTTGATCCCCGGTTCCGACCTGCTCGCCGCTTTGGCCAACTGCCGCGAGCTATGCCGGTTTAACTTCAACACGATCCGGAATGCGCATCTCACTGATTCCTGGTTGGCGCACTACTTTCAGGCCGCGCGAAAGGAGATTGCCGGCAAGTTGCGGGCTGGAGCGAACCCACTCGCGGTTGGAGACATTGCGGGACTTCGCGCCATAGTCGCCGGAGATGTGGAGTGGCCGAAACCATTGCTTGGCGCGGCGGCTTTTCTTACTGCCGGAAGCGTGTCGGCAGGCACGAGTCTGCGCGAACTGAAGTTTAGGAAATCCGCTTACGAACCGGTTACGGCGAGTTCAGCTTTCGGCGGCGCTTCCGTATCGATCACGCCCGTTTCGCCGGGCGCAATCCGTACCGCATTTCCACCCGGCAAGGCAAAGCCTCGGGTCGAATTTGAGATGGCCGATGACGTCCGGGCTTATCACCGGGAACTTCACATTGAGCCTGTGAAAGTGGAAAACTGGAGCATCTCGCCTCAAGTGCTGCCGCCGCAGTGTCACGATTTGCTGCATAGGCGGATGCTGGAGAGACGGGTGCGCATCGCGATGGCTTCGCTTACGTCCGATGCGGAGATCTCCGTACGGCTGATCTCCGGGTTTCCCGATGACGAACCCTCGCGATTTGTGGTGACCGGCACGGGAGATATTGCCAGTCAGCACCAGGAGTTGAAATCGGTCTTGGAACGGTGCCGCGATCTGGGCGTTTCAATTCTAGTGCTGCCGGAGTTGCGCATGCCGCCCGAGCTTGATGCGCAATTGAAGAGTTTTCTGAAAGCGCAGACTGCGGATGATTTGCTATCGGGAAAAGGATTGATCTTGGTGGCGGCTGGCAGTTGGCACGTGGGGGTTGAGGGGGGCGCTCCCGTTAATCGGTGCGAGTTGCTTGATTACAGTGGCCGTGTGGTCTGGTCCCACCACAAGATGGCCGAGTACAGGATTCTGGCGACGGCAACGGAGCCTGCAAGCTCGGAATGGATCCGCCTTGGGAGCCAACTGGAGTTTTGCGATTCACCCTGGGGCCGAATCGCCGTTGCCATCTGCGTCGGTTTCTTCCATCCGCCTTTGCTCCCCTTATTTGAAGCGTCCAGGGCGGACCTGTTTCTGGTTCCCGCGATGGCGACGCGTGTGCTCCAGATGAAGGAGACGGCTTCGCGCCTTGTGGGAACTCAGTTCGCGGCCTCGTTTATTGCCAACTGTGGGAAAACCGGCGGGACCGGAGAGCGGAGTTTCTTCCACACGCCGTTGGCGCAAGGGCCGGTGAGCGCCGTTGATTCCATGCATGTGTTTGATTTATATGGCGACAAAATTCGCATTGTCAAATAGTTATCAACTGGTTATACTTACAGCAGATCTATCTGTGTCTACGGTGATATATGGCTGATAACTACGCCCGACTTTTGTCTGCTCCATGGGAACTCGTCCAGGAAGCCGCCTTGGCCGCCCTTGAGCAGAACGATGAGAATTTGCTTGAGCGGGTGGATGCGGCGATCCACCACCGATTCCTGAATGCGTTACTCCGCGGAAAGGCGCGGGACCAGTTCGCAAAGCTATTGTTCCTTGTTCTTGAAAGCGGGCACGCCAGGGAGCGAGAGATACGGGAAATATTTCCGAGGGTTGTCAGCCAATGGAACCACATGAGCGAGTTGCTGGCGGCGGCACGCGAGAGCGCCGATCCCGTGGACGAGGTGAAGCGTTTTCTCGATACGCGGGAACATGGGTGGAACCTTCTCCGGGCAGTGCTCGATGCGGGTCCGCTAGGCATAACGCAAGGGGATCTGGCAAAACAACTGGGCCTCCAGGATTCGAACACCAGCCGCCTTGTGAGCGAGTTGCAGGGCAGGAACATCGTGGAGCGGCACAGCATGGGGCAGCGGAAGTTCGTGACCCTCGGGTTGCTAGGCCAGCTTGTGATCGAGCCGGATCAGCCCGATGTTGTTGAGACGCCGGTCCCGTTTAGAAACCTTATCCACAACGACTGCCCCCAAAAGGTTTCGTGGGAAATGGCGGCGTAACGCATGTCCTGCTACGTCACTTTCTACTCGTATAAGGGCGGTGTCGGGCGTACCCTTGCGCTGGTCAACACGGCCGTCTGCCTTCTGAAGAAGGGACACTCGGTGCTGATCTGGGAGTTGGATCTGGAAGCGCCGGGGCTGCTGAATATCCCCTTTTTTGCACCCCTCAAGAATGAAGCGAAAGGCGGGACCATCAATCTGCTGTCGCGGCCTCCGGTTGCGGATTGGGGCCAGGCCGTGAGCAAGTACGTGTTGGAGCACCCGGAGTACCCAGGTCGCTTGCGGGTGTTACCGGCCGGTCCCGTTGGAGAGGGTTACGCCAAACTCTATGGCTCTATCCGTTGGGACGAATTGTTCGGCCAGGAGTCTCCCAACGGCTCGATTCTGTTCGAGCGGATACGCCAGGGAGTGGATACATACAATGCGGATTTCGTTCTTATCGATTCGCGCACCGGGTTCAGCGATACAGGCGCAATCTGCACCATCCAGCTTCCCGATATCGTGGTGCTGGTTTATCACCTGAGCCATCAGAACCAGGAGGGAGCGCGGCAGGTGCAGTTGGTGCTGGACCGCCCGAAGGCCGTTCGAAACGTTCCGCTGAAAGTGATCCGCGTGGGCAGCATGGTTCCGGCGGATAAGCCGGATGAAGCCGCCCTGCGCAGGAAGAGCGCGGAATCGGCAAACCTGGTTCCCCACGTGGAGATTCCTTTCAACGCCAGCTTGCTTCTGGAAGAGAAAATCTGGGCGCATGAGTATCCGGGCGATGAAAAACTCACGCGCTATTACGAGAAACTGGCCGGCCTCATTACGGAAGCCGCGCCCGCTCTGGCGGCCACCGACACGCGCCCCGGCTGGGTGCGGGAGCGCGAGGATGACCGGCTGACCAGGGGCCGCGCCTTCGAAGATAAGGTGGCCGAAGTGCTGCGCCTTATGGGTTTTGAGGTGGAGACGAACGTCCGGCTCCACGGGCGTGAAACCGATTTCATCGCGGTAAAAAAGGAACCGCTGCACGAAACTCATTTTGTGGGCGAGTGCAAGGCGACCCGATTGCCCGCGGGGGTAGAGCAGATCGATGCGTTGCACAGCCGGCTGGTTTCCTATGGGAAACACGCGGAGGGCCTGCTGGTATCGGAAGCCGGATTCACTCCGGACGCGAAAACGCATGCGCCCACGGTGAACGTCAAGCTCAAGACCTACGCCGAACTTCTCGACGGCCTGCTCGACATCGGACCTGCCTACCTCAACTCGCTGATACAGGACTACGAGGGAAAGGACATCGAACACCTGTACGTGGAGCACGATCTTGTTCCGGAATCGACCGGCCAGCCGGAGGAGCTTTCCACATACATCGGCCAATGGCTTGCCGATCCCGAGACGACCTGTCTTACTTTGCTCGGCGACTATGGGACCGGAAAGACGTGGTTTACGCGCAGGCTGGCGTGCGAACTGGCGAAACGATTCCGCGAAGACTCCTCAGGAAACCGCTATCCCGTGCGGATCGACCTGCGGGATGTGGCCAAGGCGCTCAGTCTTGAAACGCTGCTGATTGAGCATTTCCGGCAATCGGGGCGGCAGGTGAACGCGAAGGCGATGCTCTACCTGATGGCGGAAGGGCGGTTTGTGTTTCTGTTTGACGGGTTCGATGAGATGGCGACTCAGGCCAGCCGCGAGGAAACCCTTGGCAATTTCCGCGAACTGTTGCGGGCTACCGATGGCAAGGCGAAGGTCGTGATCACCAGCCGCACGCACTACTTCAACGACCAGGATGAAGTCCACCGGCTCATGGAGCAGGGCGCAGGCGCGCTTTCGAGCGAAGGGACCGAGTTGTACAAGCTGTTGAAAGAGCGGCGTGGGGCCGGCGTTGCCTTCGTCAGCGATTTTACGCGGCCGCAGGTGGCGGAGTTTGTCGCAAAAGCGGCAGGCGCGCGCGCGCCGGAAGTCATGGAGGTAGTGGACCGGCTTCCCGGTCTTAAGGAAATCGCGACGCGTCCGGTGTGGCTGGACATGATCGTGAAGACGGTGCCGGAGTTGTCGAAATCGGACAGGCCCATCAAGGTCGCGAATTTATACGAGGCGTATACGGAAGAGTGGATGCGGCGGCAGGACTGGCGGTTGCGGCTGACGCGGGACGGCCGGCGAACGCTGGTGCAGGAACTGGCGGCACGGCTATGGGAGACCGACGGCGCGCGGCTGCATTACCGGGAATTGGCGAATGTGCTGGCGGTGCTGGTGAAGGACCGCATCACGACGGACCGCGATCTGGAGATTGCCGATACGGAAGTCCGGGCGGCTTCCTTTCTCACGCGGGACGCGAAGGGCAACTATGGTTTCTCGCACCGGAGTTTTCTCGAGTTTTTTGTGGCGCAGCGAACGGCCCGTCTGGCGAGGGAGGGCAAGCCGGTGGAGGCGCTGGTGGCGCGCCAGTTCACGCCTCCCGTGATCGCACTTCTATGCGATCTGATGGAGAGCGAGAGGGACCTGCTTCTTTCCACGGCGCAGCGCGTGCTCGAAGGAACCTTTCCCGCCGGGGCTCGAGAGAACGCACTCCTGGTGGGGCATAAGCTTGGCGGCACGCTTGAGGGGGCCCGTCTGGAGGAAGTCCGGTTGGCTGGTTTGTCGCTTGTGGGTTGCCGGCTTCGGAAGGCCAATTTGGAGGGCGCCAATCTGGCGGGCTGCGATCTGACGCAGGTCGATTTGACGGCGGCGAACCTCCAGCGTGCGAATCTCGCCGGAGCGAACCTCACCAAAGCGATTTGCACTTCCGCATCCTTGCGGGAGGCGAGCCTGGTGGGAGCTACGTGCGAGGGGGCGAACCTGACGGGTAGCAACCTGACGGGCGCGGATCTGTCCTTCGCCGAACTCAACCGGTGCCACCTGGAGGGGGCATCCTGGGCGGGCGCAATTGTGGAGGGTACAGGCTTTCTGAACGCGAAGATCAGCCCTGGGACTGAGAAGCTTTGGAAGGCCGGCCTCGCTCCTGGCACGGTGCGGCCGGGGCGCATTGAGACTCCGGTGTTCGTGTTGCCTCCCCCGGCGGCCCGCGCACGGAGCGTCGCCTGGCGCCCTGGCGGCAAACTGCTGGCAGTAGCCAGCGGCCCGATGATTCTGGTTTACGACGCCGCCACCGGGCGATGCCGGCGCATTCTGGAAGGGCACTCGCATGGGGTCAGTTCGGTGAGCTGGAGTCCGGATGGGGGGCAGTTGGCGAGCGGCTCCTATGACAATACCGTGCGGGTGTGGGATGCGGCCTCGGGACGTCTGGCGCGGACGCTGGAAGGGCACTCGAATTGGGTCAGGTCGGTGAGCTGGAGTCCGGATGGGGGGCAGTTGGCGAGCGGCTCCGATGACAAGACCGTGCGGGTGTGGGATGCGGCCTCGGGACGTCTGGCGCGGACGCTGGAAGGGCACTCGCATGGGGTCAGTTC
>SYKU01000321.1 GCA_005808865.1 Acidobacteriota bacterium
GCCGATCGCTTCCATCTTCTGCGATTGAGCCAGTTGCGCTTCGAGCAATCTCCGCCCCGTGACATCCTTAACGCTGCCTTCGGAGAAGAGGGTGGTTCCAAACGCGTTACGAACACAACGGGCGCTCACCGACAACCAGACCCTTTTGCCGTCCCTTCGTAAGGCCTCGCGTTCGAAGCCATGCACGTTGTCCCCTTTCTCGATCAGACGGTAGTAGTACTTGCGATCCTCGGGATCCGAAAAGCAATCCGCGATATCGGGCAAGTTTGCGATGAGATCTTCAGGTGAGGCGTAGCCGAGCATGAGGGCGATCGCCGGATTCGCAGTCAGCAGCCGTCCCGCTGGCGTGGCCTGGAAAATCCCGTCGGGGGCGTTCTCGAACAGGTTCCGGTAGCGGAGTTCGGCGTCGCGCAACTTCTCTTCCGCCCGCAACCGCTCCGTGAGGTCGTCGAGGAGCCAGACTTCGTAGCGGGGATCGATGAAACCGGCGAACTCCAATATGCGCGTGTCTCCGTCCTTACGTCTGATGGGGACTCTGCGCACGGTGGGAAACAGTGCGTCTCTATCTCTCTCGTACAGCTTCCGGGCGGTCTGCGCTTCCGCCCCGTAAAGCCGTTGAAACCAGATATCCAGCGATTGGATCTCAGAGCAAGAGTAGCCCGTTATCGCTTCCGCCGCTTTATTAAGGAAGATTTTTTCGTCCTGCCGGTAAATGGCTCCGGCCGGCAGGTTCTCCACCATGAGCCGAAACCGGGACTCGCTCTCGCCTAGCGCGATCTGTGCCGTATGCCGTTCGCCGATCGCGGCGGATAGCAGCATCGAGGACAGAGCGGTGACAATAAGGAAGCTTTCCAGCGCGGCCATCTGGCCGCCCAGCGTGTCGGAGGCGAACGTGAACGGCCCTCGCGCCAACATCGTGTTGGTGATGGCGACGCCGGCAATGATCGCCATTGCGGCGGAAGAGCCCCGGGGTCCCAGACGGAGGGCGGTCCACATCAGAACAGGGAAGACCCAATAGGGGAACGTCAGCAGAGCGCTCTCATGGCCACCAGTTGCGCTGAACAGGAAGGAGGACACCGCGAATGTCGACGCGAGTGCCGCGGCGGCTTCAAGAATGCTGAGCTTGAGCGGCTTCCAGGGCATCCATGCAAGGAGCACAGGCGCGGCAATGAGCATGCCCACTTCGCCTGAAATCCACCAGCTCCTCCAAGTGGGCCAGTATCCATCTCCCGTCGCATGTAGATGCAGAAAAACGCCCGCGGTAGCGCTGGCCGAGACGCAAGCGGCGGTCGCGAGCGCAAACACGAGACACTCCCGGATCTTTGATAGCGCAATGCCTGGGCCCGCGAAGCGTTGGATAAGGAATGCTGCTACCAGCGGCGCAAGCAAATCGACAGGGAAGCTGAGCAGGCTCTCCGAAAGGGAATGACCGATCGATATGTTCTGGACAACGCTGGTGGGAAAGACTGAGAGGACGAGCCACCCCCAGCGCCGCCTGCTTGACCGCAGCAACGCCGCGAGCAGGATGCCATCCGGCAACCAAATCATCGGAAGACCGCTTAAGGGGAAACGGACCTTCGCCGAAATCAACGCTCCGGCAAAGTACGCCAGCGACCATAGGCTCAACTGGGCGAGTTCACGAGTCCATAATCTTCCGGGCTTTATCAGGTCAGAACGCCTCCACAGCGCAGCCCGCTTCGAATCACACTCCCCATCATAGGGGATAATTACGCCCGTGCGAAAGGGAAAGTTCGGCAGGAGAAAGAAAGCGGGAGCCTTAGATCGGTTATCCTTGTTATTTGGAGACCTTCTTGGGACGTATTGCGCTTGCATTCCGTAGTTTTTTCGCGATTCTGTTTGGAGGGCGGCTCCCGGAAGATGTGGCCGCTTCGTTTGGGTTTATCCGCAAGCCCGCGCCGGTCAAGACTGCGGCCCCCATGGCGGTTCCCACGGCTTCCGACGGCGCGCTGCAAATCCTGTCGATACTGCAGCGCGATTCGCGGCTTGTGGACTTTTTGATGGAAGACATTGCCGCCTATTCAGACGATCAGATTGGGGTCGCGGTGCGCGGATTGCATGGACAGGCTCGCGAGGCGTTGACGCGCCATGTGCGCCTGCAGCCTGTGATTGACGGAGTCGAGGGAGTCTTCACGAAGACGGCCGGAGTCGACGGCGGGGCGCTGAAATGGCTGGGAAACGTTCCGGCAAAGACGCCGGAGGGCGGAACGCTAAGGCACAAAGGCTGGAGGGCGGCAATGGTCGATCTGCCGGCGCTCGGTGCGAAGCGCGATTCGAGTATTGTCGCGCCCGCCGAGATCGAGGTGGAGTAGTTGGCGTCGGAATACGTCATCGGAATCGATCTCGGAACCACGAACTCAGTACTGGCGTTCGCGCGGATCGACGCGGAGCCGCCTGAAGTGTCGGTGCTTGAGATCCCGCAACTCGTGAACCCGGGCGAAGTGCGCGAGCAGGCACTGCTCCCGTCGTGCCTCTACCTGCCGGGACCGGCGGATTTTCCTGGCGCGCCGCTCGCCCTTCCTTGGAACGCCGAGCCGGGCCTCCTGGTGGGCGCGCTTGCTCATAAGCGCGGCGCCGAGGTCCCTGGGCGTTTCGTCGCATCCGCGAAATCGTGGCTTGCGCACGCCGGAGTGGATCGCACTGCCGCTTTGTTGCCGGAGCGCGCGCCCGAAGGCGTCCCGAAGGTTTCGCCGGTGGAGGCTTCGTTTCGGTATCTGGAGCATCTGCGCCGTGCGTGGGATCATCGCATGCCCGGCGCGCCGTTCGACGGGCAGAAGGTGCTGGTGACCGTCCCGGCATCCTTCGACGCCACGGCTCGAGAGCTGACGTTAGAGGCCGCCGAACGGGCGGGGTACCGCGGCGTGACGCTGCTCGAAGAGCCGCAGGCCGCCTTCTATGCCTGGATCGAGCGGCACCGGGACTGGCGTGAGCGGGTGGCTCCCGGCGACCTGATTCTCGTGGTGGACATCGGCGGAGGGACCACCGATTTCACTCTGATCGAGGTTACGGAAAAGGACGGCGAACTGGCACTCGAACGCATCGCGGTCGGGGATCACGTTCTTCTCGGCGGCGACAATATGGACCTCGCCCTTGCTCGCGCGGTTGAAGCTGAGCTATCGGCGAAGGGCACGCGCATCGACGCATTGCAGCTTCAGGCGCTTTGGCACAACTGCCGGACCGCGAAGGAAAAACTGCTTGATCCGGGGTCAACACTCAAGCAGGTTCCAGTGTCGATTCTGGGTAAGGGTACGGGGCTGGTTGGTGGGACGGTAAAGGCGTCGCTCACGAGCGAGCATATCGAGCGAATCGTGCGGGACGGTTTCTTTCCATCGGCCGGGCGCGGCGAGGGTCCACAACGTCAGCGGCGAATCGCGTTGCAGGAACTGGGGCTGCCTTACGCATCCGACGCTGCCATTACCCGTCACCTGGCGGGGTTTCTGAATTCCAGCCGTCCGGGAGGAGCATCGCCGTCGCGCGTCCTATTCAACGGCGGCGTGCTTCGCGCGGAACCGGTCCGCGAGCGCCTCACGACTGCGCTGAACGGCTGGGCGGCCGAATCCGGTGGGCCGCCGGTTGAAACACTCGGCGGGGAAGACCTCATGCACGCGGTGGCGCGCGGCGCGGTGTACTATGGACTGGCTCGCGACGGGAAAGGTATCCGCATTCGTGGCGGCCTCCCAAGGACTTACTATGTTGGCGTCGAGTCTTCGCTCCCTGCCGTGCCGGGAATGCCCGCCCCGCTGAAATTTCTGACGGTCGCGCCATTCGGCATGGAAGAAGGTACGGACGTAAAGATTCCCGACCGCGAGTTTGGCCTGATTGTGGGTGAGCCGGCCGAGTTCCGATTGTTTTCATCAACGGTACGCCGGAATGACGCCGCGGGTTCCATGCTGGACGAGGCTTCTCCGGATTTGGTGGAACTCTCTCCGATGGACGTGAGCCTCGACGCCGATGGCGGCGGTGTTACACCCGTGTCTTTCGAGACCGTGGTCACGGAGACCGGCATGCTGCAGTTGTGGTGTGTGGCGCGCGACGGACGACGCTGGAAACTCGAATTCAACGTGCGGGAGAGGGTGAACGCGTGAAGATCGGAATCGACCTGGGTACCACGAATTCGGCTTTGGCATACGTCGACGCGCGGGAAGGGGAGGAATCCGATTTTCCACCCGTACATATCTTCGCGGTGCCGCAGTTGATCGCTCCGGGACGCGTGGAGGCGCGTGCGACGCTGCCTTCGTTTTTGTTTCTGGAAGAGGGGCGCCCAATCGGCGTGCATGCGCGGGATCAGGGCGCGCTTATCCCCACGCGTCTGGTGCATTCCGCAAAATCGTGGCTCTCAAATCCGGACGTGGATCGAACGGCGAAAATACTGCCGTGGGACTCGAAAGAAGTTTCGCCGGTGGAAGTTTCCGCTCGATTCCTCGGCAAGTTTCGAGAAGAGTGGGACAAGGCGCATCCGGGCGCGCCGCTCGCGGAGCAGGATATCGTGCTGACGGTTCCCGCATCCTTCGACGAAGAAGCGCGCGAGTTGACGGTGGCTGCGGCGGAGGAGGCCGGGCTGCCGAAGCTCACACTGCTCGAAGAGCCCGCTGCGGCGTTCTATTCGTGGATCGCCAACAATCTCGCGCGGTCCAGAAAGCTCCTCTTCGACGGTCAGATTGTCTTGGTTTGCGACGTGGGCGGGGGGACCAGCGATTTCAGTCTGATTCGCGTGTCGCGTGAGGGCGATCGCATCGATTTCACGCGCACTGCGGTCGGCAAGCACCTTTTGCTGGGCGGCGACAACCTGGATCTTACTCTGGCCTGGCTTGCCGAGTCGAAACTCGGCGCGCAGCTTTCCGTTCGGCAGCGAAGTGGGCTGCGGCGGCAATGTTCCGCGGCGAAGGAACGGCTGCTGTGCGAACCGGATCTGGCGAAAGTCGAGATAACGGTGCTGGGTGGCGGATCGTCGCTGATCGGAGGATCGCTGAAGACCGAAATCCTCCGCGAAGAGGCGCTTGAGCTGACGCTCGAAGCGTTCCTGCCGATGACGGAGCGTGGGGAAGCGCCAAAGGAAGAGAAGCGCAGCCTTTTCCGGGAGCTCGGGTTGCCGTACGTGTCCGACCCGGCCGTGACGCGGCATCTGAACGCATTTCTTGAGGTAGCAGGACAAGCGCCCGACGCGATTCTGTTCAATGGCGGCTTCTTCATTCCGGAAATCTGCCGATCGCGCGTGGCGGACGTGGTGGAGCATTGGTACGGCAAACGGCCGGAGGTGTTTGAGAATCGCGATCTGGATCTGGCGGTGGCAACGGGGGCGGCGTATTACTCCTACGTTCGTTCAACAGGCAGCGGCGTGTTGGTCCGCGGCGGCTTGCCCCGTGCCTACTACATCGGCATCGGCGAACCGGAAGGGGAAAGGATCTCGACTGTGTGCCTGGTTCCGCGCGGAACGGAAGAAGGCGGATCCCTTGAGCTTGACCGCGAGGGCTTGCAGCTTGTCGCAAACCGGGCCGTGGCATTCCGGCTATACAGCTCACTTGTCCGAACGGAAGATCCGCTGGGGACAGTTGTGGAGTTCGCGGCGTCCGATCCTGAACTCCATACGCACGCACCGCTGCACGCCGTCATCCGGTTCGGGAAACCCTCCGGAGAGCGTCTGGTTCCCGTGAAGGTGGGCGTTCGGCTGACGGAAGTAGGGACGCTCGAAATCTGGTGTGAGTCGAAGATGAGCGAGCATCGCTGGCGTCTGCAATTTGAATTGCGGAAGGCGAAGGCGATGGAGGCGCCGCGGAGGCAGCCGGCGGCCGTGGTAAGCGATGAGGCGGTGGAACGGGCACGCGGGTTGATACTCGCTGTTTTCTCCACGCAAAACAAGTCGCCGGTCATGCCTGAGGAATTGCCGGGGAAGCTTGAACAGACGCTTGGCCTAGGGCGCAACTCGTGGCCGGTTGGGACCATCCGCCAGCTTGCCGACGCGTTCCTGGAGTGCGCGGCGGGACGCAGGAAGAGCGCGGCTTTCGAAGCGCGCTGGTTGAATCTGTGCGGCTTCTGCCTGCGGCCGGGGTTTGGATTTCCGGGTGACGAACTGCGCATCGAGCAGGCGAGGCGCGTTTACGCCGGCGGCTTGGCATACGGGAATCAGGTGCAGTGCGAGATCGACTGGTGGATCTTTTGGGGCCGCGTGGCCGGCGGGTTGAACCGGAACCAACAGGTGGACGTGTACCAACGCCTGGCGCCGGTGCTTTCGCCGCGCGGAGGCAAGAAGCCGGCTCGAGTCAACAGCAGTTTGCTTCGCGAGATGTGGAGGACGGCGTCGAGTCTGGAATTGCTGCCCATCGGCACGAAGACGGATTTGGGCGACGCGTTGGTGCGGCGCGTGAAGGCGGGCGATTTCCGGGAAAGCGAGTTGTGGTGCCTGTCGCGTCTTGGGGCGCGCGCGCTGTTTTATGGCCCGATGAATCAGGTGGTGCCGCCCGTAGCGGCTGGCCGGTGGGCGGAGGCGCTACTTAATGTGGCGCAGGCGGGAGACACGCTCGCACAGTTAGCGCGCCGGACGGACGACCCGACGCGAGACTTGGCTGCGGCCTTGCGGGAATCGGTGCGAGCGAAGCTGCCGGATGCGCTGATGGGCGTGTTCGAGGGCGAGGACCAGCGGGATGAGAAGGCGCTAGGGCGAATCTTCGGAGAGGAACTGCCTTCTGGCCTTGTGTTGGGAGCCGGGGAGACTGCCGAGCCGTAGTAAGGCGCCCGCTTTCCATGTCGACGTGCGGGCGCCTCACCCGGAGCCAGTCCGCTCATGCGAGCTCGGAACTCAGGAACTCGCGCGGCCACTTCGCAGGGATAGGCCGCCCCCGCCGCCGCTATAATGATTTCCAGTCTTCTATCTTCCCGAAAGTGCAAATGCGCCCCACCTCCCCAACCGGCCGGCTACTCATCGGGTTCGCCATTACGCTGCTGCTGGTTGCCGTATTCTCCTGGTACGCGCTTCGCCAGATCAATGGTGTTCGCGCACTGCAGGCGGAAACGGTCGAGCGTAACCGAAAGGACTCCCTCCAACTTCTACGCATCCAGAACAACCTGCATTCGCTCGCCCTCGCTATGCGGGACATGGTCGAAGGCGGCGAGCCCTATCCCCTGGTCGCGTGGAAAGGACAGTTCGACCGCATCCGCTTCGATCTCGACGACGCGCTGCGCATCGAGAACCAACTCGCGGCATCCGCCCAAGCCGGGAGGCAGGACCCGGAGCGTCAGCGCCGCCTCGCCGATTCGCTTCGCCAGTTCTGGAATTCAACGGACCAGATGTTCGAAATGGCCCGCGCCGGGGACGAAGAACCCGCGCGCCGCCTCATCCGCATGTCGCTCGAAGCCCAACAGGCCGCTCTTACCTCGACCGTCGCGCGCCTGCTCATCCTGAACAACGAAGCCGAACAACAGGCCGTCGTTCAGATTCAGCGGATTTTCGACCGCGTCGAGAGAAACGTCTACGTCTTCATCGCCGCCATGCTTGCGGCCATCTCGGCTACCAGCCTCTATCTCATCCAGGCCAATCGCAAGATATTCAGGCGCATCGAAGGCCTTTCCGATCAGCACCGCATCCTGGCGCGCAAGCTGATCACGGTGCAGGAAGAAATTCTGCGCTCCGTCTCGCGGGAGCTGCACGACGAGTTCGGCCAGATCCTCACGGCTGTGGGAGCGATGCTCGGCCGAGCCGAGCGCAGAGGACTGCCCCCGGACTCTCCGTTTTGCTCCGACTTGGCTGAGGTCCGCGCCATTGCGCAGGAGACGCTCGAAAAGATGCGTAGCCTATCTCAGATTTTTCACCCTGCCATGCTCGACGACCACGGCCTTGAAAAGACACTCGAGTGGTACGTGCAGCATTTCGAAAAGCAGACGGGTATCGTTATACGATATGAGAAGCGGGGTATGGGTCCAGTCGCCCCGGAAGAAACGGCAATTCACGTGTACCGCATCCTTCAGGAGGCTCTAAACAACGTGGCTCGACACTCAGGGTCCGCCGAAGCGTGGGTGCGGTTGTCAAAGGACGGCGGACGTCTGCGTCTCGAAGTGGAGGACCGCGGCGTGGGGTTCCGTCCCGGTCCAGTCTCGGGGATCGGCTTGATCGCGATGCGTGAACGCGCGGAGATTCTGGGCGGATCCATGACTTTCACCCGGCCCGCACAAGGGGGAACACTGGTTTCACTCGAGGTTCCAGCATCGCAAAAGAGGGCCGGCGATTGAAATCCGAACTCGCGAAACGCGAAATCACGGTACTGTTGGCGGACGATCACCGTCTGGTCCGCATCGGGTTCCGCCGCATCCTCGACGACGATCCGGAACTGCGCGTTGTGGGTGAGGCGGGCAACGGCCGCGAGGCGCTTGAACTGGCGCTCCGGCTTGAGCCGGACGTGATCGTCATGGACCTCGCCATGCCCGATCTCGACGGCGTGCAGGCCAGCGTCGAGATCCTTAAGAAGTTGCCGGATACGGCTATCCTGATGCTCAGCATGCATGCTGAGGAGAACTACGTGCGCAACGCCTTCCAGGCAGGCGCCAAAGGCTATCTTCTGAAGAACGCGATAGAGGTGGATCTGACGGCTGCTGTGAAAGCGGTTGCCGCCGGACGCGAGTATCGAGGTCCCGGACTCACTCAGGGCGCCGCGCTCTCCGACGGTTTCGACCGCCTCACGCAGCGGGAGCGGCAGGTGCTGCGGCTCATCGCGGAAGGCAAATCCAACAAGGAAATTGCGTGGATGCTCGGCCTGAGCGTAAATACCATTTCCGTTCACCGGGCGAATTTGATGGAGGCGCTCAATATCCATCGCACCGCGGAACTGGTGCTCTTCGCCGTCAAGAAGGGCCTGGTCGGGCTGTCCTGATGACTCGTCGGGACCTGCTGTTCGGCGCGGCGGCGCCCCTGGCATCAGCCGCCCCTACCGCTCCTGGATTCCGCTTTACAGACGTCAGTTCGCCGGCGGGAATCGATTTCCGGCATAATTCCGGGGCTTTCGGCGAAAAGTACCTCCCGGAGACATTGGGCGCCGGCTGCGCCTTTCTCGACTACGACAATGACGGCTGGCAGGACATTCTGCTCGTCAACGGCAGCGACTGGCCTGGACATAGACGGATGCGCGGCACCCTGCGCCTCTACCACAACAACCGCAACGGCACGTTTACAGACGTCACGCGCCGCGCCGGGCTGGATGTTGAAATGTACGGGATGGGCGTCGCCGTCGGCGATTATAACAACGACGGCTTTCCCGACATTTTCGTCTCCTGCGTTGGCCAAAGCCGCCTTTTCCGCAATACCGGCGCGGGCGGCTTCATCGACGTCACGGACCGCTGCGGGCTGGGCAGGCGAGTGGGCTTCAGCAGTTCCGCGCTATGGTTCGATTATGATGGCGACGGACACCTCGATCTTTTCGTGTGCAACTATGTCAAGTGGTCGCCCGCGCAGGACGTCTTTTGCAGTCTCGATGGCAAACAGAAGTCGTATTGCACGCCGGAGGCCTACCGCGGCTCCACCTGCTGGCTGTTTCGCAACCTCGGCAACGGCGCCTTTGAAGACGTCACGGCGAAGGCCGGGCTGTTCGACAGCAGTTCGAAATCGCTCGGCGTCACCATGCTCGACTACGACCTCGACGGCTGGCCGGATCTGTTCGTCGCGAACGACACGCAGCCGAATAAGCTTTACCGCAACGCGCGCAACGGCACGTTCGAAGAGGTCGCGGTTCGCGCCGGTCTGGCGTTCAGCGAAGACGGGAAAGCGCGCGCGGGCATGGGCGTGGACGCGGCCGACTACGACAACTCGGGCATTCCGGGCCTCGTGATTACGAACTTCGACAATGAGATGCTCGGGCTCTACCGCAGCAGCGGCGGTGGCACGTACGTCGATCAGGCGCCGCGATCCGAGGTGGGCCGGCTTACCCGCCGGCGGCTGGGCTTCGGGTGCTTCTTTTTCGACGCGGATCTCGACGGACGTCTGGATCTTCTCGTCGTGAATGGCCACATCGACGCAGAGGTGGGAAAGACCAGTGCCGACGCCCACTACGCTCAACCCCCGAACCTATTTCTCAACCGCGGACCAGAAGGTTTCCTTGACGTGGCCGCGGAGTTGGGCGGCGGATTTGCCGAACCGAAGGTCGGCCGTGGCGCGGCATTCGGCGATTTTGACAACGACGGCGACCTTGACGTTCTCATCACCACGAACAACGGTCCGGCGCGGCTGTACCGGAACGACCAGTTGAGCGGCAATCGCTCCATCCGTTTCCGCCTGACAGGGACGATATCGAATCGCGATGCAATCGGCGCGACTGTGCGCATCTATCAGGGCAAGGAAACGAGTTCGCGAATGGTGCGCAGCGGGTCGAGTTATCTGTCGCAGTCGGAGATGCCCGTTACGTTTGGGCTAGGCCGGCGGGACACAGTGGAACGCGCGGTCATCCGCTGGCCCAGCAGCGGCCGCACCGAAGAGTTCAGGAACTTGAAGGCGGGCCGCTACGACTGCGTGGAAGGGAAGGGAATTACCGCGTCGCGGCCGGGATAAGGCCTGTCAAGTGCCCAAACAGTCCCGCGTCGACGCCGGTTACAGGAAAGTCCTATACTTAGGTAATGCTACCCGGTGCCGATGCCGCATTACGGGCCGCGGGTGTTGTCTACCGGCGCGCTGACGCCAGCCAAGGCGACGCCCTCATAATCGAGGATCTTCCCGCGTCGCTCCGCGTTACGGGAATCGACGGCACGGAGGGCATACTGGTAATAGCAGCCGGTGCCGTTCCCGGCCTGCAAATTCTCGAATCTGGAACTGTATTCCTGGCGGGCGGAATGGAACTCCCCATTCACCGCTGCGCGCCCGACGTTGCCGAACGTCCTGTTTCCGAACCAGGCAGAAATCTTCAGCGCCGCGCGGCGTGGTTTCAGAAGCGGCATGGTACTATCGGACCTTGATCCGCCAGATGCTCCGCCCATAGGTTGCCGCCCACAACGCCCCTTCACCTTCGTGATAGACCAGGTCCACGGCCATCACATTGGGAAGGTTCCGGCTGAAGTTGACCCACGAGATTCCTCCGTCGTAGGTCACAAAAACGCCGGCATCGTTCGAGACGTAGATCGTGTCCGGATCGTCCGGCGGAACGACAATGGCGCTGTGCGGGACGGCAGGCAGTTTACCTTTGTCAACATCCGTCCATGACGAACCGGCGTCGGTCGAACGAAACACGTGCGAGTTCCCTCCCCCCGCCGTGGTCACGAAGACGGTCGATTCCTTCGATGGATGCGTCTCGATCCGGCTTATCAGCCTCCCCGGCAGTTGCGCTCCCGCCAGGTTTCCGGACCATGACTTGCCGCCATCCACGCTCCGGAAGAAGCCTCCGTTCTCTGTTCCCACATAGACATGCTTCGAGTTCGCCGCGGCTACCTCAATGGCCGTGATTGAGCTCCGATCCAGATGGCCGGAGACCGGTTTCCAAAGGTTGCCTTGGTTGGTTGTTTTCCAGACGCGCGACGTTCCTGTGAAAACCGTCGCCGGCCGATTCGGATCGATCGTGATGTAGCACATCCAGATTCCTTCACGTTCTGCCTTGGTTGCGGGCGGGGACACGTCCGTCGGTTCCTTGGAGCCTTGAAGCCGGAAGATGTTGAAGTTGTAATACGAGGCGTAGAGCCGGGTCGCGCGTTGCGGACTGTATACCATCCATCCGCCGTCCCCTCCGAGAATCTCGCGATGAGTGTCCGGCCCGCCGTCCTGTGTGATGCAGGTGCCGTTGTCCTGAGTGCCCCCTCCGAAGCTCCTGGCATCGGTTGGCGCAACGTCTAAGTCGTAATACATCGTGACGGCCAGCCCCTTGCTGCAATTCTTCCATTTCCGGCCGCCGTCGTCTGAACGGTCCATGCCGCCATCGTTGCAGTCGTAGACGCGCCCTGGTGCCGCGGACGGCAGCGCGAGGCAGTGATGATCGGCGTGCGCGTATTGTTCGGAACCTCTTTCTGCATCCCAGTGCGTCACCTGCCGCCAGGTTGCGCCGCCGTTGGTGGTGCGATGCAGATCCACGCCGCCGCACAGGACATGCCCGGCATTCGTGGGATGCACCGCGATGGTAATACCGTACGACATCTGGCCTTCCCGGCGGAAATGCGTTCCGCCGATGCTCGACCATGTGTCGCCGAGGTCCTTGCTGACAAACACACCCAACACGCCGTCGCTATCGTCCGAGGCGATTGCGTAAACGGTTCGGGGCTCGGAGGGCGCGATGGCGAGGCTCGTTCGCCTGAACAACTCCGGGCTTGGAAGTTTCCCTGTCAGGTGGATCCAACTGACGCCACCATCGATCGTCCGCCAGATGCCGCTCCTGATTCCGCGCTCATGAATCGCGGCGAAGATGACGCCGCGCTGCTTCGGATGAAACGTTATTCCGTGGCAGAAGTAGCCCTTCGGGGAGACGAAGTTTTCCCGTTTCCACGTAACTCCGCCGTCGGTAGTAACGAACATGCCCGAAGGATCGGTGTCGCTATGACTTACGCCGCCGGCCCGGATATGCAGGGAGTCGAACGGATCGACCGCAATCGTGCCGATGCGCCCGGGAAGTCCGTATTGTTTCATGGGAGCCCATAGCGCCCAGGAATCGCCGCTGTCGGTGGATCGATAGACTCCTGCGCCGGGATAGGAATCGGCGGATAGATTCGCCTCCCCGGTTCCGCAATAGATGACGTTCGGCGAGCGAAGGTCGATGGCCAGCGAACCGACGTTCAGGCTCTCCTGCTTGTGCCACAGGCCGGACCAGGTGGCGCCTCCATCCTTGCTCCGCCACACTCCGCCGCCGGCCGCGCCAACCCAGATTGCGTCCGCGTTAGTGGGATGGACAACCACGCTCGTGAGCCGGCCTCCGACGTTCGAAGGCCCCATACTCTCCCATTGCCTGCTGGCGTCCAATGGCGCGCGCGATGGTGCGGGTCCGGCCGCCGAGGCCCGCTCCGCCATCAGGTGATCGCCATCGGCGTCGCGAAAAGGCCACGCCGCACGAGCCCGGAACCATGCCGCGCGTCTCTTGTGAGTACTCCGGCGCGGTCCGGGGATGGTCTTCTCTTTGTGAGGTCCTGCGGCAATCGGCCGCGGAGTGGATGGGGCGCCGCTGATCCTTTTCGCCACGGCTGGCTAGGTCTCCTTCCGCGACTGGCGGAACCAGTGCGTCGCCGTCGCGGACACCGCCGCGGTGGCCGCCACCAGCGGTACGTCGAAGAGCAGGAACCCCCAGCTGAGCCGGAACTCGCCGCTGACCCAGGTTGCGAACGCGCCGAGCGTGACGGACAACAACACGCCGGCCCGTAGCCGCACGCGGGGATTCAGGTAGCCCAGCGCCGAGCCGAGCAACAATCCACTGAACACGGGAAACAGCTCAGCGTAATCCGTGGGTGATTCCATGTGCGCGAACCTCCTCGGCCGCGATCTTTACGATAGCGCAATCGTCTCAATCCCGGCGAAGCGGCCCAGAGGTCCGACGCGCGAAGCCCGCCACGCCTGAGACAGGATCGCCACAGCAGCGACCAATAGCAGGTCCACCAAGACGAAGGTGGGGCCGGGGCCGTTGCGGTCGTTGCGGTAACGCCATAGAGTAACCTCCCGAGGGTTTGAATGGCGGCCAGATACCGTGCAACAAATAAAATACCCCAAAACGGAAATTCACCGTAAGGATTCTGAAACAACTTCCTGGTTACGGGCATACACTTATGTCGGCTGGACCAACCCGCCGTCTGCCACAAGGAGGCGTCAATGAAACGAAGCACAATCATATGTCTGGCCATGGCGGCTATATTCAACCTGGATTATGCATGGGAACGCGACTCGGCGCACCGGTATGGTGAGCGGTGGCGCGGGTGCCGATTGACTGGGCTGAAGCTGCTCTGATCGTCTCTTTTTAGTAAGTCACGAACATCTCTGTCTCCCCTTTTCCTGGA
>SYKU01000322.1 GCA_005808865.1 Acidobacteriota bacterium
AAACGCAACGTCGTCCGCCGGGCCGGATTTATACTCGAAGCCGTTCAGGACACCCAAGAATCGGTGAGGGGAAAGCTCCGTGACGACTCCTTCCAAGCCGCAACCGCCGATGAAGAAACGATCATCGGCAGGTTGCCTAGTCATCTCCCGCGCGTAGTTTGGGCTCACGGTGTTGGCCATGTGGGACTTTTCGAGCCCCAGCCGCAATGCGTTCACACAATCCCAGCCCGGATGAGGGTCGCGGAACGAATCGCCGCAGGCCAGCGATAGTCTCTCCATGATACTGTTCGAGCGCAGAAGTCCGGACCAGAAATTGCCTTGGTATTGGACATTGTGAACGGTGAGCACCCGGGCTTGAGGCATTTTTCGCAGGTCCATCAGCCCAAGCAGATAGCCCAACACCCAGTCGTTGACATGGACTATGTCTGGTTGGCGCCGTTCAATAAGATCGAGGCACGCGGCACTGAAGTGGGAGAACCGAACCGCATCATCCCAGTAGGGTCGATCCGGAGGACTGCTGATGTATACCGGACCCACGAAGTGTTCGGGACTGTCAAGGAGGTACACCGGGACATCCTTCAATTGAGTGCAGAGCCATTTTGCGCTCCGGCTCGTTCCCCCATCATCCACGATGGAAGTGATGCCAGAGAAGGACAGCGAACTTGCGAATTTCCCAATCTTGTCCCGATAAAGGGGCGTTGCGATCTCAATCTCTACGCCTTCCTGTCGAAGTGCTGGCGGCAGCTCTCCCGCCACGTCCCCAACTCCACCGACCTTTGAAAATGGCTTGCATTCCGCCGCAATATAGAGCACGCGCATCGTCTGTACCTCTTAAGGGCCTTACTGTTCTCTACTTCCAGGTGATTATATCCACAATCGCGGTACGCGAACGGAAGAATGTCTGACTGAGAAGGCGACAAGACCGGGAATGTTTCATCGGAATATCCGCTTCAAGATGCGTTATTTCAATGTGTACTGGGTGGAAAATAGCGCCACCATTAGAGCAGTTTCATATAAAGTAGGTTCGCAGTCTCTGATTGCCGGCATAAGTCGATGAACTTCGGAGCAGCCTATATTTATATGAAATTGCTCTAGCCTTTCACACCTTCGAACCTGCCCTCTTTTGCTTTTTCTTCTTCCCGGCAGTTTCGTCCGGCGCCGTTTCACTTCCTTTCGCTTTGGTCTTCCCCGCCGGACGGTGCAAATACGCTATCCAGCGGCGCTGCTCGGCGTCCGTGTCGAAGGTCGAGCGCCACAACTTTCCAAACGCCGCCGTCCTTTCGACAAGCACCTCATCGAGCCGTGAAAAAAACTCCGCACGCAGCGTGAACGAATCGAATCGTTCGCTCTCAAGCAGTGCGCGCGTCGCGGCGCAGTCGCTCATTTCTCCCAGTACCTGCTGCAAGGATGCCAGCGACTCCAGCTTTTCTTCAAGGCTGGGGCCGTAACAATTCCGAAACAACTCAAGCGTGTAGCGGAAGCGCTTGGCGGAAAGGCGAAACGCGTGGAGAGCGGTGACGGATATCTCCGTCGAGGCCGCCAGTTCCCTTCCCCCCGAGAAAAACGCCTCGGCAAGTACCGGGAGCACAGCCGCCGCATTCTCGGCCGCCGGCTTTGCGGGATCCCACTGGTTCGTTTTTTTCATGGGCGTCTATCCGACTTTCAGTTTCGCGGTCCAGCGGCGCGAGATTTCCTTGTCCTTAAGACCCTTCAGGTCCGCGGAAAGGGCCGTCGCGGCCTGCTTCCGCTCCTTCGACAGCGCCTCCACGACTTTCCCGGTTCCCTCCACGCCCGATTCCTTCAACAGCCCGATCGCGATATCGCGGTTACGCACCTCGGCCGACCGCTTCATGATCTTTCCCATACGCTTGTTCGCCTTCCTGGCGGCGCGGCGTGGGAACAAATCGTCGAACGCGAGCAGACACTGGGAGAGCCGCCTCGTGGAAACCCGCAAGTCGTGGATGGACTCCTCGTCGGGGCGCTTGGCTGTGCGGTTTATTTCGAAGGCCAGCCGCCGGATTCGCTCCGCGGCCTCAAGCGCCGCATATTTTTGCAGTTCGATCGCAGAAGGGTTTTTCATCGCTTTACCATGGACGATTACGCCATTCTACTCCCAATTGATATAATTCGGGTTGCTTCAGAAGCCAACCCGGCTCTTATGTCGCTCCTCATACCAAACCGTTACAAGGGAAAACTGATCGTTGTCGAGGGCATTGACGGCTCCGGCAAGTCGACTCAGATCTCGCTTCTCAGCCAGTGGCTTCGCTCGCAGGGCTTTGGCGTGGTCTTCAGCGAGTGGAACTCGTCGCCGCTGGTAAGGGAAACCACACGCCGCGGAAAGAAGAAGGCGATGTTCACGCCAACGACCTTCAGTCTGATCCACGCAACCGATTTCGCCGACCGAATCGAACGTCAAATCGTGCCGCCGCTCAAAGCCGGCGCGGTTGTGTGCGCTGACCGCTACGCTTACACCGCCTTTGCCCGCGACGTCGCCCGGGGCGTGAGCCGGACCTGGGTGCGGAATCTATACCGCTTTGCGGTTAGACCCAATCTGTGCTTTTATTTCAGGGTTCCGCTTGACGTGGCACTTGGCCGCATTCTTGGCGGGCGCGACGCGCTGAAGTATTACGAAGCCGGCATGGACCTGGAGCTTAGCAAGAACATCGAAGAGAGCTTCCGGATTTTCCAGGGACGTATCATCGACGAGTACGACGCAATGGCTGAAGAACTCGGTTTCCAGGTGATCGACGCCACCGGTTCGATTGAAGAACAGCAGAAGTGCATGCGCGAAATCGTAGCCGAAAAGATCGGTGAAAGTCTGGAGAACGGAGTACTGAGATGGCGAGGAGGACAATCTGGTGCCGACGCACGTGCCGCTGCAGTTCTACGGTGAAGCGCTTCCGGGAATTGACACCTCGGAACTGCAAGGTAAGCTAATCGTAGTCGAGGGTCCCGACGCGGTCGGGCGAACCACGCAAGTGACGCAACTCCGCCTCTGGCTTGAGCACAAAGGCCACGCCGTGCTGGATACAGGCATGGCCCGGTCGGCGCTTGCCGGAAAGGGCATCCAGCAGGCGAAGGAGGGGAACACACTCGCGCCGCTGACGATGACGTTGTTTTACGCCACCGATTTCGCGGACCGGCTGGAAAACGAGATTATTCCCGCGCTTCGCGCCGGGTTCGTCGTCCTGACGGACCGGTACATCTTCTCGATCATGGCGCGCGCAATCGCCCGGGGCTGGGATCCGAAGTGGATCGCCGATGTTGCGGGTTTCGCCCTGATTCCACACGCCGTTTACTACCTCCGGGCGGACGTGCCGGACCTGGTCTCGCGAGTGGTCCTCGGCCGCGGCGCGTTCGATTACTGGGAAAGCGGCATGGATATGCGATTCGGCAAGGACATGCACGACAGCTTCGTAAAGTATCAGGCGCTGCTCATCCGGGCCCTTGACCGCATGGCGAAGCCGTACAATTTCGATGTGATCGACGCTTCGAAACCTCCCGACGCCATCTTCAAGGATCTGCAAAAACGCATCGTCCGCCTTTTCGATCTGAAGAAGAGCCGCTGATGCGAACGAAACTCGCCGGCGGGAACCGAGCATGCGGCATTTTCTGCGAGTTGCCGCTTCCGGAGGCGGTGGAGATCGCGGGCATCGCGGGATGGGACTTCGTGATTATCGACTGCGAACATGCACCCATCACGGCCCATACGCTGCCCGGGATGGTTCGCGCGGCGGAGGCGGCTGGAATCGCGCCGATTGTCCGCGTAGCATCGAACGAAGAATCCGCTGTCCAGCATGCCCTCGATTCGGGGGCGGCTGGAGTTCAGGTCCCTCAGATTGCATCGGTGGGGGCCGCGCGGAGAGCGATACAGGCCGCCCGATTTCATCCGGCGGGAAGGCGCGGCCTCAATCCGTTCGTGCGCGCCGCGAAGTTTTCCGCGGTGCCCGTAGGGGATTTCCTGAAGCGGTCGAACGAGGAAGTGGCGCTTATCTTGCAGATCGAAAGCGCGGAAGGCATTGCGGCAGCCGGGGAGATTCTGGAACTGGAGGGCATCGATGTCCTGTTCGTGGGCCCTTACGACCTGTCGCAGAGTTTGGGAATTCCGGGCGACGTGTCGAATGACCTTGTCTTCGAGGCCGGAGCGGCGCTCGCACGAAAAGCAGAGGCACGTGGTGTCGCTACCGGCGTGTTCGCGAACAGCGAGGATCATGCCCGGCGATGGCTCGACGCCGGAATCCGGTACCTCTGCTACTCCGTGGATTCCGTGTTCCTGCTGAATGCTATGCGGCAGGCCGCGGCTAGTATCCGCGGCCTTTATCCACCACGTTCATAAGCGGCAACCCGCCCGTGTAACGGCGGACGTTCTCGGCGAACAGATCGATCAGGCGAATCTGCCGGTCGGGACTCCAGCCCGACGTGTGAGCGGTCATCACGACGTTGTCGCAGTCGAACAGCGGACTGCTTGAGGGTGGAGGCTCCACCGGCGTAACATCCAAGCCCGCGCCCGCGATCCAGCCCTCTTTCAGCGCTTTCGCGAGCGCCACGTCGTCGTAGAGCATGCCGCGAGACAGTGCCAGGAAGTAGGCCGTCTTCTTCATTGAGCGAAAAACTTTCTCGCTGAACATTCGCTCGGTCTGTTTTGTGTGTGGCGCGGCGGCCACGAGCACATCGACCTGCGGAACCATTTCCATGAACCAGGAGGGATCGTGAAGCTCGGAGACATACTCGGGTTTAGGAATAGGTTTGGCGTCAGTGGCAACGATCTTCATATCGAAGCCATAGTAGGCGCGCCGCGCGAGCAGGCTCCCGATGCCTCCCAGGCCGACGATGCCCATTGTGCGCCCCACCAGTTCCACGTGGTGATCCGACTTCACGGTGCCCACCGGCTCCATCCGGCGCTTGGCGAATTGCGGCATGTAGTGTTTCGTGATCCCGCGCGTGAGGCAGAGCAGCATGCCCATCCCGGTCTCCGTGATGCCATGAGCGAACGTGCGGGCGTAGTTGGTGAGAACCACAGGGCTCTTGCGCATCACCTCGTCCATGCCTTCGACGCCCGCACCGCCTGACATCACCCACTTAAGCTTCTTCGCGAACTGGAGGGTATCGCCCTTAATGTCGCCGTAGACAACTTCGGCCTCTTTCGACTTCTGCTCGAACTCTTCGCGTGTCCTGCAAATGATGATCTCAACGCGGGCATTCGGGGCGGCGGCCTTGATCTTCTGAACTTCGTGAGGCTCAAACTGGTACATCGTGACGATGATCAAAGGGTCCTGCTGCGCTTTGACATCGCTCACAGCTACCTGCGGTACAACTACCGGTTGCCGGGTGTTGGCTGCGGCCGCGGCGAGGGGGGCGGCGGCGCCGGTGGCGGCCATGAAGGAACGCCGGGACACTGGATTCTTGGGCATGGGGAGAGCATATCACAGGTCTTCACTCAGCAGCCCAACGGGTACGGGGAAGATCGGCGGCCGTACCGAGTCCGGCGGAATGCCGAGCAGGAATTCGACGGCCGGTCCGCAGACGCGGCCTTGGCAGGGTCCCATGCCACAGCGCGTCTGAAGCTTGATTGCGCGCCAGTTGCCGTGTTTGGCGATGCGTGCGAATGTGACGTCCTCGCACCGGCACACAATGGTGTCGGGACCAGTAAGGCCCGCGAGTTCCGGCCGCAGGCGGAAGGCCTCTTCGAGCGCCCTTCTGAACCGGTTTCCGCGATCACGTTCAGGGAAGAGCCGCGCGGCTTCATCCATGCGTCCAGTGGCGCAATATCCGGCAATGCGGCCTTCGACGATAGCCGGCTCGACTCCGCCAATGCCGGTTGGTTCACCCGCGCAAAAGACGCCGGGCTGCGTGGTCTGCTGACACGTGTCGACGGCCACGAAGCCGTCCTGCAACACACAGCCGAGCAACGCGGCCAACTCCGTGTTCGGCACGAGTCCGAAACCGCACGCCAGGTAATCGCACGGTTCGCTCCACGTTTTCCCGCCACGGCTCAACGTCACCGCGCCCTCCACTGCCTCAATGGGCCAGCATCCGGTGCGGTAAGGCGTTCCCGTGAGGCTTTGCATGAGGCTGATCGACTGAAGGAGCTTTCGCGGAGATCGGGCCACGGTCCGCGCGAACCGGAAGACCGCGCTGCGAGGCGCCTGCTCGGCAATCATTGCGATTCTTGCGCCTTGCCTGCACAGATACGCGGCGACGGCCAGCAAGAGCGGACCGCTTCCGGCGATAACCACGCGTTTTCCGGCGATGCGCATTCCGCCCTTAACGATCGCCTGAAGCCCACCGGTGCCCACAACGGTCGGGAGTGTCCAGCCCGGGAACGGCAGGAATCGCTCGCGAGCGCCGGTCGCGAGGATCAGTTTCTCGTAGCGGATCTCGACTGCCCGGTCTCCCTGGACGGCGAGGAGCGAATGATCTCCGGGACAGTCGACCACCAGCGTGTCAGAGAGCAACCGCACCTGCGATATCCTGGCGCGGTCGATCCCGGGCATACGAACCTCTCCGCGCCAGATCTGCCCTCCCGGCGCAGTGTTGCCATCCACAATGGCGACGCTTCGCGTCCGCCCGGCGGCGGTGCACGCGGCCGCCAAACCCGCGGGCCCTGCGCCGACGACAACGATTTCGCATGCGAGGCTATCCTTCATTACCGTAACAAGGTATTGACAGCCAGTACGCGGCGCGTAGCCGCGGGAGGCGCAACCTCCCAGATGCCGCGACGATTTCGTTCGCCAGCCGCACGCCCTTAGCCGCACCGTGCGCGTAAGCAGGCGGCGGGAAGCGCGGCTTGCTCACGAGCGCCGCTTGGCCAGAAACAATAGTGTAGTAATCGGGTAGCGGAGGCGGCCGAAGAGGTTTCAGCAAGCGGTCACCACTTCCGCCCCATCGCGGCACGGCACCTGGCACGACCGCTGATTCGGAAGGCCATCGATCGTCACGCAGCATTCGAAACAAATCCCTATGCCGCATAGCGGCCCGCGCGCCTCGCCGCGAACCGAGCGCCGGAAGACCACCTCGCCGGCCATAAGAATCGCCGCCGCGACCGTCGTGCCGAAGGCTACGCGCACCGGCTTTCCGTTGACCAGAATTTCAATCAAGACGGGACCTCCGCCGGAAACCGATTCGGCAGATAAGGCTCCATGGGAATGGGCGGCGTCCGGCCGGCTACCCAGTCAGCCAGCAAACGTGCCGTTCCGAGAGAAGCCGTGATGCCGAGACCTTCGTGGCCCGTGGCGAGCAGAACCTGCGCGTTTCGCGGCGATGGGCCGATGAGCGGTAAGCCATCGGGCGTTGCCGCGCGAAATCCCGTCCACGCGCGTAAGACGTGGAGCGTCGCTATCCGCGGCATGTACAGGCGCGCGCGGCGAAGCATCCGCGAAAGCAAATGCGCACCGACCAGAGAGTCATCAACCCCATACTGCCGCGACGAACCGATCAGCACTTGTCCCGTCACTCGCGGCTGCACATTGAACGCCACCGATTCGTCATCGTGCCCATGCGCGCTTTTCGAGTACCCGAGTTCGATCAACTGATGCCGCACGAAACCCGGATAGCGATCCGTGATCGCGAGATACCCCTTTCGCGGGCGGACGAGACCACCGGATGCCGCCCCTGTGGCGTCAACTACATGCCGTGCTTCTATGCGGCCGCCATCGCTCAGCGTCACCACTCCCGCATCGTTCGCCGTCGCGCGAACTCCTAAATGAACGCGCGCGCCGCGTCCCATCGCCCGATTCACAAGCCATGCCGCCGCACACGGGGCATAGAGCACGCGGTCCCCGGGAACCAGCAGGCCGCCCGCAAGACCGGGCCGGAGATTTGGCTCCGCCTCCGCCACCTGACGAGCATCGAGCGCTTCGGCGCGCACGCCACGTGACAGGTAGAATCGCTGCTTACGCGCCACCTCGGCCATCTCCTCGTCATCAGCCGCTACCCAGAGGGCGCCGCAACGGGAATACTCCACCTCCGCCGGCAGCGACGCCGCGAGTTCCTCCCAGAGGGCAACCGACAATCGCGTAAGGGCGAATTGCGCTTCCGAATCGTCCATCACCGTCACATGCCCCATCCCGGCTCCGGATGCCCCACCACCGATGCCACGCTCTTCAATGAGCTCGACCGATGACCCTTCCGCCGAAAACGCTTCCGCGCAGGCCGCACCCACGATGCCTCCGCCAATAACCACGACGTCGGCGGTTCGCGCGCTCATTCGCGAATTCCCATTTCAAAGGGGTCGCGAGGATCGAGGATCAGTGTTGCCTCGGCGTTCACAAAGGCGGAACCTTTGATTGACGGAACGACATGCGCTCCCTGGCGCCGGTAGCAAGCTTCGAAAACGCTACCGACGATACCTTCCTGCCTCCAGATCCGGCCTTCCGCTAACTTACCGTCGGCTGCGAGACAAGCGATTTTGGCGCTCGTACCGGTTCCGCACGGTGAGCGGTCGTATGCTTTCCCCGGACACAGCACGAAATTGCGGCTGTCGGCGTCGCTCCGCTTCGGAGGGCCGAAAAGCTCGATGTGATCTATTTCCTGACCGCTGTCTCCGGTGATTCCGTCGCGGGCAAGGGCTTGGCGAATGCGCCACGCGAACTCGGTGAGCCCGTCGGCGTCGGCGAGAGTCAGGTTCCGCCCGTGATTGCCGGCAAGGAAAAACCAGTTGCCGCCCCATGCGACATCTCCTGACACCGCGCCGTGCCCCGCGATGTCCACGCTTACCTGGCGCGCCGAGCGATAACTTGGGACGTTTTCAATCGTCACTTCTCCACAGGCGTGAGAAGTCATGCTGAGTTCCACGCCAACGGTTCCTACAGGCGTTTCAACGCGGTGCTTCCCCGCCGCGATACGTCCAAGGTACGCCAGCGTTATGGCGAGCCCCATGGTTCCGTGCCCGCACATCCCCAAGTAGCCGGCATTGTTGAAGAAGATCACTCCCGCAGCCGAAGCAGGATCGACGGGTTCACACAGCAACGCGCCCACCATTACGCCGGACCCGCGCGGCTCATTCACCACCGCCGAGCGGAAAGAATCGAAGCAATCCCGAAAGACCGCCAGACGGGACGCCATTGGACCCGGGCCAAGTTCCGGTCCTCCGGAAATTACCACGCGCGTGGGCTCGCCGCCGGTGTGCGAGTCCACCACGCCGACGCGTCTTGTCCCTGTGCTCACAGCGTTTACCTGAGCATCGGAAACAGTTTGCGCAAGTCCTCATCGGAAGGGCGCCTGCCGTACTCGCAAACCTCGAACGCTTCGGCGTGGACGACCTTCGCGGCTTTCTCGGGCCCGTACCACTTCTCAAGCGCAGAGCGCACAGCCCGCGAGACGGGACGCGACCGGGTGCCTGCGAGCCACTTCTTGCGCTCCGCCACGTCCTTCGGGACTTCGTCAAGCCTGCCGTCCACCCAGGGCAGCCACTCGTAGAATTGCGAGACATGAGCGTCGAGTGCGTCGATCTTCTTCGCAAATGTTTCGTCTATGGAGACAGCGACGTCAGCGCGGAACGGGGCAGGCTTTTGGAACTGGTCCTCAAAGTAAAGGAACACGGGGTTTTTGCGCAGCGGAGGTGTGTCCGGGGCCACGTTCGGCACTACCACCATGTAGGCGGCGTCCTGCACCAGCACGCCGGTGTATCGATGGTCCGGGTGATAGTCATTTGGGCGCGGGGCAAGAACGATATCAGCATTCCACTGGCGTATTCTTCTGATCACCTGATGGCGCACGTCGAGCGATGGAAGTAATTCGCCGTCGTGGTTGTCGAGCACTTCGTATTCGACACCGAGGCGGCGTCCGGATTCCATGGCCTCCGCGCGGCGGCGTTTCGCCAATGCCCCGCCTCCCTCCGTCTGATGTCCGGCGTCTCCATTGGTGACCGAAACGAACTTCACGGCGTGGCCCATGGCGGCGAACTTGGCAGCCGTTCCGGCGGCACGTATGTCGCAATCGTCAGGGTGCGCGCCAAAGGCGATGACGCGAAGCGTCGTGGATTGACCGGACATGAATTGAGCGGACATGGCAATCGACAGCAAGACAAACGGCGGGAATTTGTGCATGACACGCGATTATATCGCGCCACGGCCGGCGGGTAGCGGCCTACGGTCTTTGCGCACCGGCCGCGCGTCCACGAGTGTGGCCTTCGTGCGCATGGCGGCGAACTTCGTCGAGTTTCAGTCCGCTGATCAGCACCGCTACAAGACCGCCCGCCAGGAGCGGAACAGTCAGTGCCGTCCACATGACAACCGAGACGCCAGCCGCCGTTGTCTTATCGACGCCGAAAAGGCCCAAAGCCAAGACACAGACCAGATTGTACGATCCAACGTTGCCGGGCGCGTTCGGCACAACCGTGCCGATGCGGAGAATAATCAGAACCGCGGCCGCCACCCATGGACCAGATTGTTCCACCCCGTAGCCCTCGAGCAACGCCCAGACCGGAACAACCTGCAACACGAGGTAAAGCAGGCTCGCTCCGGTGGCTGCAAGAGCTGTGTGTGAATTTCCCATGGCATGCAAGCCGTCCACGAGGTGATCGAGAGTCGCCTGCCAGCGGTGCCCTTTTATCGCCGTTCGAACGTGATGCCGGCGGAAAACGATCAGCGCGAGCAGAGCAACACCAACCAGGATCAGCGCCGCGAGGATCCGCGCGCCTTCGACCAGGCTCTCCGGAAGGACCGCGACACGATCAAGTTGCGTCGTCTTGAGGGCAATAAGGAAAGCGATGATCAGCCACACCCCGTCGAGGATACGTTCAATCCCCGCCGAAGCTAGCGAAAGCGACAGCGGAATCCTGCTCCAGAACGAGAGCAGATAGCAGCGGATGACTTCGCCCGGGCGCAGGGGCAAGACTTCATTGAAGAACAGGCCTATGTATACAGCCTGAACGCTCCGGAGAAATGGCACTTGCCCGACGGGAGTAAGCAGGATGCGCCATCGCCAGCCGTGGCAAACATAAACCGCCAGGTCGAACGCAACGGCAACGGTGACATAACGCCAGTCAAGCGACGCGAAATCCCGCAGGATCTGTTCGCGATCGACGCCGCGGAAAACCCAGATTAAAGACGCGACGGAAACCACGTATCCCAGCGCGGTTGGAATCCACTTCGGAATTCGGCGAAACGAAAACGTCCCCTCGGTGGAGCCCATGCTCGATTGTGGTCCCAAAGAACCTATCATAGCCTATGCGGGATCGACTCCTGCGTCCAGAATTGTCCAATACAAGCTGGGGACCGACTGAATCGGTCATGCCAGGAAAGAACACAGGAAAGAGACTGTCGGCAGTTCGGTTATGATGCGATCAGCCGGGGGCGGCGGCAGCTAAGGCCGCCTTATCAATGGAGCTCCTCTGAGCCCGTATGCAAGCATGGTTC
>SYKU01000323.1 GCA_005808865.1 Acidobacteriota bacterium
ACGATCATTTGTACGCGGCGACACCCGTCACGCGTTCGCCGATAACGAGCGCGTGAATGTGGTCCGTCCCCTCGTAGGTTTTTACGGTCTCGAGGTTGCACATGTGCCGCATGATTGAATATTCGTCGGTGATGCCGTTCGCACCCAGCAAGTCACGGCTGAGGCGTGCGCAGTCGAGCGCGATCGCGACATTGTTCCGCTTAAGCATGGAGATGTGCGCTGGTTCGAGCCTGCCCTGGTCCTTGAGCCTGCCCGCATGAAGCGCGAGCAGTTGGGCCTTGGTGATTTCGGTAATCATCCAGGCCAGCTTCTCCTGCACAAGCTGATGTGACGCGATCGGCTTGTCGTCGAATTGCTTGCGGAGGATCGAATATTGGCGCGCCGTTTCATAGCAGTCCATTGCCGCCCCGAGGACGCCCCAGCCGATTCCAAAGCGGGCTTGCGACAGACAGGCGAGCGGTCCCTTCAAGCCTTTCGCGCCCGGAAGCATCGAATCCGCTGGCACCCGGCAGTCCTGAAACGCAAGGCTTGAGGTAACAGAGGCGCGCATCGACAACTTGCCGTGAATCTCCGATGCTGTGAAGCCCGGAGTGCCGCGTTCGACGAGGAATCCGCGGATGCCATCTTCCGCGCGCGCCCACACGACGGCGAGATCGGCCAGGGTTCCGTTGGTGATCCATGTCTTCTCCCCGTTCAGGACCCAAGCGGCTCCATCGCGCTGAGCTTTGGTTTTCATGCCGGCGGGATTCGAACCGAAGCCGGGTTCGGTGAGTGCGAAACAACCGATCGAGCCGCCGGATTGCAGCGCCGGGAGCCAACGCTCTTTTTGTGCGTCTGAGCCGTAGGTCAGAATCGGGTACATCACGAGCGCGCCCTGCACAGAGACGAAGCTGCGGAGGCCGGAGTCGCCTCGTTCGAGTTCCTGCATGACGAGCCCGTATTCGACGTTAGACGTGCCGGCGCAACCGTACCCTTCGAGGTTCGCGCCAAAGAAGCCAAGCTCTCCCATTTCCGCTATCAGTTCCCTAGGAAACCGCCCATCGCGGAAGCAGTCGCGGATCACAGGCAAGAGGCCCTCAACGAACTGGCGCGCAGTCTGGCGAACCAACAGCTCCTGCTCGCTGAAAAGGGAATCGATCAGGAGGTAGTCGACACCGCGAAAAGAGGACATATGGTTTAGTTTACAGAAACCCGGCGCCGCGGCGGCGCCCAGTTCCGTTCAGCCCGGCGCCGGATGATATAATCCTAGGATGCGATTTTCACGCCTGTTACCTGTCACGCAGCACTTTCCGGACCGTAGCGTCAAGGATATTCCCCGAGAGGTTCAGGAGCAGCTTGCGTCAGCGGGTTTCGCCGCTCGCCTGAAGCCGGGATCCCGCGTCGCGATCGGCATTGGCAGCCGGGGAATTACCAACATCGCGACGATCGCCCGGTCGGTCGTCGATTTTTGGAAGTCGTCAGGAATGAAGCCATTCATTTTCCCGGCGATGGGCAGCCACGGAGCGGCCACCGCGCAAGGCCAGGCGGATGTTCTGGCGCACTACGGCATCATCGAAGAGACCATGGGTTGTCCCATCGTGAGTTCCCTCGATGTAACGCCGGTTGGGCGGACGCCGCAGGGTATTGAAGCGTTCATGGACCGCAACGCCTTCGAGAGCGATGGCGTAATGCTCTGTGGGCGCGTGAAGTGGCATACGGATTTTGCCGGCAAGATCGAGAGCGGCTTATTCAAGATGATGGCCATTGGGCTCGGGAAGTTCGCCGGGGCGCAACACTACCATACCTACGCATACAGGTTGGGTTTGGAGACCGTAATTCGGGCGATCGGGCGGCAGGTCCTCGCGACCGGAAAGATCCTGGGCGGTTTGGCGATTCTCGAAGACGCCCATCACAACACAGGTCAACTGTCGGCCGTACCGGTAGAGGATATGGAACGCCGGGAGGAGGAATTGCTCGCTCTGGTGAAATCGTGGATGGGCCGCATTCCCATGAATCTCGACATTCTGATTCTCGACGAGATTGGGAAAAACATCAGCGGCGCCGGCATGGACACGAAGGTGGTTAACCGCGGCGTGCATGGCCAGTACAACCCTTGGCCGGACGCGCCAATCATCGAACGCGTGATGATTCGCGACATCAGCAACGTGAGCTACGGTAACGGCGTGGGTCTTGGGATGGCGGACGTCGTGACGGACCGTTTCCTGGCGAAGATCGACTGGCTTCCGACGCGGATTAACTCACTGACGGCTTCGACGCCCGCCGCGATCCGCACTCCCGTTCATTTCCCCACCGACCGCGAGTGCCTGGAGCGGATGGCTCCGACCGTCGGCAAACTTGAATCTTCGGAAGTTACCATCGGCTGGATACGCAACACAATGGAACTGGGCAGTCTCATCCTCAGCGAGAACCTGCGGCCCCAGATCGAGGCGAACCCCGCGCTCGAAATCACCGGACCCGCGATTACCATGCCCTTCGATTCAGAAGGCAACCTTGAGAATCTGCTCGCGCCCGACGCCGAACTCACGGCGGCGCATTAGAGGGCGCGACCCGGCGGCCCCAACCAGAAGTCTGCGCGCCCCTATCGCCAGGCAGCGTCTATTCCCCCAGTAGCGTCTTCAGCCGCAAATATCCCGCCCGGCTCACGGGCAGACGGCTGCCATCGCTCAGGATCGCGATCTTACTGTCTTTCGTGTACGGTTCGATCTGCGTTACGCGGTCGAGATTTACGATGTAGGAGCGGTGGATCCGGATGAACCGTGCGGGATCCAGGCTTTCCTCGAGACTCGCAATCGTCTGCTGCTTGAGATAGCTCCTTCCCCCGCTGCGAAGCGACACGTAATCGTCTTGCGCCTCGACGTAGTCGAGCGTGTCGACAGGGATCACGTGTACCTTTACTCCGTCCTTCATCACCAGACGCCGGGCGAACTCCTCCGGCGGCCGCGAAGCCTTGGCCAGATCGATCGCCGAAGGGCCCGAACGTGAGTTGCCGTCCCCCCTGGTCTTCGCGGCGCGCTTGGTTTTCTCAACCGCCGAATCGAGACGCTCTGCGCTGAAGGGCTTCAGTAGATAATCGACGGCATGCGCGTCGAAGGCGCGTAGTGCATGTTGGTCGTAGGCCGTTGCAAAAATGACGGAGATCGAGGGGTCGATCAACTGCAGCACCTCGAAGCCGTCGAGCTTCGGCATCTGAATATCCAAAAACATCAGGTCCGGCTTCAACTCCCCGGCCTTCTTCACGGCTTCGAATCCGTTCGAGCAGTGGCCCAGCACTTCGATTTCGGGATGGGACTGCAACATCTCCGCGAGAACTTCCCGGGCCAGTTCTTCGTCGTCCACAATCAGCGCGCGCAGTTTGCCCGGTTCGTCATGAACCGCCCCGCATTTCTCGCGCTGAAGATTCTTCAGGTCCACCAGCAAGTCGCGCGCCGACTGATACCGGCGCGCGCGATCCTTCTCCAGACACTTCTCAATTACGCGTTCGAGCTCCACAGGAGCGCTGTGGGACAGCCGCGACACCGCTTCAGGCTTCGAGTTGAGGATCAGCGAAATGGTTTCAACGGCAGTCGCTCCCGAAAACGGCGGCCGTCCCGCCGCCATTTCGTACATCACGGCGCCGAGACTGAAAATATCGCTCCTCTCATCCACGTCGCGCCCGAGCGCCTGCTCAGGGCTCATGTAGGGGATCGTCCCCAGGAGCATACCGGGCGTCGTCATGAATTGCGTGTTGGCAGTCGCGAGATCCGCGGGCGGCGTGAACTTCGCCAAACCGAAATCAAGTACTTTCACATGGCCGCGCGCGGTCACCATGATGTTCCCCGGTTTGATGTCGCGGTGTGTGATTCCCTCGGCGTGCGCGGCTTCGAGGGCGGCGGCTACTTGCGCGGCGATACCCATGAGCGACGCCATGTCCATCGGACGTCCCCCCATTTTCCTGCCGAGGGTCTCGCCATCCACGAACTCCATGGCGAGGAACTGGATGTTGCGAGACTCAACTTCCGCGTCGCCAATCTCGTGCAAATAGGCGATGTTCGGGTGACTCAGGCGAGAGGCGGCTTTTGCTTCCTGCAGGAAGCGCCGCGAGGCTTCCTCGGTAGGGTTGGGGGGCAGCGTTTTAAGCGCTACGCGCCTTTCGAGTTTCGTATCCTCGGCCAGGTAGACTTCGCCCATGCCGCCGCTGCCGAGCGGAGAAATGATTCTGTAATGCGCGACGTTGATTCCGGCCTTCATCCTGCCGTTCACGATCTTAACTGTCCTTCCGCCGGAAGAGTCATCTCGACACGGTAACGGCTGGCCGCGCCGCACACATCGAGCCTGGCGGAGCCGCCGTAGCGCACTTCGAGTCTTCTCCTTACGTTAACGAGGCCCAGTCCGTTCTTCGCGGCCGTGGGACCGTCTGGGTCAAATCCGTTTTCAACCGCGACGACCAATTTCCCATCGCGCCGAAGCGCCGACACGCGGACCCAGCCGTCGTCGAGAACCGTCGCCACGCCGTGCTTTACGGCGTTCTCAACCAGGGGCTGGAGAAGCAAGGGAGGTACTGCGCAGTCATCGCAGCCTTCGCCGATATCCTCTTCAACGCGGAGTCTGGAACCGAAACGAACCTGCTCCACACTGAGATACGCCCGGACGAGCGCCAGCTCTTCTGAAAACCCGATACTCTCCTTCTCGCCCAAACCAAGCGTGCTGCGCAGAAAATCCGAAAGCATGACGCACATCCGGCGCGCCTTCACCGGGTCTACTGTAGTCAGCGCGCTGATCGAATTGAGGCTGTTGAACAGAAAATGCGGATTCACTTGCATCTTCAGCGCCTTGAGTTCGCCTTCGCGGGCGAACACCTGGGATTCGAGAGCGCGGCTTTCGGCGGCGCGCGAAGCTTCGACTGCGAGAAACACATAATGAATCGCCACCGCGAGCAAATAGAAAATTGCGCCCATGCCGAACAGCAGCGGGAATTGGGGCGCGAACCGCTGTTCGAGTTTCTCCGCCGCGAGCAGTTTTTCAACCAAGGGAAGAATTTGCGTGGCCACGCCGACGAGCAGCAGGCTCGCCGCGGCCGCCGCGAGCGAATGTGCGAACAGGACGCGGGTGATACTCCCGGGACGAAGCGGCGTAACGCGGCACATGTACCAGGGCGACAGGCAAATCAGCGAGTACACGGCCATCAAGGGTCCGGTCACGGCCAGCGCTTCCGTCCAGGTTTGCGCTCCACCGGCCGCAAGAACACCCGCGAGAACCCCGCCGGGCACGGACCACGCCAGCAGGTACAAGGCGAGCCTGACTGGCGTGGCAAGAATCGGGTGCATGGAAACGCGCCTCAGTTCGAGACTTCAACGCCGCCGAATGCCGTTGTGCCTTTAATGATCAAATGCCTGACGTCCGGGGGATCGATCGCCGGTGGTGTCCGCGTCTTGTCCTCATAACCCCCGAAGATAGCGATGCCGTCCATTCTGACGCGCCACGAATCGGGCACGCGCAACTTGACGCCGCCGAAGAGCGCATTCGCCGTCAAGACGACCGACGGTTGCGACATTTTTGAAGCGGAGAGGTCAAGATCGTAGCCGCCGAAAACGGCGAGCACCTCTCCTCCTTTGAAGTCTTCCGTGATGACGCGCTGCTTGCTCCCTCCGAACACCTGAAAACCGTTAATACAGCAGGAATTCGAGGCGCCGCAATCCCCTCGTCGCTGAGTCGCATTCCAGAGAAAATTGAGGCCGATGAAAATCAGGATCAACGGCCACAGAGCACGGAAGCTGAAATGAAGGTAACCGAGACTGTTGAGCGTGAGAATGCCGCCGCAGATCAGGAGGATGGCTCCCCACATACGTCCGTGCTGCCCCTGAGCGTCGATCAGTTTCGCCGTGCCTGCCGCGATCAGGAGCAGAGGCCAAAACTTCCATAGCTGAAAAGCCGGCAGAATGCCCAGGTTTCCCAGAAGAAGTATCGCGCCGATAAGCACGATAAGGGCGCCCGTAATCAGGCTGGGTGTGATTTGGCTTTGCGAACGGTTGTCGTTTTCCATGATCGCCTCTAATGCGAGACTACCATCAGCACCAGCAGGAAGCTCGCGCTTTTCGGCGAATGACACCCGGCTACCGGTCAGTAACGCGCTTTTGGCGGCGACTTGGCCTGACTGCGGTAAGGCACAACGGAAACCGTCACGAGCCGCATCTCTTAAACTCGGCGATACGCAGGTCGATGTCTCCAGACTGGAAGATCTCCGCCATCGGTACCGCATCCGGAGTTCCTCGTACTTCGGGCCGGCCGCGCGGGGGGAGTTGGTAGAGTTCCTTCCCGAAGCTGGGATCGATCCGGTGGAATACGCAGGCTCCATGCGATCTGTCGCATTCGGCCAGGCGGGTCTCGTCCCGGTTCGCGACGCACCTGTCCCGGCGTATGCCCGACTGTCGATCATTCTTGCGAATGACCCGACCTGCCCGTCAGGGACGCCTCTTGAAGAGAGTAGTATAGAAGGAACGATAAGCGGCAATGAACCCAATCCCGACGGCCCAGACGCTAAACCCTTCTTCCATCAACGTGCCTGCGCTACGGCGAAAGGTGGCGTGGCGTGTACTGCCGCTCGTCTTCTCGCTCTACATCGTGGCCTATCTCGACCGCGCAAACGTGGGGTTCGCGAAGCTCCGCATGGCGAGCGACCTGCAATTTTCGGACGCCGTCTTCGGCCTTGGGATCGGCATCTTTTTCATCGGTTATCTTATCCTGGAGATCCCCGGAGCGCTCCTGGTCGAGCGGTGGAGCGCCAGGAAGTGGTTCGCGCGCATCTTGATTTCGTGGGGCCTGATTTCAGCGTTGACAGCCTTCGTGAAGACGCCGGTCGAGTTCAACGTGGCTCGCTTTTTCCTCGGCGTGGCGGAGGCAGGTTTCTTCCCCGGCATCATCGTCTACTTTACGCACTGGTTTACGGCGCAGGACCGCACGCGGGCGCTTTCCGGGCTCGTGATCGCGATACCGTTCAGCCTCGCGCTGGGCGCTCCGGTGTCGGGACTGCTGCTCGAAGTCAACTGGATGGGACTCGCCGGATGGAAGTGGCTCTTCATCCTTGAAGGCCTTCCCGCCGTAATTCTCGGATTTGTGACTCTGCGCTGCATGACAGATCGCCCGCGCGACGCCAAGTGGCTGTCCCAGGCGGAACGCGACTACCTCGAAGGCGCGCTCAGATCCGAGGCGGAAGCGAAAGAAGGCTCGAACAAGATCACGTTCCCGCAACTCCTGCGGATGCGTAATGTGTGGCTGCTGGCGCTCGGGATCTTCGCGACAAACACCGGCGGCTACGCGCTCACCTTCTGGCTTCCGTCGATGGTAAAAAGCCTCTCGGGCGGTACCGACCGGGCGACGCTGCTTTACAGCGGCCTCTTCTACGGTTGCGGGCTGGTTGGCGTTTTCATCTCGGGGCAGTCGGCCGATCGCACGGGCGACCGCAAGTGGCACTGCGTTTTCGGGCAAGCCGCGACGGCGTTCTTTCTCGCGGGCAGCGCTATTGCGGGACAGCCATTCGGCGTCGTCATGGCTTGGCTGTGCCTGACTGGATTCGTCACCTATTTCTGGCCCTCACCTTTCTGGGCGCTGCCCACGCTTACGCTCACGGCTTCGACCGCGGCCGTTGCCATTGGTTTCATCAATATGTGCGCCAACCTCGCGGGATGGCTCGGTAACTACCAGATGGGTTGGTTGCGGTCTCGCGGCTACGGCGACGCCGCGTGCCTGATCTTCCTTTCCAGTTGCTACCTTGTTGGAGCTATCCTTGTAAGTTTGGTGAAAATTCCACGAGCCGGTCCGGCTCGAGCCTAAAACGAGCGGCCTAAGCTACTTCTGAGGTATCGTGTAATTTGGCTCCCACTCCCAGCACTTCGGCTGATGACATCGCGAGGATTCGCCGGATTTCGAGCGAACGTGCCGCGGCACTAGTAGCGAAAGAGGCCGAGATCCAGCGTCTGTGCGATGGCATCCGCGAGCGCGATAGCCGCCTGAAGACCGTTGAAGCGGCGGCGGCGGAGCGCCTTCAGGCACTTCAGCAGGCCCACGCCGAACTCGCCGCGGTCCGCGCGGAAGCCCTCAAGCGCAGCCACGATCAGGATAGGCTCACCGAGGAACTCACCGCCCGCGAGCTCCGCATTATCTCGCTTGAGAAAACGGCTCAGGAAAGACTGGACGCGATGCTCGAAGCCAATGCCGCGCTTCGCTCTATCCATTACGCTCGAGGCAACGTCAACATCGGGTGGAGGATCTTGACTCGCCTATTCTCCCTGGTGGCCGGCATCTTCCGCCGAAGCAGTGCGGGGCCGCGCATTTACTAAGCACCCATCACGAAACAACTGTTGCCATTGGCAGGCGATCCCTAATTGCCGCCTTCTGTGGTCTGGCCGCAAGCGACGATGGCCTGCCCGCCACCACAGTTCCGTGTGCGGACTTGAAAGGGCAGATGCCACGCCTCTTTCCGGCGAACGCCAATTGATCACCGGCGTTACCACGTTCGCCATCTCAAACGCCCACAAAGTCGAAGTGAGTGTCGCGGCTCAACACGGGGAACGCTTGCCGCCGGCTGAGTGCTGCGATCCAGCGTCCCATATTTATGGGACCGCCCCTCGCACGGCGATCAATCCAGGCACGGAGTTCTTACATCACGCGATGATGCTCTGAATCGGCGCTCCGAAATCGACATCGAGCCGTTTACGGCCCGGCACTTCGAGCTTTCGGGGGTCGAGGCCCAGCTGATGCAGGATCGTCGCGTGGATGTCCGTCACGTAATGGCGGTTCTCAACTGCGTGAAAGCCAATCTCGTCTGTTGCGCCGTGCGCGACGCCGCCTTTGATGCCACCCCCGGCGAGCCATACCGTGAAACCGTATGGGTGATGGTCGCGCCCGTCGAGACCCTGCGCACCGGGCGTGCGGCCAAACTCGGTCACGAAGGCTATGATCGTGTCGTTGAACAGGCCCCGGCGTTTCAGATCCGCCAGCAAGCCGGCCACGGGCTTATCCACCTGCGCGCAGAGTTCGGAGTGCGTCTTCTTCAGCTTGCTGTGGCCGTCCCACTTGCCCGCGCCGCCGTTCTGCCCATGAAACACTTGCACAAATCTGACGCCGCGCTCGGCCATCCGCCTGGCCGCGAGACAGACCTGGCCGAAGGGCTTCGTCACGTCGTGGTCCAAGCCGTAGAGCCGCTGAGTCGCCGCGTCTTCTTCGTCGAGCCGCATGACGTCAGGCACTGCTTGCTGCATCCGGAAAGCAAGTTCGTAGGACCGGATGCGCGCCCGCAGGGCAGGCTCACCCGGGTATTCGGCCGCAGCTAGTCCGTTCAGCTCGCTGAGCAGCGCGAATTCGCGGGCCTGCCGATCGCGGGTCACGCCGCCCGCAGGCGTGGCGAAGGGCAATGGATTCGCCGGGTCAACCGAAAGCTGTACGCCGCTATGCTCGGGACCGAGGTACGCGCCGCCGTGCGCTCCGAGGCCGCCGCAACAGGTGTCGATCGGCTCACCCAACACCACGAACTGGGGCAGGTTGTCATTGAGCGATCCAAGACCGTAATGAGCCCAGGAACCGATTGTCGGGAACTGGCCTTCGAGCACATGGCGTCCCGTGTGAAACTGCATTTGCGCGCCATGATTGTTGTCGGTGGTCCAGACCGAGCGCACAAGGGCTATGTCGTCCACCATCGAACCCACGTGCGGAAACCAGTCGCTGACCTCGATGCCGCTTTGCCCGCGTTTCCTGTAGCCGACCTGCATCGGATAGAGGCGCGAGTGCTGCTTGTGAAGCCCCGTGATGACTTCACGCAGGTTTTTCTTGAGCAATGGATTGTCGAGCGCCGTCCGGAACGGAGTCTCGTCGTAGGTCATCCCGCCAAACTTGTTGAGCGCGGGTTTGGGATCGAACGTGTCCATGTGGCTTACGCCGCCGATCATGAACAGCCAGATCACGCGTTTCGCCTTGGGCGCGAAATGAGGCTTGCCATCGGGTGGACGCCAGGGGCCTTCGGATTCGGCACGCGCAATGCCGTCACGGTTCAGCATGGCTCCGAGGGCCAGTCCGCCGAACCCCATCCCCATGTTCGACAAGAACGCACGGCGTTTCAAAGGTTGCATGGCTGCTTTCCCCACTTCGCCTGTCTCTCCTTCAATGCAAGGTCACGAAATCGTTGTGATTGAACAAGACGTGGACCAGGTCCTCACGATCCTGCTCGCTTTTAAGAAAACCGCCGGCTACCCGGCCTTCGGACGTTGAGGGCGGACGGCCAAGAACGGCCTCGAAGGCCGCGTTCACAAAGTGCACGTTGGAAGTTCCCGCCTCGTAAAGGCGGCGTGCCAGGATTCCCGCGTGTTCCCGGCTCAGCGGACTATTCGCCAACGCAAGTGCCTGATGGGGAACAACGGTTTCGTCCCGCCTGTAGCATTCCATGGGATTCGCCGAATCGAAAATCTTCAGAAACGGGATCGGGATGTCGGGCGTGTGCTCCAGATAGATGCTGCGGCGGCGCGACTGCAAGGCCTTGGTACCGTCTTCCTCTGGTCCTCCCATTAAAGGATCGAGGGTTCCGGCAACGGCGAGAATGCTGTCGCGCACGGCCTCCGCCTCCATGCGCCTGAGATTCATGCGCCACAAGTATCGATTCCCGGGGTCGGACTTCTCGTTGGCGCCTCCCGGTTCCGCCGAGGAGCGCATCCGATAGGCTTTGCTCGTGAGCATAAGGCGGTGCAGATGTTTCATGCTCCAGCCGCTGCTCACAAACTCCGCCGCCAGCCAGTCGAGCAATTCCGGGTGTGATGGCGGCTTGCCACTGACTCCGAAATCGGCCGGCGTGGTCACGATCCCCTCGCCGAAATGACGGAGCCACATGTGGTTCACCAACACCCGGGCCGTAAGTGGATTATTGCCGGCAGCTATCCATTTGGCGAGCGCCAGGCGGCGGCCGCTACTCGTTTCCGGATACGCCTTACCTACCGGCGTGTGTTGCCCTTCGGGAGCCTGCTTGAGCGCATCGAGCGCCGCCTGCAACTGTTTTTGCGCGGCTCCGGCGCGCTTCTCATCGGTTGGCTGGGCCGCGAGCGCGGCGTTCATTTCCGTTTGCGCCCGAAGCAGGTTCTCGGCGGCCTTGAGAATGCCGGCCTCGCGCTCCGCTTTGCGCGCGGCCACAGCCAGTTCCTCAGCTTTGGGATCAGGCGGACGGGTGTACTGGGCTTTGTCGGCGGCGATTCGCGCTTCGAGTGCGGGCAGGTAGGCGACCGCCGCGGCCAGCGCCCTTTCGGCGATCAGGCGGTCACCGTCATCCTTTGTCTTGGTCACGGCCTCACGCGCCGCGGCAATGTCGGCGCGCGCTCTAGCGATGAGGTCCGCGTGCACGAACGGACGGGAATCCGGGTAGTAGTTCTCGATCGCCAAGGGAACCGGCCTGATATCCAAGCGCCCCCCCCCGAGCGCGGCAGGCGTGGCGGGGTCGATCCTGGTATCAGGATCGGGCGACTGAATGTCGCCACGGATCAGCAACTGCGTAGTTGCGCCCGGGTCCTGATCGTACACGCGTGTAAGACCATCCTTATCCGTATCCACCTGGCCGGGCACTCGATCGGTTCGAATCTGATACGGTTCGAAGAACGCACGAAACTGGTAATATTCCTGCTGTCGGATCGGATCGTACTTGTGATCATGGCAGCGGGCGCACTTCAAAGTAAGCCCGAGAAAGCCCATGGCGGTATGGTCCGCTGCATTCTGCATCCAGCCGTGGCGATCGTACTTGGTGAAGCTCCGCGCCAGGTAACCGGTGGCTCGCAAGACGTTTGGATCGCCGGGAGCGATCTCATCGCCGGACAGCATCTCCATGATCATCCGGTCGTAGCCTTTGTCCTGGTTCAGGGATTCGACTATCCAGTCGCGCCAGCGCCAGACGAACTTCGCGCTGTTGCGCACATCGTTGCCCTTGCGCCATCCGTACCAGTCGCTATACCGCCAGACATCCATCCAGTGGCGGCCCCACCGCTCACCGTAGCGCGGATCGGCGAGCAACCTATCGACCAACTTCTCGTAGGCATCCGGGGACGGGTCGTCGAGGAACTCCCTCATTCGCGCGGGCGATGGCGGCACACCCGCCAGATCCAAATAAAGGCGGCGCGCCAGAGTCCGGCGGCTCGCTTCCGGAACCGGTTTCAGACCTCTGCTTGCGTGACCGGCTGCGAGAAACGCGTCCACCGGATTACCGCCGGGGGCCGGTACGGCCGGACGCCTCGCCGGTTCAAATGCCCAGTGCCGAATGTGAGGCGTACGATTCTCCACGGACGCAGGCGCCTGTTCGAACGGCGCGCCTTCATCAATCCAGGCCACAATCGCGGATAGCTCGGCGGGCGGCAGCGAAGCCATTCCAAAAGGCATGTGCGGCTCGACCGTGCGCGCTGTCACCTTATAAAGCAGGCTCTCTTTTCCGGAACCTGGCATGATCGCGGGTCCGCGATCTCCGCCTCGCAGCAACTGTTGACGCGTTGTGACATCGAGGCCGGACTTCCTCGACGCGCCCGAGTGACATCCGGAACAGCGCTGCTGGATAACGGCCAGACCAGCGTGTGTCGCGGCGCGGGCACCCGCGAGATGCAGCAGCAGGATCGCTGAGACCGCGAGGGTGCGGCTAGGCGTGGTCTGAGGTAGAGTGACCATTTTTCGCCTACCAGTGTACTCCCTCCGATGGCTGTCGTGTGCCTCTTGCTATCCCCACCGAGTCCGGTGAGTCCGGTTACTTGCACGTCGCTCACGGCGGAGTCGGCGATGTCCCGGCCGTTCCCATCCTTTCAGCACGAACGTAGAACTACGGATGGCCAGTTTGTGTACGGTGTCGTAGGGAATCACGATCGCGTGATCGCGTCCATTTTGGTCCTGGTTGACGAGCGGCACAAACTGCGCCAGCCCCGAGGGCCCGGTTACGAAGATCGAGAGGTGATTCCCACCGAACTGTCCCACCGGCTTCGGAAGTTGCCGGCTGGAGTCATTCACCCTGACCTTCAGCGAGTGCCCATGCTTCACGGTAACGGTCACACCCTGACGGGTCTGTCCTGGCGTGAGCGAGACCTGCAACGACGCGCGATCCTGCCACTGGCAGGCGTCGACGAAGGGTTCGTTCTGGGGCTTCAGGTTACGCGCCGTCGCCGTGGCGCAGATCGCGTACCTGCCCGTTTTAAGGTTGGAAAACTGAAACGTGCCGCCCGGCCCCGTGAGGACCTGCCGATTGAGGCGTTGTGTTGCGATGCTAATCAGCGCCTCGATGGGTACGCCGGCTTCATCCCGCACGGTCCCTGCGATGCCGGCGTTGTTCCCGAGCGTCGCCGTGCCCTGCCCCCGAGCCACGCTACCAAGCAGGACTAGCGTCACGGCAGCCGCAACCGCGTGTCCGGCCATGCTGTCTTGCCGCCGGATTCGAATCTGCATGGCCGGGATCATTGGGTGCATGCGTTCCTCGGAAATATTTGCCAACAAAGGAAGGGATCCTTGGCACTCGGATCGTAATGCCTGCACATTTGGTGTTTCGCGTCCCCTGGGCCAATGTAGCGTTCCCCCACGGGCGGCTCGTCTCCCCGCTGCACGCGGCACTCCCCCGTTTCGGCCCTTCGCATTACATAGAAAAGCTCAGACTGGTTCCGGGGCGCAAGCGCTCGCGCGGCTGATTCCCTTACCATGAACGGAGTCTCGTTTCTCGACAAACGCCTTTCCTTATCGGAACTGACATAGGAGTCGCTTTCCGCCACAACCCGCAGCCTTGCGCGGACATCGGGGTCCTCTCTCAATGCGGATAACCCACCGGCCGCCTAGTGTCTAGTTGCATTAGTTCTGGTACTACTGTATGTTGAGTCATGCGCCGAAAGTCCGCGAAATTTCAGCTCAGCGACGAAGAGATGAAGACCTTAGAGGGATGGACCCGCCAAGGCAAGACGGAGCACCGT
>SYKU01000324.1 GCA_005808865.1 Acidobacteriota bacterium
AATCCGGGAACGTTCGGGTTCGAGCGACAAAATGTTGATTCAACAGCTCGGCATTCGCGACAAAGTACGCTCAGCAGCCAAACGACGCCCCTCTGCTGTCAGAATGGATGTCCGAACTCCAGAATTTTGCAAGAGCCTCCCAACAAAAGAAACCGACACGGAAAGGAAGTCGGCCGCTGCGCGACCTCCTCATTCGGACTTGATTTCAGGATCATCCTGTATTGGAATCAAATCCGGTTTCAGGATCATCCTTCGATTGGAAAATGCTGTTGCCGGAGATCATGCCGGAGGTTAAGGCGCGTGAAATCAACGCTCAGACGTTGTTACAAAGCTGTCTCCGCGAAAACAGGGCGGCGCGGCAAGGCGGCTTGCGGGGGATTGAGGGAGTCGAGCGTGGATCTGAATTGCGGTTGCCTAAAGCGGCGTGCCGGGTGTGGCGCTATCGACTGGGCGTAACGTGCGGAATTACCGTCGCTGAAAAGGACTGATACCTGATGCATCAGACGGTACAATGTTCTTTATGTCCCCGTCGAACGACGAATTTTATCGCATCGGAAAGCTTCCCCCATACGTATTTGCCGTAATTAACGAAATGAAGGCTCGCGCCCGGGCCGCCCAGCAGGATGTGATTGACCTTGGGATGGGAAATCCCGATGGTGCGACGCCGCGGATCGTGGTGAACAAGCTGATCGAAGCCTCAAGGAATCCGCGGAATCACCGCTACTCCCAGTCGAAGGGGATCCCAAAACTGCGGGAGGAAATCGTAAAACGCTACAGTGCGAAGTACGGCGTGGATCTTGACCCGGATAAGGAAGCGATCGTGACTATAGGCGCAAAGGACGCGCTGGCGCATCTGCTCTTCGCCGTTGTCGGTCCGGACGACGCGGTAGTATCGCCCAACCCCGCGTATCCGATTCACCAATACGGAGTGATCATGGCCGAAGGGCACGCTTGCATGCTGCCGATGCCGGATGCCGCCACGTTTCTCGATGGGTTGGAGAATCTCTACCGGAACAACGCGCGGAAACCAAAACTGATCCTGATTTCGTTTCCACACAATCCGACCACCACTTGCGTGGATCTCGATTTTTTCAAGGAAATCGTAAGGCTCGCGCGGCACTACGGTTCCATGATTGTTCACGACTTCGCCTATGCCGACTTGTGCTTTGACGGATACACGGCGCCGAGCATCCTGCAAGTCGAGGGAGCGAAAGAGGTCGCCGTTGAAATCTTTTCGCTCTCGAAGAGCTACAACATGGCGGGATGGCGCGTGGGCTTCTGCCTCGGGAATTCCAAAATGATCGGGGCGCTCGCACGGATCAAGAGCTACCTTGATTACGGCGTGTTTCAGCCCATCCAGATCGCTTCTATCATCGCGCTTCGCGAGTGCGAGCAAGAGACGCAGAAGATTTGCGCCATCTATCAGAAGCGGCGTGATGTCCTGGTAACGGGGCTGAAGCGGGCGGGTTGGCCGGTTGAGCCGCCGAAGGGATCGATGTTCCTTTGGGCGGCGCTTCCGGAACCGTACAAGAAAGCCGGATCGCTCGAGTTCGCGAAGTTGCTCATGGAGAAGGCTCTGGTGGCGGTGTCTCCCGGAGTCGGCTTTGGCCCGTTGGGCGAGGGACACGTGCGCTTCGCTCTTGTTGAAAATGAGCACCGCATCAAGCAGGCCACAAGGTCCATAAAACAATTTCTGAAGGGATGAAAGCTCTCCCACTCGTGGGCCGGCCGATCACCGTGCGGTTTTGCGCCGGGCTTAGAGCACACCGTGGAAAGCTGCTCGATGCCTCCGACCTCCGGGGGATCGAAGTGCATGCGGCCTCTTTTGTGCGGCGGCGCGAAATTGTGTTTGACTCGGCGCTCAAGGAAGACTTCCCCGAATACGCTCGCGTGTTCGTGCACGAATTGTTTCATTTCACGTGGGTCAAGCTCGGAAACGGGCTGCGGCGGGATTTTGAGCACGTGCTTGAAGCGGAGATGCGCGGAGGCGCCTGCGGGGAGCTCGGTTGGTCGGCTGAGATGAGGAAGGTGAAGTTGGTTCGCGCCGACTGGGCGAAGAGGTCGCGGGCGTGGCGTGAGTACGCGTGTGAAAGTTTTTGCGAAACGGGAGCATGGCTCTATTCGGGCATAGGGAGGCACCGGGAGTTTACTCTCAAGGGTCAGTTTCGCCGCGCGCGGAGGCAATGGTTCGAGCGGTCGGGGCTTCGCGGCCGAATACCGGTATAATCAGAAAGAGGAGTGTTTCGTGTATCTTTTTTCAGTACGCCAAATTCTGGCGGCGGCTCTTTTGATTTCCCTGGCTGCAATCGGTTGCGGGACTTCGAGACCGGTCCGCGCCGCTTCAATAACGGAGCCCGCCAAGCGAAAGACAGCGGCGGATTTTGCCTTGAAGGACGCTGACGGAAAGATCGTAAAGCTTTCAGATTTCAAAGGGAAAGTCGTGCTGCTCGATTTCTGGGCGACCTGGTGCGGTCCATGCAAGTTCGAGATTCCGTGGTTCAAGGAATTCGAGCGCGGGTACAAGGATCAGGGATTCCTGGTTCTCGGAATCGCCATGGACGAGGAAGGATGGCCGGTTGTGAAGCCGTTCGCGCAGGAATTGGGGATTAACTATCGCATCGTGATCGGGAGCGACACGACGGCGGATCTTTATGGCGGCGTTTCGTCGCTGCCAACGACTTTTCTGATCGACCGCGAGGGAAAAGTAGCGTCGGTACACGTGGGCTTGGCATCAAAGGCGGACTTTGAGAATGGGATTAAAGAACTTCTGGCGGAATCCGCGGGCAAACGGGCTGCTGTTGGTGTTGATGTGCGCACCGGCGGTTCTCGCTCAAACTAGCTTTCTGACCGTTGCACCCGTTCAGATGACGAAGGTGAAGCGCGGGACCTCGGCATCCATCAGATTGGCCTGCGACCTAAAGCCCGGGTTCCATGTCAACAGTAACAAACCGGCTGAAGACTTTCTGATTCCGTTGCGGCTCACGTGGGAGAAAGGCGTGTTGGAAGTTGGAGAAGTTGTGTTCCCGAAAGCGCTGTCCAAAACGTTCGCCTTCTCTGAAAAGCCGCTGTCTGTCTACGAAGGAGCGTTCGACGTGAGGACCCGTTTTCGAGTGCCGGCCGGCGCGCCCAGCGGATTGGGGATGATGACGGGGAAGCTGCGCTATCAGGCCTGCAACGACAGGGAATGCTTCCCGCCAAAGACGGTTGAGATCCGTGTGCCGCTCCAGGTGGAGTAGCACGGGAAGGTTGTCCTGAAGGTTGGGCAGTCACACTCGCCTATTGCCGGCCTGAACTCCGGCGCGAAAACGCCGGGTTAGGTGTTTCTCACCAGATGCCACCTATCACCGGTCCATCAGCTTTGAGTGGCGTCCCAGACCAGCCCGAGAACTTCCATTTTCGGCGCGTTCCTTTTTCCTGCTTTCGATACCTTCCCGGAGCCGTTTAGCCATACCGCTCTTCCGCCCAGGGGTCTCCGCGCATGTGGTATCCGTTCCGTTCCCAGAACCCCGCCTGATCGCGTGCCAGCAACTCCAACCCGCGCACCCATTTCGCGCTCTTCCACGCATATAGCCTTGGAATCATCAACCGCGACGGACCGCCGTGCTCAAGGGATATTGGCTCGCCGTCGTGCAGCAGCGCCACGAGCGCGTCCTCGGATAGCAGATCGCCAAGCGGAAGATTCGTCGTCCAACCACGGTCGTATCCGTGAGCGAGGGCGAAACGCGCCTCCGGTTTGGGGCCGCCGGCCAGCGCAATCAGGTCACGCGTCGAAATGCCTTCCCAAAGATTACCCAACCGCGACCACCGGGTGACGCAATGAAAGTCGGCGAAGACCTTCACGCGCGGAAGCTTAAGGAATTCGTCCCAGGTCCATTCAACCGGCTGTTCCGCGAGTCCGCCCACATGGAATCGCCAAGCCGCAAGGTCGATCCGGGGAGCGCCGCTTGCATCGAGCACCGGCCACTTCTTCGTGCGCGACTGCCGAGGTGGAATCCGATCCGTCCTACGCGTATCCGGACTAATGATCGCGCCCTCCAGTGCGTCCTCCGGCGCGGGCACATGATCGCCCTGAGTTTTCGAAACGTCTATTCCGAACATGATCCCTCCGCTATGCCGCCGGCTGGATGGTCACGAGGCCGCTACCGGCGCCCGCTGCCTCACGCGTGAACGACAGCACTTGCATGGGGCACACGGTGATGCAGATGCCGCAGCCAATGCAAGACGTGTTGAGATTGTTCAGCTCGTGCTGTTTCATGGCGAAATCCATCACATTTATGCCAACCTGACAGTTGCGGCTGCACTCTCCACAGGCGATGCACTTATCGTTTGAATGGATGGCGAAGCGGCTGACGCGGAATCGGGTAAACGCAGCGCTGAAGATGTGCATCAGCTTCGCGAGTGGACACCAGTAGCGGCACCAGACCTTGCCGCCGAAGAACGGGTAGAGCGTAACCGGAATAATTCCGACCAGCCACACGTCGGCGAGCAGGTGGTAATAGTTGAGGCCAAGCTCGGCGGGCTTGCGAAAGACCGCGACGGCATCCTTCCCGAGCATCAGGAGCGTAACGATCACCGCGAACCACAGCACAATCGTGTTCATGAATTCCCAGCGTACGCTCGTGCGTCCTTTGGGCGCGAGATGCCTCCATTGGTCGCCCACCGTTTCCGCGAGGCCGCCGCAGCCGCAAATCCAGGAGCAGTAGCGCTTGCCGTGAAACAGCGCGAGGACCGGAATGAGGACAAACGAAAGGAGTACGCCCCAGACGAACCAGACCTGATGCGGCGCGCCGAAAAACGTATAGAAGAATAGCGGCCAGGCATAGACGATGCCATAAGAACGCCAGGCGTTTTGCGCGAAGTTCGGGTCCGCGGCGAGCTTCGCCCCAACCCATTGATACTCGACCGCCCACCGGAAAAGGAACTCCGGAATCAGGAAGAAAAAGATCCACTGGAATCCGATGAGCGAGACGTAACGCCAGATCTGGAATCTGTCCTTCTTGTCGAATCCCCAGCGCTTCATGGCGCGCGCTCCGAAGACCGTCATGGCGGCGGTGTAAAGCACCGTGTACCAGAATGACCATGGCCGGTTGAAAAACGAAACCGCTTTATGACCCCAACCGTGATAAGGCCAGTACTCGGCGTTGTCGCCGCCCTTGACGCCATAGATGCTGTAGCAGACCACGAACGAGGCGCCCAGGAATGCGAACCGGTTCCCTTTGTATGCCGTCCAACACAGCGCGCCAAAGGACGCGGCGGCGAGCAGCCCACCCGAAAGCGGCTGGCCCTCGAATGCCGCAATGCCAGATTTTCCGCCGAGGATCCAGAGACCGAGGAACGCAGCGAGAACGCCGGCGAGGGCCGCCAACGGGTTACCCGTCCAGTCGTTCTCAAGCCGGACACCGAGTGATCGCAGAAACGCAGTCGGCGCCTCGGCGCCAATCAACACGAACGCACGACTGTAAGGGACGCGTTCGCCCGATTCAAATTCGACAACGCCCGGTTCGAAGCGGCGGACGCGCGATTCGAGCATCAGGCGCACGGTGCCAGCGGCGACGGCTGCGTCGAGCTTTCGGCGGTTGTCCTTAAACAGCCGGGAGAATTCCGCTCCGCGGTACGAGATGACCACGCGGTTCGTTCCCGCGAGAGTCAGCGCCGCTTCGACCGCGCTATTACCCCCGCCGACGACGAGAACGTCTTCGTTCTGGTAGTGCTTTGGACTGTACAGCCGGTGGTAGACGTGCTCCTGGTCTTCGCCCTGGACGCCCAGCCAGCGAGGATTACCGCGAAGCCCGATCGCGAGCATCACGCGACGGCCGCGGTAGTTGCCTTTTGCGGTGGCGACGTGAAACCATCCGTCTTTCCGCTTTTCGAGGCCGTTCACGCCCTCATCGGTGCGGACGTCGAGACCACTCGTCTCGATCTGGTCCCGCCAGCGCGCGATCAGGTCTTCTTTTGACGCGCCGTCGAGCCAGAGTTTTCCCTTCGGAGCGACGCTTTCCGGTTCCGCGTAGATCCACTTGCCTTCCGGAAAATCCTCAATCGTGTTGGCCAAGCGGCCTTTCTCGAGAACGATTACTTTAAGTCCGCGATCCCGCGCGACGAGCGCCGCGTTGAGGCCGGATGCGCCGGCGCCGATCACGATCAAGTCCCATTCGTCTTCGCCGGCGGAACGCGCGTCGGATTTGGCTGCTATGTGGAGGGCGACGCTATTGCCTTGCTCCATCGCCAATTTCACAACCGGGGCCCCGGTGAGGTCGCCGGAAATGTAGAGGCCCTGTATGTTGCTTTCGTTGTTCTCGTCCACCACGGGACGCCGCGCGGCGCCGTTGGGGCTGTCGAGAACGGACTGGAGAAGTGTTCGGAAGCTGGACAACATCTAAACTCTAGTTGAAAACCAACGCCGGATTCTTCCCGCCCGATGCTAATCGCCGGCGCAGGTATCTATAGGCAGGTCGAAGACGGAGCGATCGGAGAGTTTCCAGGCGAGCAGATACGCGACGCCGCCCGCGATAATTCCGGGCAATAGCAGCGCCTCGTAGCAGCCGCTCATATCCGCCACCATCAACAGCCCGCTCCAATAACCCTTGACGATGGATGCAAACATCACGATCATTCCCAACAGCACAAACAACTCCGGCTGCGGAACCAGCTCAGGCGCGATCGAGTGTATGCCAAACCCGAATGCACCGCCGAACATCGCGCCCATTACGAGTGTCGGCGCGAACAGACCGCCGACGGCGCCCGATCCGAAGGTAATCGAGGTCGCCACGATTTTCAGGAGCAACAAAGTAGCCAACAGCGCGGTGTCCATGCGTCCATGCAGCGCGTCGCGGATTGCAGGGTAGCCTGCGGACATCACCTGCGGATACCAAATGCCGATGCATCCGACCAGTATCCCACCGAGCGTAACGCGTATCCAGAGCGGCCACGCGACCGGGAACGTGGTTCGCAGACGTCCTAAGAGCCTGATGAACGCGTGACCGGTTGCCGCGCCAGCGAGTCCCATAAGCGGCGCCACCACTAGAAGGCAGGAGAGCGGTACGAGGTCTGCCGTGTAGCCGAGCCGGAATGGATAGGCGTCGCCCAGCAGCGTGATTCGCGTCACGTATCCGGCGGCGGCGGCGACGCTGATGGCGACGAGGTTTTGGTCGAAGCGCGCGCCGAATACTTCAAGGGTAAGCAAGACTCCACCCGCGGGGGAACGGAAGGCCGACGCAATTCCCGCCGCCGCGCCGGCACGAACCATCGTCTTGAGTTGGGTACCACTCAGCCGGAATCCGAGACCGACCCGGCTGCCAACCAGCGCCCCAATTTGCACCATGGGACCTTCCGGTCCTACGGAGCCTCCAAACGCCAACACAAGGCCGCTCAATACGACGTTCAGAGCCCGGACAACCGGAATGACCGCCGCGTGGCGCGTGATCGATTCGTGCACCTCCCTGACACCGCCGCGGGCGCCTTCCGGAAAGCGCTGGAGCACAAGGCCGATCAGCCCAAGCCCAACCGCGGGGATCAGAACCACAAACGGAAGGTGGTTTCGCCCGTCGGCGAACAGTTCTTCGCCCAATCGGTCCGCGAGAAAATGGAAGCCGATGGCCGAGAGGCCACTTAGGATTCCAAGAACGAGAGTTGCGAGCGACAGCCGGACCAGAGACAAGATGCCATTGTAGACGATGGCCGCGCGCGAACACCTAGTGGAAGTCCATTAGTCGTAAACGGGCGACCAACTGGTACGATGGTCGATTCGGAGAAACCTTGGCTACTGTTACCGCTTCCTCCTCGAGTTCGTTTTTCGCGCGGCATCTGGAAAAGGCGGGCTTGCGCGGGCCGCGAATGAAGTTCTGGTTCGTTTACGTTGCCGCGTTTTACGTGCTTTGGGCATTTCTTACGTTTGGGCTCGGCAATTGGGAACAAACGCTCGCGCATTGGCGGATTTCCCTAGTCATGATCTTCGGCTCCCTCGTGGCCGGTTCGACGCCGATGGGTGGCGGAACGGTGGCGTTTCCGGTCCTGGTGCTCGTATTCGGGCAGTCGCCGAACGTGGGCCGCAGCTTCGGGCTGGCGATTCAGGCGCTGGGTATGACCTCGGCGATGATTTTCATCCTGTGCCGCCGCACGCCAATTCAGAGCCGCATGCTGCTCTGGACGAGCGCGGGCGCCGCAGCCGGTCTCCTGATCGGCACTCTTTACGTCGCGCCGCTGGTCGCGTCAACTGTAGTGAAACTGGTGTTCTCGTGCCTGTGGATGAGCTTCGGCGTTCTGACCTTGGCGAAGAACGCCGAGATTTGCTCGCTGAACCGGATCGAGCCGGTGATCGGCGGGCGTGCGGCGATGGAAGGGCTGGTAGTGGGCGTCGCGGGTGGAATCGTCGTGTCGATGATCGGCGTCGGCGTCGAAATGATGCTTTACACGGTGCTGGTGCTGCTGCACCGCTGCGATCTGAAGGCGGCGGTCCCGACTGCGGTGTCCACTATGGCGGTCGCGTCGCTGATGGGGACGGCGCTGCATCTTGTGATCGGCGACATTGAGCGCGAAGTGCTCTATAACTGGCTCGCGGCGGGGCCGATTGTCGTGTTCGGCGCGCCGCTGGGCGCATACCTGGTAAGCGTGATCCCCCGCATCCGGACGCTGTACTTCGTTTCGGTTCTCTGCGTGATTCAGTTCGTCTGGACGCTTTACCAAGTCAAGCCTACCGGGGAACAATGGACGTTCGTGGCGGTGGCGATGCTGGTCGCGCTCTCGGTGTTCTACATCCTGTACACAAGGGGCAAAAGCAGGCCTGCCGGATTGTAAGCCGGTTTCTGTGCCCCTTGCGGGGTGGCAGTCATTCGTCTCGACCGGACATTGCTGCCCGGCTCTAGCGACCTACCCGGAAGTTGTAACGGAGCGGGCCGCTCCTCCTCCCCTATTTGGTCTTGCTCCGCGTGGGGTTTGCCCTGCCAGCCGGATCGCTCCCGCCGCGGTGCGCTTTTACCGCACCATTTCACCCTTACCGAT
>SYKU01000325.1 GCA_005808865.1 Acidobacteriota bacterium
AACGGTGCTCCGTCTTGCCTTGGCGGGTCCATCCCTCTAAGGTCTTCATCTCTTCGTCGCTGAGCTGAAATTTCGCGGACTTTCGGCGCATGACTCAACATACAGTAGTACCAGAACTAATGCAACTAGACACTAGAAGCGGTAGGTCTTTGCGATTGGGAACGACAAGAGCCGCATCCCCGCGCCACCAAGACCACAGATTCGGAGAGAAATTCATGTCAACCCTATCGAGGGCCAGCCAGGCCCATTCAAACAGAAAAAGCAAGGCTGAGGATCACCGACAAGTGAGCCGCTCCATACTGCGGACTCGGTCCTTTTCCCTTATACTTCTTGCTCTTGCTTCGGCGGTATCTGCGCCGTTGGCATCAGCGGCAGCCGGCACATTGAACCTGCCGGCGACCCCGATCACCGCTAACCAGTCCTTCGTCGCGCCCAGTAGTTTCTTGGCGACCACGCTCAGCGGCGTCGGGGCCGGCTTCGATATCACGAATGCGACTTATCTCGGCTGGTGCGGAGACGATCAGTTTGCCCCGGTCGCTGTTACTCAGTTAGTTACCGCCTATTCTACCTATAGCGCGACCCTTCCAGCGAACGCGGCGAACGCAGCTTGGCCGAAGGTAAACCATGTTCTGAACAACAAAATCGGAACGCCGGACGAGATCCAGGCGGCCATCTGGATTCTCTTGAACGGGTTCACGACTTTCGATGTGACGCCTAGTGTCACCGCGATGGTGAATGCCGCTAACGCGAACCCGGGTTTCGTCCCGGCCGCGGGCCAGACGGTGGCTGTGCTGCTTTACATCGACGGCTTTGCCCCCGCCGGACCGGTTCAGGATACGATCATAGAGGTGAAGGTTCCCGCCGGGGCGTGCGTCGTGATCATCGACGAAGACGGCGTCGATAATGACATGAAAAACATCGAGTTGGCGGCCCAGGCGCGCGGGGTAACTCCGGACTACCTCGTGAACGATGACCGTCCCACCGAAATTGGCAACCCCTGGCTACGCTGGAATGAGCGTTTCCCGGGCGACATTGTCAAATTGCCCACAGGCCAACGCACCGACGAGGGCTGGTTCGCGCTTCCGTCGCGAATTCGCTATGCCGATGACCGCACCACCAACCTAACCTATGATCAATGGATTAAGGCCTTTGTGGACGGTACGCTGCCCCAGGACAAGCTGGATAAGGTCCGCGATGTGATGCCGCTCCGTAACCAGGAGCTCGCTAAGCTGGTTGGCCGCACTTGTGTCGCTATTGTGTACGACAGCGACCTCAGTATCAACTACCAGCCGCTCAACGCCAATCTTCAGGGTGGCCGATACGGAAAGTTCGCCTTTACGGTTCTGGCCCTCGAAGTGCCTGGCTCAATCCAGGAGTCAAAATCCAGCACCAGCCTTTACGATCTGTGGCTTCGCATTGAGCCCCCGATGCAGGCGGGTGCTCCTTTGCAGGTGCCGCTTCATGAGTATCCTGACACTGTGCAGACAACTCGGGCTAAATACGCGAACGGCGTTCTAACCGTGCGGGCCACTTCGAGCTTCGGCTCCACCCCTAAAATGACCATCTCTATCGATGGCCCGGATGCGGGAGCGGATCGCAATGTGTCGCCCTTCATTGTCGAAGCACCGATGACCTTCAAGAACGGTGCCTACGAATACACCGTCACTACCGCTACTAACCTGGTGGGTCGGCGAGTGGTTGTCCAGACGAACACCGGCGGGGTCTATGACGACTATATTATTAAGTAGCGATCGATGACTGATTGCTGGGCCGGGGCTGGCCTTTTGGGCCGGCCCCTATCCGGGAGTCGACAGGTAATGGCCTGAACGGCGTCCGGGTAACGATTAGCGTGCCCGATGGCTACTCCGCCAACATACTGACGGCGGGAGACGGGCCGGGAGTTCTTCAAGGCCGGCGTCCGGCGGGTCGTGCTGGATGCTCGTGCCTGGGTTCAGCACGATCGCGCGAGCGGTGCGGTACAATAGCTCGCTTGGTCCTCGAGCCGGAGGAATTTGGTGGCGATCGTCATTAGAGTGTTCCGTTTCTACAGTTATCTCGTGCATCTGCTACTCGCGCTTTTCATGCTTGGCGTGTCGTTGGTTTCAACGTTGGGTCCGTCCCACGCGCTCCAGACATCTTTGCTGCCGTGGTCCGGAGATACGTTGTGCGGACTCCTGTTCGTCAGTTCACTGTGCGGGCTGGCGTCTCTGGCGCTAGCAGTAATGGGGAAGCTTAGATTTGTCTTCGCGCTTTGGGCTACCGCTGTACTGGCGATGGTCTTTCGCGGCTTTTTTCTTGGCGCTCACACGTTTGCCGATCGCGCTGGCTTCATGGACGGTATATACATCACCGTGGCCTTGCTTGTTGCCGCCATCGGAGCATGGCTCCGGTCAGGCGGAAAGTAGTCTTTCGCTCTCATCTAACTACACAGGCGATCGTGGGAGCGTTCCTTGTTCCATTCCGGCCTCGGCTCGATCCATGAAAGAAAGTGAGCGGGCCGCGGATTCCTCGCCGGGGCGATGTGCCCTGGGCTCGACTGAATCCAGTCATGGGCACTGAAGTTCGAAGGACGCGCCCCCCCCGGTCGTTTTTGTCGAATGATGCGCGGAATCGTGCTGGATTGCGCGTTGTAGTTGCGCCGTCGGCGTACAGCGCAAGCCGGGTGTATTCGTCTGAGGCTCTTGCCCAGCCCGGAGGCAGGCAGTCGAAAGCAATTATGGATCAGGTGCTAACCCCGCACTGCTCGCGGCTGAGTGGCTACCTCTGGGCGGTTACGACAGCCGGAATAAAGCGCCTGGAACGCGCTCTTCGCGTGGTTTTCGACCTGACGTAAAGTCGGAGCTGACGGCGTTCTCGGCGTTCCGCGACTTTGGAATTATTCTGACCTTCGATTCCAAAGACTTACGCCAATCCACCTCCGGCTAGCCCCGCACGCATATGTATACTCCGAGTTGAGGGTTGGCAGGAGAGCGGGGCGGCGATCTTCGTTCGCCTTTTTATTCTCTGCGTCACCCCATCTCAAGCAGATGATAAAAAGCCACTTACAGCCCCATCACGACGCGCCCTCCCGATTTCGCCCCCAAGGCCCCCGTCCTTCTTCTACTCGCAACCCACCGCAAACGCCCGAAAACCGCACTTCCCAGGCTCCCCCAACCTCCCCCGCGCCACGAAAAACACAAAATTATTTTTCTGCGTCACCCCGTTCCAAGTCATTAATAAAAAGCTGCTTATCAACCCATCTGACTCCTCGGCCTGATTTTTCAGCCCCGCGCCTCCTCACTCCGCTACCGGCTCCCCCTCTGCCGGTAGACCGTCAGCTTCTGTCGCGTCGTCCCGCGCCAATCCTCAATCGGCGGAGCGCCGATTCGCTGGAACGTGCCCTTCAAATCCGCCCGCAGCTCCGCCAACTGCTTCGCATAACCGGCGTCCCCAATCACGTTCTTCGACTCGCCCGGATCAGCCTCAAGATCGAACAACTCGCTCGGCCATTCCTTCGTCCGCTCGATATACTTCATGTTCTCCGTGCGCACGGCACGAACGAACTCGTACTCGAAGTACAGCCGCCGTCGCGCCGCCACCTTGCCTCCAGTCATCGCGGGCACGTAGCTCTGTCCCGGCAACTTCGCGTCCTTCGGCTGCGCCATCCCCAAATAATCGAGAATCGTCGGGAAGTAGTCGTAGCTCGAAACCATCGCCGGAACCACCTGTCCGGGCTTGATCCGCTTCGCATGATTCCAGATGAGCGGCACCCGCAGCGACTCTTCGTACATGTTGAGCGGCCACGTCCCGTTCCCCTTGCCCCATACGCCGTGGTGTCCCGCGTTCCAACCCTGATCGGCCGTGAACACAATCAGCGTGTCTTCCCTCAGCTTCAACTCATCGAGACGTTGCAGGATGCGGCCCACGTTGTGGTCCATGCCCGTGATCAACGCGGAATACGCAAGCTTGCTGTCGCGGTTGCCGTGATGCGTGGCGAGGCCCGGGTTCTGCCAGTCGTGCATCGGCGCATCCGGGAAGCAGGTGAACTTCGAATCCGCGTATGGCTTCCGGTATTCATCCGGCTGATAGCTGAAAGGAGTGTGCGGCGCGTAGAACGGGACCAGCAGATAGAACGGTTGCCCTCCCGCCTGATTCAGAAAGTCGATCGCCCCGTCCGCGACGCGATCGGTCTTATAGCCTTCGATCACACGCTTCTTGCCGTTGGTGACGAATTCGGCGTCCTTGTACGGCCCGCCTCCGCCCGGCACAGTATGCCAGTAGCTGAAACCGCGCTGAGCCTTTTCGTCTTCCCCCATATGCCATTTGCCGCACATCCCGAGCTTGTAGCCATTGCGCGCGAGAATCTCGGCGTAGGTGGTGTGGCCATCCAGGAACCGGATGCTCTTTTCGCCGAAAGAGTCCTCCGGGATGATCCAATCCTGAACGCCGTGCAACGATGGCAGCTTGCCGGTCATGTACGTCATCCGGCTCGGAGAACAGACCGGCGTCGAAGCGAACGCACGGGTGAACCGCGCTCCTCCCGAAGCCAGTTTGTCGAGATTGGGAGTCTGGATTTCTTTGCACCCGTAGGCGCCCATGGCCCACGCGCCGTGGTCGTCCGTCATGAACATGATGACGTTCGTCTTTCCGGCGGCGGGGCGCGTAAGGGGAGCGCCGGCGAAGATTCCGGCGGAAGCGGCAAGAAGTTCACGGCGAGTCATTGTAATATTGTAGGCTTAGACGGGAGGTTACACTATGACGTTTGGAACGAGCCGCAGGAGTTTCATGGGCAGCGCGGCGGCACTCGCGGGCGGGTTACCCGGCTCTGCGCTTGCGGCCGCCGCGGCCATCGACAATCCGGGTGGGCCGGGAGAGCTAAAGCTCGGCGTAGCCAGCTACTCATTCCGGGAATTCAGCCGCAAGATCGCCATCAACGGCACGAAGGCGCTGAAGACTCCATACATCAACATCAAGGAGTTTCATCTGCCCTACCGCGGCACGGCGGAAGAAATTGCAAAGGGTCGAAAGGAAATCGCCGCGGCCGGCCTGCAACTCCTCGGCGGCGGCACCATCCAACTCGCCCACGACGATGACGACGACATGCGAAAGTATTTCGAATACGCCAAGGCCTGCGGCATGCCCCTAATGGTGATCATGCCGACGAAGAAAGCCACCGCGCGCCTCGAAAAGTTCGTTAAGCAGTACGACATCAAAGTGGCGATCCATAACCATGGCCCCGAGGACAAGAATTACCCCGCGCCGCAGGATGCGCTCAAGGTTATTAAGGATATGGACCCGCGCGTCGGTCTCTGCATCGACATCGGCCACACCACGCGCACCGGGACTGACGTTGTACAGGCCATTCGCGAAGCCGGGCCGCGTCTGCTCGACATGCACGTCAAGGATCTGCGCGACCTGAACGGCAAGGACAGCCAGTGCGTGGTGGGCGACGGCGCAATGCCTATCCCGGCGATCTTCAAAGAGCTGAAGAAGATGAACTACCAGGGCGGCGTCATGCTTGAATACGAGATCGAGGCCGAGAATCCCTTGCCGGGGATGCTTAGGTCTTTCGCGTACATGCGGGGCGTGCTGGCCGGGTTGAAGGGTTAATGGCGGCGGCGGAAACCGTTGTCTCCGCACCGGAACTCGCCGCATTCGTGGAACGGATTTGCCTGGCCGCCGGGGTCTCCGTGGAAACCTCTCGCCTCGTGGCCGTGTCGCTTGTCGCGGCCAATGTGCGCGGCGTGGATTCGCACGGTGTTCAGTTGCTTCCCTATTACCTCGAGCAGATCGCCTGGGGAGATTTGAATCCGGCCGCTACGGGTCACGTTGTTTCCGAAGACGGGTCATGCCTTCTCTATGACGGGGAGAATGGCGTCGGGCAGGCGATCGCGGAAATATGCTGCGGGCACGCCCTGCGTATCGCGCGAGAGCGGGGCATGGGTATGGTGGTGGCGCGCGAGTCGAATCATTTTGGCGCTTGCGCGTTCTGGGCGCAAAAGATGTCCGCGGCCGGCCAGATCGGGATCGTGTTCTGTACAGCCTCCTCGATGGTGCCCCCGTGGCAGGGTAAGGCAACCCGCTTCGGCACGAATCCGATTTGCGTATCGGTTCCGGGCGGCGAGGAGTTGCCTTGGCTACTCGATATGGCGACAACGACAGTGGCCGCGGGTAAGATCTACAAGGCCGGAATTAACGGGCATGCGGAGATTCCGGCAGGCTGGGCCATGGATTCCGAAGGCGTTCCTACCACCAGCACCGAGGCCGCGTTGAAAGGTCTGCTGATGCCGCTCGGCGGTTACAAGGGCAGCGGACTCGCGATGATGGTGGAGATTCTCTGCTCCGTCCTGAGCGGCGGGGCGATGAGCACGGAGATGGGCGGCATCCGCATTCGAGGACGCGCCATGCGCGTGAGCCAGACGTTTTTTGCGATCGACATTAAACGATTTCTTCCGCGTGAGGAATTTGCGGCGCGGATGGATAAGCTGATCCGCATGGTGAAATCGGCGCCGCCCGCGCGCGGGTACGAGGAAGTGCTGGTGGCGGGTGATCCGGAATACAGAATGGAGGCGCGGCGGGGTGTGGAAGGCATTCCGGTCGAGGGCGGCACGTGGCAGAGCCTGCTCGATGCCGCGTCGAAGCTCGGCGTCCAGGCGCCTGCGACTCGTGCTTGAATTGAGCAACATTCAGAAGCGCTTCGGCGGCGTCACCGCTCTCGCCGATGGCAGTCTCAAAGTGCGTGCTGGTGAAGTGCATCTGCTGCTCGGCGAGAACGGCGCG